>JANNHP010000318.1:0-25214 GCA_031404455.1 Planctomycetia bacterium | reverse complement strand
CCGTGACCCTCCTCGTCGGCACCTACGGACCGCGCTCGACCGCGTCGCTCCTGCGCCTCCTCGCGGGGCGCGCGGCGGCGATGTGCGACGTCATCGAGGTGCGACTCGACTACCTGCCCGACGCCGCGGCGCGTCTCGTGGAGATCGTGAAGGCGTCGCCGAAACCCGTGATGGCCACGTGCCGCCGCGCGGGCGAGGGCGGCGCGTTCGACGCAAGCGAGGACGCGCGCCTCGACCTGCTCGCGCGTGCCGCGGACGCAGGTGCTGCCTGGGTCGACGTGGAGGACGACGTGCCCGCAGCGGCGATCGCACGCCTCGCGGGCCGCGGCGCGAAGATCGTGCGTTCTCTGCACGTCCCGACGCTGCCGGAGCGCGCGGACGACGTCGTCGCGCGCCTCCTCGAACCGCCCGCGGACGCGGCCAAGCTCGTGCCTCTGCGCGGATCGGCCGCCGACGTCGTCCGTCTCCTCGACCTCGTCGGACGCCACCCGAATCGGCTCGCCGCGCACGTCTCGAACTCGCCGTTCTCGCGCTACGCGGGCGCCACGATGGGCTCGCTCTTCACCTACGCGTCGCTCGCGCCGGGCGGACTCATCCCCGCGCCGATCCCGACGGTGCGTGCGACCGTGGAGCGCATGCGGTTCGAGCGACTGCGCCGCGGCGCGCCGCTCTTCGTCCTACTCGGCGCCGACGTCGAACGCAGCGTCTCGCCCGACATGCTGAACCGCGCGTTCGACGGTCTCGGCGTGCGGCACGTGGCGCTGCGCTGGTCGTGCGACGACCCCGCGCCGGCGCTCGACGCGATCGAGCGGTTCGGCTGGGCGGGCGCCGCGGTGACGGTGCCGCACAAGGAGCGCGTGCTCGAACTGCTGCGCGCGCGCGGCGCGCGACTCGCGCCGGAAGCGGAGGAGACGGGCGCCGTCAACACGGTCCTCGCGGACGATCGCGGACTCATCGGGCACAACACCGACGTCCGCGGCGCGATCGACGCGGTCAAGCCGTTCGGCGCCGTCCAACCCGTCGCGGGGCGCACGGCGCTCGTCCTCGGCGCGGGCGGCGCGGCACGCGCGGCCGTGCGCGCGGCCGTCCGACTCGGCTGCGGGCCGATCGTCGTCCACGCGCGGCGTCCGGAGGCGGCCGAGCGGTTGACGTCGCTCCGCCGCGACGGCGAGCCCGAGATCCGCGTCGCGCGGACCGTGGACGACGCCGTCGCCGCCGCGCCGTCGCTCGTCCTGCAGGCGACGCCCGCGGGCGGTCCTGGAGGCGTCGCGGTGTTCCCGTTCGCGTCGCTGCCGCAACGCGCACTCCTCCTTGAGATGATCGTGGCGCCCGGCCTCACCGCGAACGAGGAGGCGGCGCTCGCGGCGGGGCACCGCGTGGCGCGCGGCTTCAGCATGCTGCTCCACCAGGCGCGCGAGCAGGCGCGCCTCCTCGCCGGGCGGCCCGCGAACTACTACGGCATGCGCAGCGCGGGGACGGCGCACTTGAACGCGCTCGCGACGTCGGTCGTGCTCGTCGGTCTCCGCTGCACGGGGAAGTCGGAGACGGGCGCGCGCCTCGCGCGTCTTCTCGGACGTCCGCTCGTCGACACCGACCGCGACGTCGAGGAGCGCGCGGGCAAGAGTCCCGACGCGATGATCCGCGACGGCGACGAGCGCGAGTTCCGCGCGATCGAGGCCGAGGTGCTGCGCGCCGCCTTCTCGCGGCCGGGCGCGGTCATCGCGACCGGCGGCGGCGCCGCGCTCCACGCGGACCTCCTCAGGAGCGCCGCCAACCTCTGGCCCGTCGTCCTCCTCGACGCGACCGACGACGTCCTCGTCGCGCGCTGGGCCGCGACGCCGCGCGCCGCGCTGACGGGACTCCCGCTCCGTCAGGAACTCGCGCGCCAGCGCGCGGAGCGGATGGCTGTCTACCGCGAGGTCGCGCGTCTCACGGTCGACGTCTCCGCGAAGGGTCCCGACGAGATCGCGGAGACGATCGCGGAGGCGCTGGAGTAGAGACCTCGTCGCCCGGAGCGCGAGGGACCGCCGCTACTTGTTCATCTGATCCGTGTGCAGCGTGAACCGGAACCGGACCGGTTTTCCGTCGGGCGTCGTGCCATCGATGACGATCTCGACGCAACCCGGCGGGCTGAGGAGGTTCTTGAGGTTCCGGATCGTGACGGTCGCCGTCGACGCGCTCGTGAAGTAGAAGGTGACGGGGTCGTAGACGTAGGCGCCGAGCCCGGCAACGCGGGGCGGGTACGTGAAGATCCACTCCTCGCCGAGCGACCCGTCGAGCGGGATGGGGACCGACACGAGCATGCTGAAGTTGACCGTCGGGTCGTTCGGCTTCGCGGGGTCCTTGAAGACGACGTTCACGCTCTGGAGACCGTTCCCCACGAAGGCGGCGGTGAAGCTGAAGAGCGGGGGGATCGCGAGCGCCTGGCCGTCGTGCGTGACGGAGGCGGTCGTCGCGCCGCAGGACGGAGGCGGGGGCGGAGGTTCGGCACCGCTCCAGTTGGGGCAGGTGATCACCGCCGCGTCGAGAGTGGCGAAAGGCGGGTCGCCGCCGCTCACGAGGCGCACGTCGTACGTGCGTCCGGGCTGCAGGAGCCCCGCCGCCTCGACGAGAGCGACCGACTCCTCCTCGAAGTCGACGTCCACGAGCTCGCGCCTCAGCACGAGCGTCCGGGTGTCGATCTCGCGGATCTCGAAGAAGACGCGGTCGATCTCGTCGTCGTCGCGAGGGTCCACCACGAACATGCTGAGGTTCCCGCTGCAGGTCGCGAGGACCGAGATGCCGTTGAAGAAGGACCTCGAGTTCGACGACGTCGCCGGGGTGTAGGAAGCCGGGTGCGGCGTGCGCCCCGCCGAGGACGAGGAGTAGGCGATCGGGCTGCCGCGCTTCGCGAATCCGTTGCCCATCGTCACCGCGGCCTGGAGGAGGTACTTGCGACCGAGGTCGTCCGCGGCCCCCTCGTCTGCCTGAACGCGCTCTGCGGCGCTCCCCCTGCCGGCGGTGATCTCGTTGGCGGCGGCGAAAGGGTTCGTCATCCGGAGAGCCCCATGGGCGGCGATCCAATCGTCCCTGTGCGCCTCTCGGAGCGTCCGGAACTGCCTGTGCACCTCGCCGAACAGGTCGGACGCTCGCCCGAAGAGCTCGTCGGTGGGGGCCGTTCCCCGCGCGGCATCCTTCGCGATCGCTCGCGCTTCCCTGACGAGCGTCGAACCGGCCTGCTTGACGAAGCGCCTCAGCGAGACCCCGGATTCCTTCACCTGCGCCGCGATCGTTGGGTCGGGCGCGATCTGCGTGCCGCCCCAGTCCGGGATGGTGATCGCCTCGTAGGCGACGCGGGCGCGGACGCCGTCCTTGATGACGCCCACGTCGACGATGTAGGTGCCCGGGGCGAGTCCGGTGAACTCGAAGGCGGAGGAGCGGGACGGTTCGTCCGCGGGGAAGTCGACTCCGCTCTTCATCCGCAGTTCGGCCGCGACGTCGGGTGAGTCCGGACCGACGAACTGGATGTACGACTCGTCGGCGGCGGGTTCCTGTCCGACGGCGGGATCGAGAGTGAGGACGGTCGCGGTGCCGTCGCAACTGCCCACGATCATCCCCATCGGGAAGATGTTCGGCACGGACGGATGGAGATAGGCGAGTGGGTGCGGGGGATCGGGGATGATCGGCCCGACGATCGCGACCGGCTGACCCGCCTCTTCGAAGGCCTCGCGGACCTCGGCCAAGGTCTTCCCGATGCCGATGCGGAACTTGCCGGTTGCGATCCGTTCGGCCTCGTGGAGCTTGTCTGCCGCGGTCCGTGGAAGCTGCCCGGCAGCCGACTGCTGTGCGGCCACTTCGGGGTCCGTGCCCCTGACCTCCTCGACCTTGTCATTCCATGTCTGGCTTGTGTCGATCCACAGATCGATCGTCACGGCCCTGAACCCCTCACGGACAACGTCTCCAATCTCGGATTCGCGCGGGTCGAAGACGGTGCTGACCCGGGCCTGGAGCCTGTTCAGTTCCAGGCCGATCCCGCTCCTGAAGGTCATGCCTAGGAGACTCAGCGTGTCGTTGAAGCTACGGCGAGGGCCCGGCGTGTACTTCCCGGGACCCGCCTCCGCTGGTCCCGGCCCGGCGCCCACCAGCACCCCCGTGACCAGCACCGCGACCGCTGCGACCCTCCTCATCTCCCACCTCCGGGGCCGGGCGGGCCCCTCGTCCACCGAGAGGGCTCCGATCCCGACATCCCTGTGAGAACGGGAAGCGCGGGAAGGTGTCACCGGGCCCGGAACTCAGACGCGACGGACCGCGCGGGCGTTGACGTATCCTCGCCTTCTCCGGAGGGCACGCGTGAGCCGCTCGGACACCCGCGACGAAGCCGTGTACGACGAGTACCTCGCGGCGTGCGCCGCCGGGCGCCCGGAGGATCCGGCCGCTGTCGTCGCGCGGCACCCGGACCTCGGTCCGGCCGTCCGGTCGCGGATCGAGGAGCTGTGGAGCATCCGCCCGCGCCGCGCGGTCGCCGCGTCGCGGTCGCTCGACCGTCTCGGTCCGTACCGCCTCGTCGAACGTCTCGACGCCGGGGGGATGGGAACCGTCTTTCGCGCGGTGCGCGAACCGGACGGCGCCGAGGTCGCGGTGAAGGTGCTGCGCCCGGAACTCGCGGCGTCGGCGACGGCGCTGGAGAGACTGCGCCGCGAGGCGCTGGCGCTCTCGCGCGTGCGGCACCCGAACGTCGTCCGCGTGCTCGAGTTCGGGCAGGAGGGTGAGACGTCGTACCTCGCCCTCGAACTCGTGCCCGGACGAGGACTCGACCGGATCGTCGCGGACGCGTCGGCGCGCGGCGAACTCGTCGCCGTGGACCGGGTCGTGCGCTGGGGAGCGGCGCTCGCGCGCGGCCTCGCCGCGGCGCACCGCGAGGGAGTCGTCCACCGGGACGTGAAGCCCTCGAACGTCCACGTGCGCCCCGACGACGCGCCGATGCTCCTCGACTTCGGGATCGCGCAGGTGCCGGAGAGCACGCCGGGAGCGCTGACGACGACGTTCGCCGGGTCGCCGTTCTACGCCGCGCCCGAGCAATTGACTGGCGAGCCGTCGGACGGACGGACCGACGTCTATGGCCTCTGCGCCACGCTCTACCAGTGCCTGACGGGACGCGTGCCGTTCGCGTCGGACCGGTTCGAGGAGGTGCTGCGCCGTACGCTCGTCGAGGAGCCGGTGCCGGTGCGACGGCTCGCGCCGCACGTGCCTCGCGACGTCGAGACGATCGTACTCGCAGGACTCGAGAAGGACCCGTCGCGGCGGCCGCAGTCGGCCGAGGCCCTCGCCGACGACCTCGAACGGGCGCTGCGCGGCGAGCGGATCCGAAGCCGGCGGCCGGGGCCCGTGCGAGCACTGCTGCGTCACGCCCGGCGGCATCCCGTCGCCGCCGGGACGGCCGCGCTCGTCGTGCTGACGGTCTGCGGCGGGATCGCGCTCTCGGCGGCGATGCGCTCGGCGGCGCAGGCGCGCATCCGCGACGAGGCCCGCGAAGCCGTCCGCGAGGCGACGCTCCTCACCGACGCGTACGAGGCGGACCCCGGGCGCGAGTCGGCGCTCGCGGTCGCGGTGCGGCAGGGCGAGGCCGGACTCATCTCGCGTTGGTTCGCGGACGACGAGGTCGCCCGCCTGAACGAGCAGGTGAGGGGACTCGATGCGATCCGCCGGGAGCGCGACTCGCGGTTCCTGCGCATCCTCTCGCACCTCGACCGCGCGGAGCGCCTCGCCCCGGACGTGGACGGACTCGCCGCGGCGCGCGCGCGGCTCCACCTGATCGGCTGGCGCGCGGCTGCGGCCGCGGGGGACGACGCCGCGGCGGCCGTGCAGCGGCAGATGGTCGAGCGCGCGGACCCGGCGGGCCCGGCCGCGCGCGAGGTCTCGGGCAGCGCCGATGTCCAGTTCGTCGCCGACCCGCCGGACGCCGAGGTCCACCTCTTCCGCGTCGTCCTGCGCGACGAACTCGAGCCGCGCGGCGGGCGGCGTCTCGTCCCGGTCCCGTGGCGCGGGCCGATCGAGGGGCTGCCTCCGTCGCCGTGGGCCCTGCGGATCGCTCGCGGCTCGGGCGACGTCCCCGAGGGCGCTCACGTCGTCCGTCTCGCGGGGCACCTCATCGAGTCGTGCGTGCTCGTCGATGCGACCGGTCCGCCGCTCCGTGCACTGGACCGGATCGTCTCGATCGACGGCGTCTCCGTCCACGACGTCGCCGACGCCGTCCGTCTCGGCTCCGACGCGCCGGAGCGCGCGTTCGCGTTCGTCCGCGGCGACGGCACGCCGATCGAACTGTGCGGCCGTTCGCTCGCGGAACTCGGCGCGACGCCGCTCTCGCCCGCGGACGCGGCGCGCCGCGGCGGCGTTGCGGCCGCGCTCTGGCGGGACGGCACTCTCCGCGACGTCGTGCTGCCCGCGGGTCTCGACGTCCGCGCGACGGCGGCGCCGCTCCTCGACGGACCGGCGTCGCTGTTCGCAGCGGCGGCGTCCGCGTCCGCCCGGGTCCCGCCCGGCGAGTACGTGTTCCTCTTCCGCCGCGAGGGGCGCCTCGATGTCCGCGGGGGAGTCCAGTTCGTCGTGGCGCGGCCGAACGTGGTGAAGCGGCGCCTGCCGCTGCCGGCGGAGCGTCCGGCGGGATGCGTGCTCGTTCCCGGTCCCGTCGGAGAGGACGTGTGGATCCAGGAGCGCGAGGTGACGGCGGGGGAGTACCTCGAGTTCCTCCGCGATCCCGCGTCCCGCGCGGCGATCGACGCGTCGCGGGCGCAAGTCCTCGTGCCGCGTCACGAGATCGACCCGCCGCTCTGGCCGCGCGACGCGGACGGGACGTTCCGTCTCCCCGAGGGGACGCGTCCCGATCACCCCGTACTCGGCGTCTCGTTCGACGACGCCGTCGCGTACGCGGCGTGGCGGACGGCACGGGCCGCGGCCTCGGGCGAGCCGTGGACCTACCGCCTCCCGCGCCGCGAGGAGTGGATCGGCGCCGCCGGCGCGCACCTGCACCGCACGTTCCCGTTCGGGCCGACGTTCCGTCCCCGATGGGCGAGTTCGTGCTTCTCGCGGCCGTATCCCGCGCCCGAGCCGGTGCTCAGCTACCCGGTGGACGAGTCGCCGTACGGCGTCTTCGACCTCTGCGGCAGCGCGATGGAGTGGTGCGACGAGTGGTTCGACGAACCGCGCGGGCTCAGGCAGGTCCGCGGCGGGTCGTGGGCGCAGGGCGCGACCGACTGGCTCAGGATCTGGGCGCCGCGCGGGGCGCGCCCCGACCGCGCCGACCGCGAGTTCGGATTCCGTCTCGTCGTCGAGCCGGCGACACGAGGCGCGCGGTGAACTCGACCGTCGCCGAACTCCTCCCCGACGCGCAGGGGAACGTCGTCCGGTTCGTCCGCCGCCGCGCGGGGAGACTCCTCGCGAAGGAGAGCGCCGACGATCTCGTCCAGTCGATCCACGCACGCGCTCTCGAGCACGGCACGGGCTGCAGCTTCCCGTCCCGCGCGGCGTTCCTCTCCTGGCTCTACAAGGTCGCGGCCTCGCACCTCGCCGACCGCCACGCGTACTGGGCGGCGCTGCGCCGCGAACCGCACCGTCTGCTCCGCATCACGCAGGGCGGCGCCGGGACCGACGATCCCGGCGCCGTGCCGGAGCCCGCGTCGGACGCGACCGGCCCCGGGACGCGCGCCGACCGGGACGACGCCGCGCGCCGCGCGGAGCGCGCTCTCGTCCTCTTGCTCCCCCGCGACCGTGCGTTCGTCGAGTGGACGGTCGCGGGCATCGCGCTCGAGGAACAGGCCGCGCGCCTCGGCATCTCCTACACCGCGGCGCGGCAGTCGCGCCACCGCGCGCTCGCGCGCCTGCGCGACGTCTTCGCGGCGCTGCGCGGACTCGGGGAGTAGCGTGCCCGCCCGCTTCACTCGTCCGATGTGACGAGCGTCGGCTTCGTCAGGATGAGCAGCGAACTCTTCGTGTCGGCCGCTGCTTTCGCGCGGAAGAGCCAGCCGAGCACTGGGAGGTCGCCGAGGATCGGCACCTGCGACTGCGACGTGCCGCCCGGTCCGGAGACCAAGGTGCCGAGCACGGCGGACGTGCCGTCGGGGATGGTCACAGCGGTCGTGATGACCTGCGGGAACCGGACGGGATCCGTCTGCAGGATCAGCAGCACCGTGAACCCGTCGGGACCCACGGCCGGCTTGACGCGAAGGACGAGGCCGTCGGTGATCTCGGGATGCGTGAGCACCTCGGACGGCGGCGACGCCGCCGTCGTGACCATCGGGGCGGCGAGATCCGGCATGCGGCCGACGACGAGGTTCGCGCCGATCGCCTCCTTCTGCTTCTTCGCGAGGCCGAGGATCTTGGCCACGAACGCCTCGTACTGCCTCGTCGCGGCGTCCTGCGACTTCGCGAGCGTCGCAGCCATCGCCGCCGCCGCGGCGCCGTACACGCCCGGGGCGTCGGGCGCGAAGTCGGCCGTCAGGTCGTCGTCGCCGAAGCCGCCGCCCGAGAGCGCCGAGCGGACCGCCGCGACCGGGTCCGCGTGCGCCTGCTGGAAGGCGAGCGCGATCGCCTCGCGCGCGTTGCGCAGGTCGGTCCATCCCGTCTCGAGCGCGCGCTGAGCGCTCGCCTGGCCGCGGCCCACCGCGGCGACGTGGCTCGCGAGGCGGAGCGCGAGCAGCGCGAGCGCGTCGCGGCCGGACCCCGAGAGCGACTTCCCGGCTTCACTCAGGTCGACGCCGAACTCCTTCACGATCGCCGCCGTCCCGTCCGGGGCCGATGTGATGCGCGGTGCGGAGATCAGCGCCGCCGTGCTGCTCTCGGCGGCCGCGTCGAGGACCACGCGGACGAAGCTGTCCGGGTTCGCGAGCGGCGCGAGGAGGAACGACCCGGTCGCCGTGCCGCCCCCGCCGAGGTTCAGCGTGCCGAGGCCGGAAGTCTCCGACGCCGTCGAGGACGCCACGACGCCGACCGACGGACCGTCGAACCGCACGCCGAGTTCGAGGAGGAACGACGAGTTCGTCTCGGCCATGCGGGCGGCGATCAGGATCTGCGCGGGGCTGCGATCGAGTTCGCGCCGGAGCGCGCGCGCGCCGACGGCCGGCGGTTCGACGGCGCGGATGGCGCCGTCGTGCGAGGGGACGCGGAAGCGCACGTCGGCGACGGCGTCGCGCTTCTTCGCGCCCTTCGTCATGTCGCCGGCGAACTTCGCGAACGCGGCGGCGACCTGATCGTCGGACGCGCCGAGGATGGAATCGACGGCGGCGACCGTGTCGTCCCACGTGCCGCGGCCGCCCGCCTGGAAGTCCGCGCCGGGCGCGAGCGTCCCGGCGTCGCGCAGGATCGTCGCGCCCGCGGCCGCGAGGCCGGTCACCTCGGTGAGCGCGGCGTCGAGGAGCGCGTCGCGCTGCGCCGTCACGGAGCCGACCGCCTGCGCGAGGGCCGCCGCCGCGTCGAGGCCGCCCGCGCCGTAGCCGGCGGCCGCGGTCTTCAGATCCGACTTCACGGTCTTCGTCGTCGACTTCGACAGCGCCGCGATCCGCTTCGCCGCCGCCCTCGCGGCCTTCTTGAAGTCGGACTCCGGGGAGGCGACCGCGACGGCGGGCGCGGACGCGAGGAGGAACGCGACGAGCGCCATCCTCGCGAGACGCTGGCACGAAACGATGCGCGGCGACTCCATGGCTCTGCCCTCCCGGAACCGGTTCGTCGGCACGAAACTACCCACCCGTCGAGGCGCGCGCCACGGGCGCGTCGCGGTGCCCGCCCGTCCCCCTCTGGACACGCCCCGTACCATCGGCGTGCCGCCGTGATGGGAACCGAGCGCTCCGTCCTTCGCCTCACGCTCCGCGCATTCACCTGCGCGGCGCTCGCGGCGTCGTTCGCGCTCGCGGCGCCCGCGCGCGGCGAGGGCGAGGACGAGACGAAGGACCTCGACGAGCTCGTCGCGCGGCTGCGCAACCCGTTCTTCGCGAAGCAGGCCGACCGCGACCTGCAGATCGTCCAGCTCCTGCTCCGCCAGAAGACGCCGAAGGCCGACGGCTGTCTGCGCGACCTCCTCGCCGACACGGGCGCCCATCCGACGGTGGTCGAGCAGATCGCCATCGCGACGTTCCTCGACGCCGAGCACCGCCTCCTCCCCGAGGTCGTCGAACGCATGCGCCGCGAGTCGGGCTCCGAGCTCGACCGATCGCTCGACGCGGCGCTCCTCAACTACAGCGACGCCGCCTTCGTGCAGCAACTCGTGGTCCTCGCGCGCGATCCGGCGCGGCCGATGGAGTTTCGCGCGGAGGCCGTGGAACTGCTCGGGCGCACCGGTAGCCCCGAGGCGCTCGACCCCTTGCTCGACCTCTGGGGCGGTCCGCAGAAGGAGCTTCGAGAGCCCGCGGCGCGCGCGTTCGAGCGCGTCCTGCCGAGCGGAGCCGTCACGCGCGAGGAGGCGTCGGTGCTCCGCGACGGCATCCGCGGCGTGCCGTTCTCCGAGGCACTGCGGCGCCTGCTCCGGCGCGACGGCGCGGGGCGGATCTCGAACCCGGCGATGCGCGACGCGGAGCCCGACTACGTGAGGCTCGCCGCGCAGATGCTGCCGCGCGCGACGCTGACGCAGGTCATCGACTCCTACCTCGGCTCGTCGGTCCCCGCGGTCCGCGCGATGGGGGCGAAGCGCATCGCGGCCTACCCGTTCGACGCGGCCGAGGTCCCCGACGGCAAGATCCGCGCGGCCCGCGAGTGCCTCGCCGCGCTGCGCCGGGAGGACGTCGAGGCCGTGGTGCTCGAGCTCATCGCTGCGCTGACGGCGCGCGCGCCGGAACTGCGCGGGGCCGTCGGCGAGTCCGATCTCTCGGCGCTCACCGACCTCGTGCGTCTCGACGGTCGCGCGTCGAACGCGGCGCGCCTCGCGGCGGTGCGCCTCGTCGGCGAACTGCGCGACGCGCGCGCCGTCCCCGTCCTGAAGGACACGTTCGCAAGCCTGAAGGACGGCGACGTCGAACTGCGTCTGGCACTCCTCGAGGCGCTCCAGCAGGCACCGGGCGACTTCACGCCGTGGCTCATCGAGCGGCTCTCGGTCGAGACGCACACGCGGCTCGTCAGGAAGCTCGTCGTGCTGCTCAACCGCGCCGAGGACCCGGCGGCGATCAGCGCCTTCGCCCGCCTCCTCGCCACGCACCCGGACCAGCAGGTCCGCTGGGACGTCGCGAAGGCTCTCGGCACTCTCTGGGCCGGACGCCAGCTCGACGCCGCGCGCGACGCGCTGATGACCGTGGGCCTCGCGGACGCCGACGGCACCGTGCGCCGCACGAGCGCTTCGTCGCTCGGGTCGGCGGGGCCGGGCCGCGACGCGGTCATCGAACGCCTCCAGCGGGTGCTCGACACCGACGTCGACGCGAAGGTGCGGCAGGCCGCGGCGAAGTCGATCGTCGACCTCGACGACGCCTCCGCCGCGAAGAACCTGCTCCCGTACGTCGCCGACGACCTCGAGATCTGGCGCCTCTTCCGCGACCACCTCGTGGAGGACGTGCGCCGCCGCGACAAGACGCCGGACCGCGTGCTCGCCGCGGCCGACGTGCTCGCCGAGCACGGTCTGCGCCGTCTCGCGATCGACCTCCTCACCCAGGTCGCCGCCGAGCACGACGGTCTCTGGGAGAGCGACGGCGGCCGGCCCGCACTGCTCGAGCGCCTCGCGGTGCTGCTCCTCGAACAGGGCGACCCCGACGGCGCGAAGACCGTGGCGCAGGAACTCGTCGAGACCGTTCCGCGCGAGGCCGTCGCGGCGCGCCAGAAGGCGGACCTGCTCCTTGCGATGGCGTTCTGCCGTTCGGGACGGCAGGAGGAACTGCGCGACGCGCGCCGGAGCCTCGAATCGCTCTGCATCTCGCCCGACCTCGCCGCGGCGCACCGCGCGGAGGCCGCCGTGGAACTCGGCGACTGCCTGCTGCGACTCGGCGATCCCGTCGCAGCGGCGTCCGTGCTCGACCCGGTCGTCGCCCGCGCCGACCTGCCCCCGGCGCTCGCGAAGAAGGCCGCGATGCTCCTCGAGGACGCGAAGAACCGTGCCGCCGAGGAGGAGAAGAAGGTCCTCGCGTGGGTGGACGCCCTCGACGGCGCGTCGTCGGCCGACGCCTCGAGGGGACTCCACGAGTTCGGCGTCCGCGCGGCGCCGTACCTCATCGGCGCGCTCGACGAGGCGAAGGACGCGTCGCGCATCCGGCGCCTCGTGCGCGCGGCCGCCGCGGTCGCGGGCCCCGCGGTTCCCGCCCTCGGCGAGAGCGCCGGCGCCGCCGACACGGCGAAGGCGTCCGAGCAGGCGCGGGCCGCGCTGCGCGCGCTCATCGAGCGCTCCACCGAAGACTCCGGCGGGGTCCGGTAACTCGGTCGGACAGCGTCTCGCCCGTTCCGGAACGCGACTTGCGTCTCCCGGGCGGAGGCAGACCGATGATCGTGTCGCGCGCAGCACGAAGTTCGCCCCGGAGCCCGGGTCCGTGGTCAGCCCGCGTTACCGTCCTCGGACTCGTGGGCGCCGCGGCGCTCACGGCGCTCGGGTGCGGGTCGGCCCCGTCGGGCCCTTTGGGTCCGTCAGCGATCGAGACGTCTCCCGTGGCGATCGCACCGATCCCGGCCCTCCCCGTCCTCGACGCCGAGGGACATCCGGAGGGCATCCACAAGTACCGGAAGTGGTCGGACAAGATCGGCCAGGGCGCCCAGCCCGAGGGCGAGATCGCGTTCCGGAACCTCGCGACCCTCGGATACACGACCCTCATCTCCGTGGACGGCGCCAGGCCCGACGCCGAGACGGCGGCGAAGTACGGTCTCACCTACGTGCACATCCCGATCGGCTACAACGCCGTCCCGAAGGACGCGCAGGAGCGGATCGTCAAGGCGGTCGAGAGCTCCGGCGGCCCGGTCTTCTTCCACTGCCACCACGGCCAGCACCGCGGCCCCGCGGGCGTGATGATCGCGCGCATCTCCATCGACGGCATCTCGAACGAGCAGGCGGTCGCCGAGCTGAGGCAGAGCGGTTGCTCCGAGAACTACAAGGGCCTCTACCGCGACGTGCTGGCGTGCGTCCCGCCGACGGCCGCGGAACTCGCGCAGATCCCCGCGAAGCAGCCCTCGTACGTCTCGCCCGGCGATGTCGCCGAGCACATGGCCGCGATGGACCGCGTCTGGGAGCGCGTCGGGTTCGTGAAGGAGGCGAAGTGGGCGACGCCGCCGTCGATGCCCGACGTCGATCCGCCGCACGAGGCGAAGATCGTGTGGGAGGCATTCCGCGAGATGGCGCGCCTCGACGAGTCGAAGAAGATGGGCGCCGAGTTCATGGCGATCATGGCCCGAGCAGAAGAGGGCTCGAAGGCGCTCGAAGAGGCGATCCGCAAGGGCGACGCTGCCGCCGCCGCGAAGAACTACGACGCGGTGAAGCAGTCGTGCACCGACTGCCACAAGAAGTGGCGCAACAACTGACGGCCGCTCCGCGACCGCAGTCATTCCGCACACGTCGGGCGTCGGCGAGCGCCGAGAATGCGATCCGGAGGGCACCATGCAACGCACCACGTTCTTCGTCGCAGGCGCGGTCGTCGTGGGAGGGCTCGTCGCCGCGGCCGTCTTCTGGCCGCAGCAGGAGGGCGTCGTCCTCTACTGCGCGACGGACGACGTCCTCGCGAAGCCGGTGCTCGAAGCCTTCGAGCGCGAGACCGGCATCCACCTGAAGACGCGCTTCGACACCGAGCAGTCGAAGACGATCGGCCTCGCGAACGACCTCAAGCTCGAGCGCGACAACCCGCGCTGCGACGTGTTCTGGTGCAACGAGACGCTGCAGGTCGTCCGCCTCGCGAACGACGGCGTGTTCGCGCCGTACGTGTCGCCGTCGGCGGCCGACATCCCCGCGGAGTTCAAGGACGCGGGCGGCCTCTGGACCGGGTTCGCGGCGCGGCCGCGCATCCTCATCGTCTCGACCGACGCGGCGATGTGGCCCGATGCGGAACGTCCGAAGTCGATGAACGACTTCACGAACCCGAAGTGGAAGGGCCGCGCCGTACTCGCGCAACCGCTCTCTGGCACGACGCTGACGCACGCCGCGGTGCTGATGACCGTCCTCGGCAAGGACGGATCGATGAAGTGGTTCAAGGGCCTCTTCGACAACGGCTGCCTCTTCCCCGTCGGCAACGGCGCCGCCGCGAGTTCCGTCGGCGGGCGGCAGGCCGCGTTCGCGTTCACCGACATCGACGACTTCCACGCGATTGAGCGCAAGGGCCAGCCCGTCGAGGTCGTCTACCCGGACCAGGGCCCCGGCCAGCCGGGCACGCTGCTCATCCCGAACACCGTCGCGCTCATCAAGGGCGGTCCGAATCCGGAGCTCGGCAGGAGGCTGATCGACTTCCTCCTCTCGAAGAAGGTCGAGCAGTTGCTCGCCGAGGGCGAAGGCGCGCAGGTGCCGCTGCGTCCCGACGTCTCGCGTCCCGCGCACGTGAAGGTCCCCCCGGCCGACTTCCGCGCGATGAAGGTGGACTGGCAGGACGCCGCGAAGAACTACGACGAGCGCCTCGATCAGTTGCAGGCGCTCTGGGGGCGGTGAACGGGGCGGGGACGAACCCGCAACGACGGAATCGTTGCGTCCCATGTCTTCGTAGGGGCGGGTTTCCAACCCGCCCACGGCCGACCGCGAACACGACGGCGTCGCCGACGCCCCGGCCGAGGGCGGGTTTGAAACCCGCCCCTACAACGGCATTGCAAACCGGCCGCGTTCTGGTCTCGCGTGCACTGTCTAGTCGTCCAGCAACTTCGCCAGCTCCGCCGCCGACGTCACCGGCGCCTTGCACGCGAAACTCGTGCACACGTACGCCGCCGGCTTCCCGCCGACGAGACCCTGCGACTTCACGAACGGCGCGATCGCCTCGATCGCGCGGCCCGCGTCGCCGGGCGGATGCAGCAGCACGACCGTGTTCGGCAGATGGCGCCTGCGGACCTCCGCGACGAGCGCCTGCGTCGCCGGATCCGCGGGATCGCCCGCGATGACGACCTCGCGCGACGGACCGATCGCGAAGGACGCCGCCGAGAGCGCGACGGGGTAGCCGCTCGGATAGCGCTCCATCGTCGAGGCCCACGCCGCGAGCGCCGTGCGGCCCGCGGCTTCGAGCTTCTCGTCCTGCGCGAGACGGCCGACGCGCAGGAGGACGAGCATCGCCGCCGAGTTGCCCGAAGGCTGCGCGCCGTCGTACAGCTCCTTCGTCCGCGCGACGAGCGCCTCGCCCGCGGCCGACGCGAGGAGGAAGCCGCCGCCCTTCGCGTCCGTGAACTTCGCGACCATCTCGCGCGCGTGGTCGCGCGACGCCTCGAGGTACCGCGCGTCGAACGTCGCCTCGTAGAGATCGACGAGTCCGAGCGCCAGGAAGGCGTAGTCCTCGAGGAAGCCGTCGATGCCCGCAACTCCCTTGCGGTAGCGGTGGAGGAGGCCGGTCTTCGTCCGCATCGTCGCGAGGAGGAAGTCCCCCGCACGCGCGGCCGCCTTCACGTACCGCTCCTCGCCGAGCGCCGCGCCCGCGTACGCGAACGTGCCGAGCATCAGACCGTTCCAGTCGGTGAGCACCTTGTCGTCGAGATGCGGACGGATGCGCTTCGAGCGGACGGCGAGGAGCTTCGCGCGGAGTCCCGCCGCGCGGTTCTCCATCGCGGCGACGTCGACGCCGGCCTTCTTCGCCTCGACCGCGACCGACGTCTCGAGGTGAAGGATGTTCGCACCGGTCGCGCGGTGCGTCACCTCGTCGCGGAAGTTGCCGCCAGGCGTCGCGCCGTAGAGGTCCGCCAGGAACTCGCCGTCGTCCTCGCCGAGCGCCGCGACGATCTCGCCGCGCGTCCACACGTAGAACTTCCCCTCGACGCCCTCGGAGTCGGCGTCCTCGGCGGAATGGAATCCGCCCGCCCCGTCCTGGAGATCGCGCAGCACGTAGTCGAGCGTCTCCCGCGCCGTCCGCGCGAACGCCTCGTCGCCGGTCACCTGCCACGCCTCCACGTACGCGCGCGCGAGCGTCGCCTGGTCGTAGAGCATCTTCTCGAAGTGGGGGACGAGCCACGTCGCATCGGTCGAGTAGCGGTGGAAGCCGCCGCCGAGATGGTCGTAGATGCCGCCGCGCGACATCTCGTCGAGCGACTTCTCGACCACGGTCATCGCCGCGGCGCTCCTCGACCGCCGGCGCTCGCCGAGGATGTAGGAGAGCGCGAACGCCCGCGGGAACTTCGGCGCGCCGCCGAACCCGCCGTGGACTGGATCGAAGGACGCGCGGAACTGCTCGACGCCGCGGGCGAGCACGTCGGCGGAGATCTCGCCGGGCGCGGCCGGGGCGTCCTTGCCGATCAGGTGCGCGGTCAACTCCTCGGCGCTCGCGTCGGCTTCGGCGCGGTGCTCTTTCCAGTACGCCGCGACGCGCGCGAGCACGGTCTTGAACCCGGGCCGTCCGTGGCGGTCGTCCGGCGGGAAGTACGTTCCGCCGAAGAAGGGCTTGCGATCCGGTGTGAGGAAGACCGACAGCGGCCATCCGCCCTGTCCCGTCATCGCCTGGACCGCGGCCATGTACACGGCGTCGACGTCGGGCCGCTCCTCGCGGTCCACCTTGATCGCCACGAAGTCCTTGGCGAGCGCCTTCGCGACGTCGTCCTTCTCGAAGCTCTCGCGCTCCATCACGTGGCACCAGTGGCAGGTCGAGTAGCCGATCGAGAGGAAGATCGGCTTGCCCTCCTTCTTCGCCTTCGCGAACGCCTCCTCGCCCCACGGGTACCAGTCCACCGGGTTGTGCTGATGCTGGAGGAGGTAGGGGCTCGACTCCTTCGAGAGCCGGTTCGTGGGTTCGGGCATGGGCGGAGGGTCCTTGTCCTGCGCGACCGATGCGGTCGCGCAGGAGAGTACGACGAGGAACGATGCGCAGACGCGGGTCACGCGGGCGATGGTAGCCGGGCGAGCGCCGTCAGAGGCTGCGGCGCCAGATCTCGAGGCCGAGAGTGACGGCGCGTTCCAGCCACGCGTCGAACGAGGATTCCAGTTCGATGCGATCGCGACCGAGCGTGATCGTGAACGGCTCGGTACACGCTGGAGTCGCGTACGGAGTCGAGATCGCGACGAGGCCCTTGAGGGTCAGTTCGTGGTCATCAAGGACCTTGACGAGCCCTAGCTCACCGATGTCCGTGTCGCCGCGGGAGAGGAGCGCTGGATCGAGTCCCCGGTCTATGAGCGACTGCGTCGTGTCTTCGTGGAGGTTGTAGATGCCCTCGAGTATCCCCGTCTCGATGCACCACTGACGAGCCAGCCGCTCGTTGAACTGCTTCAGCGCACCCGACTCTTCGAGTTCCCTCTTCTTGTCCGCCCACGCGCGTCGGAGTGCCACGACCTCGGCCGCCGCGCGCGAGAGCGCGGTCCGGTCCGCCGGAAGGTCCTCGATCGGCTTCCAACGGTGGGGCGGGGTGCGCTCGCTGACCTGCTCGGCGGGTTCCATCTCGTCTCCTCGGGAGAGTCGGCCGACAAGTTACCGCATCCGGATCGACGCCGGGACGACGGGACTTGCCCCGGACCGCGCCGGGCGCTACAGCCTCCCCATGTCCGAGGGCCGCACGATCCTCCTCTCGGCCGCGCTCGCGGCGGTCGTCGCGGCGCTGACGACGACGCTGATCCTCGCGTCGCACGAGGTCGAACGGTCCATCCGTGGGCTCGTCGTCGTGAAGGCGCACGTTGCTCCGCCCGCGACGGAGACGAAACCCGCCGATTCGAAGACGCCCGCGCCGCCGGTCGCCGCCGAGATCGGCAGCGACGTGCGAGGAGCGGTCGCCGAGACGCGCCGCGCGGGCTCGCTCTACGTGTTCCTCGTGCCGGACGAAGCGGCGCAGGTGGAGGTGACGCTCCGGAGCGACGACGGCGCCGTGGAGTTCCGCGCGGCGTGCGGCGGGGAAGTGCCCGAGAAGGTCTCGGACTGGATGTGGGATTCGACCGACGAGGACGGCGTCGCGACGCTGTCGCTCGCGCGGCACGCGCAGAGCGACCTGCGCCCCGGACCGCTCTTCGTCGAGGTGCGGCCGAGCGATCCGGCGGGACCGGGCGACGCGAAGCGATCTCTCGAGTTCACGCTGCGCGCCGAAGTGACGAAGCTCCCGGCGCCCCGCGCGATCGAGGCAGGGCGTGGAGTCGACGCGGAGACGTCACCCGAGTCCGGGCACCGTGCGGACTTCGTCATCGACGTCCCCGAGGGCGCGACGGCCCTGCGCATCGACGTCGTCGAGGCGGACCGCGACGTGGACCTGCTCGCGTCGTCCGACGGGCCCGCGATCGACGACGACGCTGCCGAGTGGACCGCCACGTCGATGCTCGCGCGGGAGAGCCTCGTGCTCGACGCGGACTCCGATCCCGCGCTGCCCTCGGGCGGGAAGCTCCGCTTCGCCGTCATCGATCCTTCGCTCTACGAGGCGCCCGTGAAGTTCCGCGTCGTCGTCTCGCTCGGCGCCGAGCCGCCCGCGGAGGTGCTCGCGATCCCGCAACTGCCCCGGCCCGCCGACCCGCGCGAGCTCGCGGTCGCGGTCGCGGCGGTGGTCGAGGTCGTCGTCGACGACGGCTCGGGCTCCGGGACGATCGTCAGCGAGAGCGGTCTCGTGCTGACGGCGCAGCACGTGATCGGCGATCGGCTCGGCGGCAGCGGCGCGGACGACGTCATCACGGTGGCGATGGACCTCGATCCTACGAGGATCACGCGCGAACTCTTCCGCGCGAAGGTCGTGCGGCAGGACGACGGCCTCGACCTGGCACTCCTGCAGATCACGTCCGGGCACTACGGCCAGCCGCTGCCCGCGGGCTACCGTTTCCCCGCGTGCCCCGTCGCGTTCGACGGCGTGCCGCGTCTCGGCGACGCGCTCGTCACGATCGGCTTCCCCGAGCCGGGCGGCACCGGGTCGCGCTCCCCGGTCCTCTTCTCGAAGGGCGTCGTCTCGGGCTTCGAGCGCGAGAAGTCCGGGCTGCGCATCAAGACCGACGCGTTCGTCGCGTCCGGCTCCTCGGGCGGCGCGGCCCTCGACGAGCGCTTCCGTCTGGTCGGCGTGCCGGTGTTCACGATCACCGAGACCGAGGGCAGCGCGCAGATGGGCTTTCTCGTGCCGGTGACGGAGCTGCCGCGCGCGTGGCGGGAACTCATCGCGAAGTAACTGGGGACGGTCCTGACTGACTTATGAGCCTGTTCGGAACTCGCGCTCGTCGGCGACCGAGCTGCGTCCGCACGGAACAAGTTCATGAGTCAGGACCGTCCCCGAGCCTGCGACACCGAAAAGTTAATAAGTCAGGACCGTCCCTGAGCCTGGGGCAATATGCGCCGCATGGCGGAGACGCGGCGGCTCCTCGACGAGGCGCGCGGCGGGGACCGCGCGGCGCTCGACGAGCTCTTCGGCCGGCACCGCGGCCGTCTCTACGCGTTCACGCGCTCGGCGATGGGCGGCGCGTCGCGCGGTTCCGTCGCCGCCGAGGACGTGCTGCAGGAGACGCTGCTCGAGGCGTCGCGCAAGCTCGGATCGTTCGAGGACCGCGGCCCGTCGTCCTTCTACCGGTGGCTCGTCGCCATCGCGCGGTTCAAGGTACGCGAGGCCGACCGCGCGCGCCGCGCAGGCAAGCGCGCGATCGAGTCGCCGCTCGGCGACGATCCCGCCGCGCGGGACACGAGCCCGAGCGGACGCGCCATGCGCCGCGAGCGCGCCGAGATCCTGCGCGACGCGCTCGCGGCGCTCCCCGGCGAGCAGGGCGAGGCCGTGCGCCTGCGGTATCTCGAGGCGCTGCCCGTCGCGGACGTGGCGGCGCGGATCGGGAAGTCCGAGGGCGCAGTGAAGGCGCTCGTCGCGCGCGGTCTCGCGTCGCTCGCCGAGAATCGTGAGGATTCCGGCTGACCGCGTGACCTTTGCGTCGTTCACCGCCATGGGATGGGCGGAGGGATCGATGTCCGAATCGCTCGAGGACGTGCAGGACCGGGTGCTCGACGCGCTCCATGCCGGGGAACTCCCCGACCGGGAGGCGCTCCTCGCTGCGCACCCCGAGCACGCGGACGCCCTCGCGCGCTTCCTCGACCTCCTCGCCGAGATCGAGACGACGCCGCGCGCGGCCGACCGGCCGCCGGCGCGCCTCGGCGAGTTTCGCATCCTGCGCGAGATCGGCCGCGGTGGGATGGGCGTCGTCTACGAGGCCGAGCAGCCGAGCCTGCGCCGCCGCGTCGCGCTGAAGGTGCTGCCGCCGGCTCTCGCGCACGATCCCCGCGTCCTCGCGCGGTTCCGCCGCGAGGCGGAGGCGGCCGGGCGTCTGCGTCACCCGAACATCGTGCCGGTGTTCTCGGTCGGCGAATCGGGCGGGGTGCCGTTCTTTGCGATGGAACTCGTCGAGGGACGATCCCTCGCCGAGGTCATCCGCGAGCGCGCCGCGGGCGGCGGGTCGCCGATGCCGCCGGACGCGTGGCGCCGCTGGGCCGCCGAGATCGCGGCCCGCGTCGCCGACGCGCTCCACGCCGCGCACGCCGAGCGCATCCTCCACCGCGATGTCAAGCCCGCGAACGTCATCCTCGATCCCTCCGGCACGCCGCGGCTCACCGACTTCGGACTCGCGGCCGACCTCGCGGCGCCGGGTCTGACGATGACCGGCGAGACGTTCGGGACGCCGCTCTACATGAGCCCCGAGCAGGCGCTGCGCCGCGAGGCGCCGCTCGACCCGCGCACCGACGTCTACTCGCTCGGCGTGACGCTCTACGAGTTGCTCACGCTGCGGTCGCCGTACGACGCGACGACGACGCCCGAGATCCTCTCGGCGCTCCAGCAGGGACTCCTCGTCGCGCCGCGGAAGCTCGATCCGGCTTTCCCCGAGGCGCTCGAGCGCGTGGTGCTCCGCGCGATGGGCCGCGCGCCCGACGACCGCTACGCCACGGCCGCTGCGTTCGCCGAGGACCTGCGCAACTGGCTCGCGGGGCGGCCGGTCGAGGCGCCCGCCGCAGGTCCGCCTCGGTCAGCCCGACCGGAACGTGCGGCGTCGCATCCGACGGCTCACCCGCAAGCCACGAGGCGCGTGCGGTTGCGCGTCGCGCTGGCGGCGTCCGTCATGGCGCTCGTCTTCGTGGGGGTCCTGTGGCTCGGCCCGCACGAACCCCGCGAGGGGCTCGTCCTCGGCGGGGGACCGATCACCGCCAAGGAACTGCGGGCGCTCATCGACGGCACCGATCCCGAGGGGGTCGCGACGCTCCACGCGTGGGTCGATCCCCAGGTCCGGCTCCGAGGCGTCGTCGCGCGCGACGAGCTCGGCTCGTACCGGGTCGATCTCGGGACGGGTTTCACCGATCCCGACCCGCTGCCCGGCGTCCCGGCCCTGGTGATCGCCCGATTCGAGGCCCAGGCGGAAGGCGTGCCGGTTCGCGACCTCGGGTTCGCGTACGCCGTGATCCTCGACGACGGCGTGATCCTGTCGCGCGGTCCCGAGGTCCGGCTCGCCGACGTCCTGGGGCATGCGAAGCAACGCGCGAGCGTCGTCGTCACGCATCGCGCGAAGATCCGCATCGTCGCGCGTCCGCCGACCCTGCTCCCGTCGATGCCGCCGTCGCCGGAGCAACTGACGCGCGCCTGGGAGAGCGCGGGCGGAACGGCGTGCTCGTGGCAGGAGACGCGGACGTTGCTCGTCTTCGACGAAGCTCCGTCCGGCCACCCGGAGTTCGCCACGGGACCGGACGTGGACCCGGGCATGCTCGAGGTGCTCTCGCCGACGCGGTTTCACGACGTTCACGTCTCCAGTCGCGGGGAGTCCGGCGGCGACCGCCGGATCTCGGTCATGTTCGACGGCATGGGAGCCCCCGGCCCGGTGCCGGCCGTGTTCGAAGTGCACCTGCTCGACCCGGACACGGGACTCGTCCTGGCGCGCGCGACGTGGGTCCGCGACGCACGTGACGAGGATCGCGAGGACGAAGTGCGCCACGCAGCCTGCCTGAGATTCGCGATCGAGGACGGCGGTTCGGGCCGGGACGCGGGCACCCTCGTCGGGCTTGCGAACAATAGCGCCGAGACCGTCACTCTGCGCTTCGTGCCGTCCCGCCGCCTCGCCTTCGAGACGACCGACTTCGAGCAGATCTGGGGCCGCGAACTGCACCTCGTCGTCCCGTCGAAGGGAGCGCGCGACGACGGCCGCCGGACCGAAGCGAAGGTCGTCCCGTACGACCCGCCGAAGACTCTGCGCCTGCGCGACCTCGCGAAGGAAGGCGCGCCCGGCGGCGTGGCCGCGATCGGCCGGATGGTGACGCCGCGAGTCGGTCTCCGGCGCGTCGTCTCGCGGCGGAGCCCCGGGTCGTACGAGATCGCGATCGTCCTCGACACGGGCGGCGTCCCGGTCGATGGCGACACCGTGTTCCTCGCTCTGTGGGAGATCCGCGTCGACGCGGGTCCCTGGCGGCCGATCGAGTACGTCGTCTGCGGGGTGGGCCCGGGCGGGGGTTCCGGCGTCAGCGGCGCGATGCCGCTCGAGCGCAGTCTGGGCGCCGCCCTCTCGAGCCCGTCGGTCGAGGTCCTGCACCGCCTGACGGTCAAGGTCGCGCCGCGCCCGCAGCGACTGGCGGCGGGATTCTGCGGGGTCGAGTCGTACGTCACGCCCCAGCCGGAGTGGGCGGAAGCGGCCGGTCCCGCGTGGATGTGGGACTCTGGCCCCGTGACGCTGCTCGTCTACGACGACTTCCCGGACGACTACCCGGAAGCGGTCAGGAGCGACGAACTCGACGCGCAGATTCGGACGAGCCTCGCGCCGACGTCGGGCGGCGCATGCCGCATCGGTCCGGGACGTGTGCTCAACGCTCCGTTCGTCTTCGGCGCGAGCCCCGTCCCCCTGGCGTGCGAGGTGGACCTCGTCGCTGACGACGGCAGCGTGGTCGGCACGGCCACCTACACGCAACCGTCGGGCGACGGCCCGACCGCGAGGACCGTCTCGCTGGACTTCGTCCTCGCCGAACCTGCCGCGGCGGCCGAGCAGCGACTGCTCCTCGACCTGGCCAAGGGCGGCGCGATCCAGGTGAAGCTCCGTTTCCGCCCGTCGCGGGACGTCGCCCGGCGCCTCACCGCGTTCGACCGCTACTGGAACGGGACGGTGACCGTGCCGGTGTCGATCGGGGGGATGTGAGTCGCGGCCATCCCGCGCGGGGTCGGCGCGCGCTCGCACTCCGGCGCCATTGCGGTTACCTTCCCGGCCGTCACGTCCCGCCGAACCGGCGGAAGGAGGCTCCGATGCACGCTCTTGCACCCCACGCGTCCCCGTCGAGCCTCGGCTCCACCGCCGCGTAGTCGTTCGCGCGAAGAGCGTTTCGCGCCCCGCGACGCGGGCTAGGGCTCTCCCCGTTCCTCGTGATCCTCACCCGGGTCGCGTTGCGTTCGCGTCCGGGCCTGCGTGGGAGTGCTCATGTCGAAGCATCGAAAGAGGCGGCCCGAGGGGCCGCTGCCCTGTGATGTTCCCGGTCCCGACGACGGGATCGATCCGAAAGTGCTCTTCCGTCCCGAGTCGCGCCGCCGCGACGACCGCAGCGTCCGCCGCCTGTGCAGCCAGGTGCGCGAGGCGCTGACCTACGCCCTCGCCGACTGCCATGACGACCTGCTGCAATCGCTCTTCGTCGCCGACGTGACGCCCGCCCCGGACGCCACGCGTCTCGCCGTACGTCTCGAACTCGCGACCGCCGGCGACGTCGCCGCGGCGCGCGAACGTCTCGCCATCGCCGCGGGAATGCTGCGGTCCGAGGTGGCGCACGGCATCCACCGGCGCCGCGCGCCGGAACTCACGTTCCACGTCGTCGCGACGGGGGAGGTGGACCGATGACGGCGCCGCTCGAGTCCTGGCTCACGGAACCCGTCTCCGCCGACGTCGCGAAGTCGCTCGATCGCCTCCGCTCCGCGGGCGACGTCGTCCGCGTCGCGGCGATGCCCGACGTCCACCTCGCCGAGGACGTCTGCGTCGGCGTGGTGGTGGCGACGCGTCGGCGCATCTACCCGGCGGCCGTCGGCGGCGACATCGGCTGCGGCATGGCGGCGATCCGGTTCGGCTGCGGCGCCGACGTCCTCGCGTCGGAGACGACGGCGGCACGCGTCCTCTCGGCGCTCTTCCGCGACGTCCCGGTGCTCACGCACCCGCGATCGTCGATGGATCTTCCGCTCCCGAGCGGTCTCGAGGACGCGCCGCTCTCGGCGCCGTCGCTCGAGAAGCGGCGGTCGCGCGAGGGACGGCTCGAGTTCGGCACCGTCGGACGCGGCAACCACTTCGTCGAGTTCCAGGAGGACGACGAGGGCGCGCTCTGGCTGATGGTCCACACCGGTTCGCGCGCGATGGGCGGCGCGGTGCGCGATCATCACCTGCACTCCGCGCAGATCGACGCATCCGGGCTCGCGTTCCTCGACGCCGACGACGAGAGCGGACGCGCGTACTTCGCCGACCACGACTGGGCGCTTCGCTACGCCGACGCGAACCGGCGGGCGATCGTCGCAAGGGTCTCCGCGTCCGTGGGCCGTCTCGTCGGCGCGGAGGCGGACGCGGACTCGCTGATCGCTTGCTCGCACAACCACGTGCGGCGCGAGACGCACGGCGGCGAGACTTGCTGGGTCCACCGCAAGGGGGCGATATGTGCCGACGACGGCGACGCGGGGATCATCCCCGGCTCGATGGGCACGGCGAGCTTCCACACGCTGGGCCGCGGTTGCGCGGAGTCCCTGCGGTCGAGCTCTCATGGCGCGGGACGGGTGATGAGCCGCAGCGAGGCGCGACGGCGAATCCGTCTTCGCGACTTCGAACGCGACGTCGAGGGCGTGTGGTTCGACCGGCGTCTCTCGCGGCGTCTCGTCGAGGAGGCGCCCGCGGCCTACCGCGACATCGGCCGCGTGATGCGCGCACAGCGGGACCTGACGCGCGTCGTCCGGCGGCTCAGGCCGGTGCTCGTCTACAAGGGCACGTGACGAGCGCCGCTCGGCCGGGAACAAGTCAACGAGGACCGTCCCCGAAAGTATCGAAAGGTACGAAAGTCAGGTCCGTCCCTGGCCCTATCTCGGCGGCGCCGCGCCGAGCGCGCGGCAAAGCAAGAGCGCGAGCCGGTCCCCGGGCGACGCGCGGCCGTAGAACAGGAGCGGGCCGTAGAGGGCGCCCATCGAATCCCAGTCGGGCAGCAGCGAGAGCGCGAGACCGAACCAGCCGAAGACCCACCTGGTCGACGTCTCGCACGATGCGGATT
>JANNHP010000317.1:0-9510 GCA_031404455.1 Planctomycetia bacterium | reverse complement strand
CGTCACGCCGAGCGGACCCGGCGGCAGGTACTGCGACGCGAGCACCACGGTCGCCTTGCCGTTGACGACCTGCACGTTCGCGAGCCGCGTGTACGTGCCGGCGGCGGGGCCGTCTTCGAGCTGGAGCGTGTAGTTCGTCGTCGCGGGCGGGAGTCCCTTCCACTTGAAGGTCAGCGTCTGCAGCACGCCCTTCACCTTCACCGCGAACGAGCCGGACTGCGGACCGCTCGCCGCCGCGGGAATCTGGAACGACGACTTCGACTTCATCGCGACGGGCAGCGCGAGCGGCGTCGCGTCGATGGAGACGACGCGGGCGACCATCGTGCCCCAGCCGCCGAGGAGCAGGTCCGGGCGCTGGTCGCCGTTGACGTCGGCGATCGGCGTCATGAAGTCGCCGGCGAGTTCGTTCGGACCGCCGCGGTAGATGTAGAGCGGTTTCCGGGACAGCGTTCCGAACACGATCACCTCGCCGCCGGCGAAGTTCTCCGATCCGACTGCCACCTCGGAGCGGCCGTCGCCGTCCACGTCGCCGATCGCCGCGACCGACGAGCCGAAGCGGCCGCCCACCGCGAAGCCCTTGAGCGAGGTGATCTTCCGCCCGGTCTTGCCCGACCAGAGCGAGACCTCGCCGACGGTCTTTGCACCCGTCGCGCCGATGAGGAGGTCCGTCACGCCGTCGCCGTCCTGATCTCCCGCCGGGGCGAGCGAGTGGCCGAACCGCTCGCCCGTCTTCTTCCCGGCGTGCCGGCGGATGACGATCCCGTCGGCGCCGTTGACGACGCTCACCTCGCCGATGTGGAGTCCGCCCTGGCGTTTCGGGTCCGATGCGGGCGCGCCGACGGCGAAGTCGGGCTTGCCGTCGCCGTTCACGTCGCCCAGGGCCGCGATCGAGTAGCCGAGGTTCCCGCCCGGGCTCTGACCGAACTGACCGAGCGCGAACACCTCGGTTCCGTCGGCGCCCGAGAACACGCGGCACGAACCGGCTGTGACGCCGGTGACGCCGGGCGCGCCGACGGCGAAGTCGGATTTGCCGTCGCCCGTCACGTCGCCCACGTTGGCGATCTTGTCGCCGAAGCGCTCCACCGCCGAGGCGCCCGTGATGCGGCGGATCTCGGCGCCGTCGAGACCCGAGCAGACGCGCACGTAACCCGGCGGATTGAACCGGCCCTGCGTGTTCGGCGCGCCGACGACGAATTCGGCGCGGCCGTCGCCGTCGAGGTCGCCGAGCGGCGCGATCGACGTGCCGAAGTACGAGTCGCCGCGGGTCAGGTAGAGGAGCGTCCCGGTCGCGCCGGAGTAGACCGACACGCTCGACGAACCGTTCGCTCCGACGGCGTAGTCCGGCGCGCCGTCCAGGTTCACGTCGCCGAGACCGGAGACGCCCCACCCGAAGAGCGACTCGGCGGGCTCGGAGTACGTGCGGACGTCGGTGCCGCCGCCGAGCGCCTGCCCTGCGGCGAAGACTGCGGCGAGCGCCGCGGTGAATCGAACTCGGCTGAACATCGTCGTCTCCCGGTCTCGGCACCGTTCTGCCTCGGTGCGCGGCAGCGAGACTAGCGAGTGCGCGGACCTGCGGCAATCGCACGCTCGCGGACGTTGGCGAGTCCATGGCCCCACGCGCCGAGTCCGAGGAGGCGCTCCGTCTCCTGGTGGAACGCGCAGTACGCCGTGAAGACGTCGAGGACGCCGCCGTGACGGACGCCGTCCACGATCCGCGGCGCGGAGACCTCGCCGTCCACGGCCCGGCACGCGCCGGTAACCTGGGTCGCGAGGGTGACGCGCGACGGCTCCCGCCGACGGGGCCGGAAAGCGGCATCGGCATTGCAAACCTCCTCGGGCGTCCCCCGGAACCCGGCGTGCTCCCGGCGCGGACGTGGAAGCGGCAACGTGCGGGCACTCCTGGCCGTGATCCTCACCCTCGCGGTCGCAGCGGGCTTCGCGGCGAGCGAGACGGCTCGCGACGTCGATGCCGAGGCGCCCGGCGAAGCGCCCCGCGCGACGCCGACGATGTCGAGCCGGCGCACGCCGCGACGTCACTCCGGAAGCGGGGCCACGGCGTTCGGTGCTGGTTCTGCGGGGGAGGAAGAGAGCGCGGACTCGGCGACGTCGCACCGCTCCGGCTGTCTCGTGTCGGGCCGCGTCGTCGATGCCGACGGCGCGCGCGTCGATCGCGCCGAGGTGCTCGTCTTCCACGCCTTCGGCAAGGAGGTGGAGAAAGCCGTGTCCGACGACTCCACGTTCGAGGTCGAGATCGCGAGGACGGGCGCCGTGCGCTGCGTGGCCCGAGCGTCGGGCCGGGTCGCGGTCGCGAGCGCGTGGGTCATGGCCGCGCCGGGCGGCTCGATCGACGCGGGCACGCTCGTACTCGTGCCGGGTGAGCGGATCGCGGGCCGCGTCTGCGATCCCCTCGGCCGCGGCATCCGCGGCGCCTTCGTGAACTGCTCTGCGGCGGACGACGCCGCGATCGAGGCGTGGGAATCGGCCGTGCGGCAGGATTGGTCGAGGAGCGACGGGTGCGACGAGGACGGAAACTTCCTCCTGACCGGGCTCGCCCCGGGCCGCTACCTGCTCCGGATCTCGCCGCCTGGCGCCTGCACGTGGTGGAGCGAAGGTTCGATCGTCGAGGCGGGCGGCGAGACGGTGCTCTTGACGATGCCGGCCGAGTACGTGCCTCGCTGCTGCTGCTTCGAGGTCCGCGCCGAGGACGAGGACGGGAACGCGATCTCCGACTTCTCCGCGTCGCTCGTCGCATGGGGCAACCGCGACGCGCGGCAGACGATCGAGGGAGAGGTCTCCGTCGGTCTGATCGAGTCGCCGCCGTTCCGGCTGGCGGTCGGGTCGGAGGGGTTCGAAGCGACGACGATCGAGAACGTGGAGGATCTTCCGTACACGATCGTCGTGCGGCTCTCGAAGCCGCGCGCCGCCGCCGAACGCCTCGACATCTCGGGTGTCGTCGAGTTCGAAGGCGCCCCGCTCCCCGTCGGCGCGTCGGCCGATCTGGAACTGCGCGCGTCGGGCGACGCGGGTTCGCGCGGAGATCCCCTCGACCGGGTCGAGACCGGCGAGGGCGGGAAGTTCGAGTTTCGTCCGAAGGCTGCCGGCACGTGGCGGATCGCCGCGCAGGGCAGCATCTCCCGCGACGGCGACAAGATCCTGGTGATGGGAAGCACGGACGCCTCGACAGGCGACAGGGGTGTGCGGATCCTCCTGCTTCCGAGATCCTCGATCTCGGGCGAGGTGTGCCTGCCGGACGACGCCGTGGCCGACGAGCTCTGGGTGAACGTGCTCGAGCGGCGCCCGGGCGGCGTGGTGCGGACGGAGTCGATCGAAACGAATCGCAGCGAGTTCGCGATCGGAGGACTTCCCTCGGACGGCGTCTTCCTCGTCGGCGTCAGCGTGCGCGTCGGCGAGGCGTGGATGCGCGGCACGGTCGTGGACGGAGTCGTCGCGGGCGCCGCGACGATCGAGTTCCGGCCCGAGCCGGGACTCGCGATCGAGGGCGTCGTCGTCCGCGCCGACGGTTCGCCCGTCGCGGGTGCGCGCGTGTTCACGCTGGCCGATCGCCCGCACTACCGGATCGAGGCGACGGGCGTGGACGGTCGGTTCCGACTCACGGGCTTGCGCGAGGGCGTGGAGCGTCTGAGTGCGACGGCGCCGGGACTCGTCCTCGCGGGCGCTGCGGAGTCGGCGTCGGCGGGGGCGACGGGCGTGCGAATCGTCGTCGTGCCGCAGGGGCGGTAGGCAGAGGGGAGCCGGGAGGTGGAGAGGGGAGACTGTTTGCAGAGGGGAGACTGCTCAAGTTGACAGTCTCCCCGGGTCCCCGGGGTCGAGCACCCCCCGTACCCACGCGATCTCCGCCGCGATGTTCGCGGCGAGGTCGGCGTCCGCGCCGGGGACGACGCTCCACGTGTATGTCTCGAGTTCGAGGACGGGCGGGTCGTCGAGCGTCGCGGCGTGGAGGAGGAAGCGTTCGACGTCGGGGCGCGTCGTCGGGAGGCCGCCGACCTCGGCGAGATGGAGCGGCACGTGGAAGTGAACGCGCCACGGTTTCGCCTCGGCGAGCGACGCGTCCGTCATCGCCTGGGGCAGATCCACGACGACTCTCCCGCCGGGTGCCCCGACCTGGTGGAGCCATCGCGGCTCGGTGAATCGCGCCAGCGCGGCGCGCTGCACCGGGTCCGCCGGGTCCGGCACCTCGACCGCCGCCGACACCTGCACTTTGAAGACGGGGACGCCCGCCGCCTCGAGCCGGGCGAGCGCCGTCACCGGGTCCTCGTGCCCGACGGCCAGGTGGCAGAGGTCGAGGCACACCCCGAGATGCCGCCGCGCAGCCTCGATCGCCGCCGAAAGGGTCAGACCCCCTGCCTGGAGGTTTCGGGCGAACGGGCGGATGGCGACGCCGAAGAACTCGATCGCTTCGGCGACGGTCTCGAGCGCGCAAGAGGGCTCGGGCTCGAGTGCCAGACGGATCGTCGTGCCCGTCAGATCGCGCAGGCGGTGCAGTTCGAGCACGGTCGCGAAGAGGAGCGCCGCAGCCCGGAACTGGTCGGGCATCGCGAGCTTCGGCCATCCGAGCGGCAGCGTCGAGAGGGTGACGTCGGACCCCGGCGGGACGATTCCCGCCACGGCTCGCGCCACGTTGCACGTGTAGGCGAACCGCTCCGGTTCGGTCCAGTCCGGGCGGTAGACCGCCTCCTTGACGACGGGAGCGTGGAAGGCGCGCATCGGGAACGCGTTGACGGTCGTCAGTTCGAGTCCGGCGGCGGCGAGAGCGTCCCGGACGGCGCGCATCCGGCCCGCGTCGCTCGCGATCGTCCGGGCGGCGCCGTCGGGGAGCCAGAGACCGAGTCCGAGGGTCCCGCCCGGGGCCGCGCGGCGGCGGACGTCGGCCCAGAATCCGGCGAGCCCGGCGACGAGAGCGTCCGCGGTTTCCACCGGGGCGACGTTCGTGCAGTAGCACAGCCTCATGGAGCGCCCTCGGATTGATGTTTCTTCGGGCCGTCGTCCGGCCCCCTGGCTATGATCGCCTTTTTCGTCTCGGAGGCACCGGCCAAGTGGGCAGCGTACCCCTCGTTTTGGGCACCGGCGAAGCGCTGCACCAGGACTTCCTCACGATCCTGGTGTTCATCGTCTTCGGGGCCGTGTTCGTGATCCTGAACATGGTCGCCATCGGGCGCCTGATCCGGTCCAAGACCAAGTACACCGAGGCCAAGTCGACGCCCTACGAGTGCGGCGAGCCGACGTTCGGCTCCGCGTTCGTCCGCTTCGACATCCGCTTCTACGTGCTCGCCCTCGTCTTCGTGATCTTCGACGTCGAGGTGCTCTTCCTCTTCCCGTGGGCCGCCGTGCTGCACGAACTGGGCTGGCTGGCGCTCGCCGAGGGCGCCGTCTTCGTGGCGGTGCTCGCCGCGGGCCTCGCCTACGTCTGGCGCAAGGGCGACATCGACTGGATCCCGATCCACGGGCACAAGGCTCCCGGCGGACGCCTCGTAGGCTCGGATGCCGCGAATCCGGCCGAGCGGGCCGAGAAGGTCGGCGCCGGGACGCCCACCGGGACTCACGCCCGATGACCGAGATCTACCGCGCAGCCGACTGGAACATGATGCGGCCGGGGCCCGGCGGGGCTCCCGACGACGACGCCGCCATCCTGACCACGATCGCCGGCGCGCGGGACCTCATCGCCTGGGGGCGCGGCAACGCCGTCTGGCCGATGACGTTCGGGCTCGCGTGCTGCGCCATCGAGATGATGGCGTTCGCCGGCACCCGCTACGACGTCGACCGCCTCGGATCGGGCGCCTTCCGCGCCACGCCCCGGCAGGCCGACCTCATGATCACGGCGGGCACCGTCACCTACAAGATGGCGCACCGTGTGAAGCGCCTCTACGAGCAGATGGCGGCGCCGAAGTGGGTCATCGCGATGGGCGCCTGCACCGTCGGCGGCGGGCCGTACTCGAAGTACGGCTACCACGTCGTGCAGGGCGTCGACCTCGTCGTCCCGGTCGACATCCACATCCCCGGATGCCCGCCGCGTCCCGAGGCGCTGATCGACGCGCTGATGAAGCTGCAGGAGTTGATCAAGCGTCGCGGCTCGATCGAGCAGCAGGCCTCGATCGCCGACGCCGTCCGCAAGGGCCAGATGGACCTGATGAACGGGATGGCGCCGGGCAAGAACTCGCCGCCGCCGGCCGCGCCCGCCGCCGGAGCGAGTCCGGCCGCCCCGAAGGTGTCGGTCGCGATGCCCGCGAAGCCGCCCACGCTGACCGCCCCGGGCGCCCCGAAGCCGCCGAGCCCGCCGCTCCCCGTCGGGGTGAAGCTGCCGTCGATGCCCGCGTCCGGTGCGCCGAAGGCGCCGTCGCCGCCGAAGCCGTACGTGAAGCCTTCGGCGACATCGCCGGACGTCGCGGCGCCCGAGGCCGTCACGAAGGACGCCACCAAAGCCGCCGCCGCGGCGACCGCCGCCGCCGAGGGCGCCGCCGGGAGCGCCGCCGCCGAGTCGACCGCGAAGAAGCCGACCGGACCGAAGCCCCCGACCGTGAAGTCCACGACCGAGAAGCCGTTCGGACCGCCCGTGCCGTACATCCCCCCGCACCAGAGGTAGCGCGATGACGACCCAAGAGATCGCCGCGCTCCTGAAGGAGCGCTTCCAAGACAAGGTCCTCGAGGTGGTCGAGACCGACCGGCACAGTCATGTGCGGCTCGCGCCCGACGTCTACGTCGCCGCCTGCGAGTTCCTCCGCGACGACGAGCGCACCGCGTTCGAGCAGCTCCACGACCTGACGGCAGTGGACTGGATCGACTGGTTCGACGTCGTCGTCCACCTGTTCTCGATCCGGAAGAAGCACTCCCTCTGCCTCAAGGTGAAGACGCCGTCGCGCGACGACGCGACCTGCCCGTCGGTCACGCCGGTGTGGCCCGCGGCGGACTGGCACGAGCGCGAGACGTGGGACCTGATGGGCGTGAAGTTCCCCGGCCACCCGAACCTCCGCCGCATCCTCCTCCCCGAGGACTGGCAGGGCCATCCGCTGCGCAAGGACGAGGGCAACCCGCTCGAGTACCACGGCATCCCCGGCATCGCCGCCATCCGCACCGCGGAGGAGAACCTTCGCGCCGAAGAACTGGTGAAGAAGGTGCAGAGGAAGGGCGGCGACCCGCACGCGAATCCGCTCGGCGGCGAGATCGTGGAGCGCGTGAGGGGACGCGCATGACGGACTCCACGACGCAATCCGTGAATGGCCGCGGCAAGCCCCCGGTCTCCGACGACTGGTCGAACCCGTCGCGCGACGTGCGCTCGGAGGAGATGGTCGTCAACATGGGCCCGCAGCACCCGGCCACGCACGGCGTGCTGCGCGTCGCCGTGAAGACCGACGGCGAGACCGTGCTCGACTGCGAGCCGATGGTCGGGAACATCCACCGCTGCAAGGAGAAGATCGCGGAGGGCAACCAGTACTTCCAGTTCATGCCCTACACGGACCGCCTCGATTACCTCGCGGCGATGAACAACGAAGAGTGCTACGCCCGCGCCGTCGAGAAACTCTGCGGGCTGAAGCTCGGCGACCGCATCGAGGCGATCCGCGTGATCATGTCCGAGGTCGGCCGCGTCTCCAGCCACCTCATGTCGGTCGGCACGTACGGCCTCGACGTCGGCGCGATCACGCCCTTCCTCTACTGCTTCCGCGAGCGCGAAGAGGCGAACTCGCTCTTCGAGGCGATCTCCGGCGGCCGCATGCTCTACCACTTCATCCGAGTCGGCGGCGTCGCGCGCGACCTGGACGACGTGTGGATTCAGCAGTGCCTCGAGTTCCTCGACCGCGTCGAGCGGAAGATGGACGAATACAACACGCTGCTCACGTGGAACAAGGTGTTCCAGGAGCGCACGATGGGCGTCGGCGTGATGTCGAAGGACGTCGCGCTGCGCTACGGAATCACCGGCCCGGCGCTGCGTGCCTGCGGCATCGACTGGGACGTGCGCCGCGACGATCCGTACGGCTGGTACCACAAGTACAAGTGGGAGGTCCCCGTCGCCGACGGCCGTCACGGCACGCTCGGCGACTGCTGGAACCGCCACTACATCCGCGCCCTCGAGATGACGCAGTCGATCTCGATCGCGCGGCAGGCCATCGACTCTCTGCCGAAGGCCGACCCGGCGGGCTACCCGTCGTCGCCGCACCACCCGTACACGCCCGGGATGCCGAAGTTCATCTCGGCACCGAAGGGCGCCGAGGTGTACGTCCGCAGCGAGAACCCGCGCGGCGAACTCGCGTTCTACATCGTGAGCGACGGCGGCAAGGGCCCGTACCGCATGAAGATCCGCGGACCGTCGTTCGTGAACATCGCCGTGCTGCCCGAGATCAGCCGCGGGTACCTCATCGCCGACCTCGTGGCGATCATCGGGTCGATCGACATCGTGCTGGGTGAGGTGGACCGGTGAACGGCCCCTGCCGTAGGTTCGTAGTCCCGGCTTCAGCCGGGTCTCGCGCCTCCGCGGTGTCGCCGCGAACCGCGCCGGCAACGACCCGGCTGAAGCCGGTACTACAAACCTTGGGGAGCCGCCCGTGATCGCGGAACTGCTCCGCAACCTCCCGTTCGAGAAGCTCGGCGGCCTCGGCGACGTGCTCTTCGCGCTGCTCCTCGGACTGATCCCGGCGATCCTGATCCTGGCCGCGATCGTCACGCCGGTCGGACTCCTCGGGGTCTGGGCCGAACGCCGCGTCTCCGGCCGCATCCAGGCGCGCATCGGGCCGAACCGCGTCGGCATCTCGATCGGGCCGATCAAGCACCACCTCTGGGGACTCGGGCAGTCCGTCGCCGACGGCGTGAAGCTCCTCGGCAAGGAGGACTTCGTCCCGCCCGGCGGCGACAGGTTCCTGTTCCTGCTCGCTCCGCTCATCACATTCGCCGGATCGCTGGGCCTCTTCGCCGTGCTGCCGCTCGCAAGCAGCCTCTTCGCCGCCGACCCGAACGTGGGCGTGTTCTACGTCCTCTCGGTCGGCGCGATCGAGGTCATGGGCGTGCTGATGGCCGGATGGGCCTCGAACAACAAGTGGTCGCTCATCGGCGCGATGCGCGAGGTGGCGCAGGTCGTCAGTTACGAGATCCCGATGGGCATCGCCGCGCTCTGCCCGGTGCTCGTGGTCGGGTCGCTGAAGCTCTCGACGATCATCACGGCGCAGCAGCACGTGAACATCTGGGGCTGGCAGCCCGAGGGGCATCAGCGGCGAGCTCTTCCTCGGCTGGAACCTCTTCACCGCGTTCCCCTTCAACGTCATCGCGTTCGTCATCTTCTACATCTGCATGCTCGCGAACCTGAAGCGCGCGCCGTTCGACCTGCCCGAGTGCGAATCGGAACTGGTCGCGGGCTTCCTCACCGAATACTCCGGCATGCGATCGAGGTCATGGGCGTGCTCATGGCCGGCTGGGCCTCGAACAACAAGTGGTCGCTGATCGGCGCCATGCGCGAAGTGGCGCAGGTCGTTTCGTACGAGATCCCCATGGGCATCGCAGCGCTCTGCC
>JANNHP010000316.1:0-2379 GCA_031404455.1 Planctomycetia bacterium | reverse complement strand
CGAGCCGCTCGACAGTTGGGGAGCTCTCGTCGAGTACGGGCGCAACGCGCTCGGCGGCGACGGCGAACGCTGGTGGCTGCTCGTGTGCCCGGCAGCCGCGATGAGCATCACGCTGTTCTCGATGAACTTCCTCGGCGACGGTCTCCGCGACGCGCTCGACCCGCAGCAGCGGGGGCGGAAGTGAGACAACCTTGCGAACGCACATCGTTCTGTTGGGGCGACGCTGGCGTCGCCCTGGGGTCTATGCCACCCCGATCGCAGCACACGCGAGGGCGAGGCAGGCCTCGCCCCTACGGAGACGATGCCCGGTGACGACCGTGACCGCCCCCCTCCTCGAACTGCGCGAACTCACGACGGCGTTCCGCACCGACGCCGGCCTCGTCCGCGCGGTCGACGGCGTGACGTTCACGCTGCGCGAGGGCGAGAGTCTCGGCGTCGTCGGCGAATCGGGATCGGGCAAGAGCGTCACGAGCCTCTCGGTGCTGCGACTCGTGCCGACGCCGCCGGGCGTCCACGGCGGAGAGGTCCTCTGGCGGGGCGAGGACGTGCTCGCATGGCCCGCGCGCCGCGTGCGGAAGTTCCGCGGCGGCGAGTGCGCCATGATCTTCCAGGACCCGATGACGTCGCTGAACCCGTTCCTGAAGATCGGGCTCCAGATCACCGAGGCGATCGAGCTCCACCTCGGGCTCGACCACCATGCCGCGCGCGACCGCGCCGTCGAGATGCTGAAAAGCGTCGGCATTCCGTCGCCCGCGACGCGACTCGACGACTACCCGCACCAGTACTCGGGCGGCATGCGCCAGCGCGTCATGATCGCGATGGCGCTCTCCTGCGACCCGAAGCTGCTCATCGCCGACGAGCCGACGACGGCACTCGACGTCACGATCCAGGCGCAGATCCTGGAACTGATCGACGAGCGCCGCCGCGTGACCGGCACGTCGCTCATCCTCATCACGCACAGTCTCGGCGTCGTGGCCGGCATGTGCGAGCGGACGATCGTGATGTACGCGGGCCGCGTGGTGGAGGAGGGCACGACCGCCGCGATCTTCGCGGACCCGCGCATGCCGTACACGATCGGACTCCTCGAGAGCGTGCCGCGCCTCGACGCGACGAACGAGCGCCTCGTCCCGATCCCCGGCTCGCCGCCGAACCCAGCGAACCTGCCGAGCGGCTGCCCGTTCCGTCCGCGTTGCCGCTGGGCGATCGACCGCTGCGCCACGGAGCGTCCGGCGCTGCGCGAGGTCCAGCGGCCAGGCGAACCGCCGCACCGGATCGCGTGCCACGTGGACGTGACGCGCGACGCGAAGACCTCGGTGATCGGATGACGGACGGACCGCTGCTCCGCGTCGAGAACCTCGAGGTCCACTTCCCGATCACGCGGGGCGTGCTCTTCCAGCGCGAGGTCGGCCGCGTCCGCGCCGTCGACGGCATCTCGTTCGATCTCGCACCGGGCGAGACGCTCGGCCTCGTCGGCGAATCGGGCTGCGGGAAGAGCACGACCGCGCGGGCGATCATCCGGCTCGTCCGGCCTTCGGCCGGCCGGGTGGAGTTTCAGGGCAACGACCTGTCGCAACTCGGCGACCGCGAACTCCGCGATGCGCGCCGCGGGATGCAGATGATCTTCCAGGATCCGTACGCCAGCCTGAACCCGCGCATGACGGTCGAGCAACTCATCGGCGAGCCGCTCGTGAACTACCGCGTGGCGAGTGGCCGGGCTCTGTCGGACCGCGTGGCGGAGTTGCTGGAGGTCGTTGGACTATCGGTCGCGTATCGCGACCGATACCCGCACGAGTTTTCCGGCGGACAGCGCCAGCGCATCGGCGTCGCGCGGGCACTCGCGCTCAACCCGGCGCTGGTCCTCTGCGACGAACCCGTCAGCGCGCTCGACGTGTCGATCCAGGCGCAGGTCATCAACCTCCTCGCCGATCTCCGCGAGAAGCTCGGCCTCACGTACCTCTTCATCGCGCACGACCTCGCCGTCGTCCGGCACATCAGCCACCGCGTGGCGGTGATGTACCTCGGCCGGATCGTCGAGATCGCACCGTCGGCGGAGATCTACGACGTGCCGCTCCATCCGTACACCGTGGCGCTCCTCTCGGCGATCCCCGTCCCCGACCCCGCCGTCCAGCGCGGCCGGAAGCGCATCGCGCTGACCGGCGAGATCCCGACCCCGACGAAGAAGTACGAGGGCTGCCGGTTCGCGGACCGCTGCCCCGCGCGGATCGCGCGGTGCCACGCGGAGGACCCGCCGCTCGTCGAGCACCGGCCGGGGCACTTCGCGGCGTGCTGGGTGACGGGGAAGGAGGGGCTTCCGGAAGGCGCGATGCGGTCGCCCTGAGACCGTTGCGCTCGTGAGCGCGGTTCGCTACGGCTTCGGTG
>JANNHP010000315.1:0-11275 GCA_031404455.1 Planctomycetia bacterium | reverse complement strand
GAGGGCGACCCGATGGGCGGGGACGTCCTCCTGCTGCTCAACGCCGAGTACGGCTTCCCGCTCTACGAGGACGTGCTGCGCGGCGTGTTCTTCGTCGACTCGGGCCTCGTGCGCAACTCCACCTCGAGCAGCCACGGTCTCGACGAGGGCGAGTTCAACCGGCTGCAGCGTCAGCTCGGCCGCCCGGATCCCCAGCCCGGCGCGCCCCGCCAGAGCGGGGGCTCGCAGAAGCAGCGCGAGCTCGGCCGCCAGATGCAGTTCGACGACGGCGGTTCCTTCTTCGACGACATGCGCGTCTCGGTCGGTTTCGGCCTGAGGATCAGGATCCCCGCCTTCGGCGCGACGCCCATCGCCCTCGACTTCGGTTTCCCCGTGAAGCAGCGCGACGGCGACGACACGCAGGTCTTCTCGTTCTCGATCGCCCGCGACTTCTGAGCAGACGTAGAGAGGAGTTCCCATGAAGCGCTACTTCGCAGCGGCCCTCGCCGCTCTCGTCATCGGTTCGTCTCTGAGCCTCACGGTCCTGTCGCAGGACCGCCCGGCGCCGCTCAAGCTCGGCTTCGTCGACATGCGCAAAGCCTTCGAGACCTACAGGAAGCGCAAGGACGTGATGGAGCAGCTCAAGACGAAGAACGACGCCTTCGTCGACCAGTTGAAGAAGCGCGCCGCGGCGCTCGAGCAGGCGAACGACAAGCTCAACACGCTGAACGCCGGGAGCGAGGACTACCTCCTCCTCGCGAGGCAGATCAAGCTCGACAAGTACACGTTCGACGTGGACAAGGAACTGAAGGGCCGCGAGCTCGACGGGGAGCAGCGGAAGAAGAACGCGCTGATCTACAAGGAGATCTGCCAGGAGGCTCAGGCGTACGGCCTGGAACAGGGGCTCGCCGCAGTGTTCCTCTACATTCCGGCCGAGACCGACTTCGAGCAGGACCTCGACATCATCGTCTCCACGCGCGCCGTCCTCTGCCGCGACGACCAGCTCGACGTCACCGCTCCGGTCGTCACGCGGCTGAACGCCCAGCTCCCGCCGAAGTGACCGCTCCTCCTCGCAGGCTGGACACCCGGTCGGGGGCGCGCGAGGATCGGCGCCCGTGACCCGCAGGCAGCGAACCATCCGCGAGCCGTTCTCGCTCTCGGGCGTGGGGCTCCACACCGGGACCTCCTGCACGCTGCGCGTCCAGCCGGCCGAGGCCGGCAACGGCGTCGTCTTCGTCCGCACGGATCTCCCCGACCAGCCGCGACTCCCCGCCGACATCGACTACGCGGACAGCCAGGGCCGCCGCACGTCGATCCGCATGGCGGGTGCCGAGATCTGCACGATCGAGCACTTCCTCGCCGCGTGCCACGCGATGCGGATCGACAACCTCCTCGTCACCGCCGACGGTCCCGAGGTGCCCGGACTTGACGGGAGCGCCCTGCCGTTCGTGGAAGCGATCCGCGCCGCGAAGCCCGTGGACCAGGCCCTCGACAGGAAGGAGTTCCAGCTCCTCCAGCCGATCTCGGTCTCCGACCCGGCGGGGGAGAGCTCGATCGTGGCGCTGCCCGCCGAACAGGGACTGGCGTTCAGCTACACGCTCGACTACGCGTCGCCCTACGTCGGCAGCCAGTACTTCGCCGTCCGGCTCGACGAGAGCTCGTTCACGAACGAGATCGCGCCCGCGCGGACCTTCGTCATGGAGGAGGAGGCTTCGGCGCTGCGCGCGGCGGGCCTCGGCCGTGGCGCCAATCTCGAGAACACTCTGGTGTTCGGCGAGCGCGGCGTCATCGAGAACCGGCTGCGGTTCCCCGACGAGCCCGTCCGCCACAAGCTCCTCGACCTCATCGGGGACTTCTTCCTCGTCGGCCGCGATCTCCACGCCCGCATCGTCGCGACGAAGGCGGGCCACCAGCTCAACGCCGCCATGGTCCGCGCGCTGATCCAGCACATGCGCGACACCGAGATCGCCGAGGGCCTGCGCAAGGACTCCACGATCGAGATCCGCGAGATCATGCGGATCCTGCCGCACCGGTATCCCTTCCTCCTGATCGACCGCGTCGTCGAGCTCGAAGGCCACAAGCGCGCGGTCGGCATCAAGAACGTCACCATCAACGAGCCGTTCTTCCAGGGCCACTGGCCGATGGCTCCGATCATGCCGGGCGTGCTCATCGTCGAGGCGATGGCGCAGCTCTCGGGCGTGCTCCTCCTGCGCAAGTTCGAGAACACCGGCAAGCTCGCAGTGCTCCTCTCGATCGACAAGGTGAAGCTCCGCCGCTCGGTGGTGCCGGGCGACCAGCTCAGGATCGAGTGCGAGGCGCTGAAGATCCGCTCGCGCTCCGCGCGCGTGCACTGCCGCGCCACGGTCGACGGCAAGCTCGCGTGCGAGGCGCAGATCAACTTCATGCTGGCGGACGCGTGAAGATCCACCCGCTCGCGCACGTCGATCCCACGGCGGAGATCGGCGAGGGCACCACGATCGGCCCGTTCGCGGTGATCGGTCCCGGCGTGCGCCTCGGCGTCGGCAACGAGATCCGCGCCCACGCGGTGATCGACGGTCCCGGCACGCACCTCGGCAACGGCAACCGCGTGTTCTCCGGCGCGATCGTCGGATCGCCGCCGCAGGACAAGAAGTACCACGGCGAGGCCACGCGGCTCGTGATCGGCGACGACAACCAGATCCGCGAGCACGTGACGATCCACCGCGGCACTCCGACCGGCGGGGGACTGACGTCCGTCGGCAGCCGCAACATGCTGCTCGTCGGCTGCCACGTCGCGCACGACTGCGAGGTCGGCAACGACATCGTCATGTCGAACCACGTGCTCCTCGCCGGCCACGTGAAGATCGAGGACCGCGCGATCCTGAACGGCGCCGCCGCGATGAACCAGTTCGGCACCGTGGGGACGTTGAGCTTCGTCGGCGGGCTGACCCGGCTCGTCCGCGACGCGCCGCCGTACATGGTGACGGAGGGACACCCGGCACGGACGATCAAGGTCAACTCGGTGGGACTCTCGCGCTCCGGCATCCCGCGGGACAGGATCGAGCTCCTGCAGCAGGCGTTCCGCCACCTCTTCCGGCGCCGCCACGCGACGCTCCACGACGCGGTCGACGCCCTCGAGGAGGACGGCATCGAGTCTCCCGAGATCGAGCGCCTGACGGCGTTCCTCGTCGCGCAGTCGAAGGGCAGGAACGGCCGCGCCAGAGAGGGCGCGCATTGAGCTCGCGCGTCCGCGCCGCCGTCATCGGCGTCGGAGCCTTCGGCCGCCACCACGCGCGCATCTACTCTCAACTGCCCGAGGCAGAGCTCGTGGCGATCGTCGACTCGAACCCCGCGACGCGCGCCGACGCCGTGAAAACCTACGGCTGCGCCGCGTTCGCGGATCCGTCCGAGCTCCCGCGCGACGTCGAGGCCGTCTCGGTCGCCGTTCCGACGCAGCTCCACCACAGAGTGGCGCTTCCGCTGCTCGAGCGCGGCGTGTCGGTCCTCATCGAGAAGCCGATGGTGCGCCTTCTCGACGAGGGCCGCGAGCTGATCGCCGCGGCCGAGAAATCCCGCGCCGTGCTGCAGGTCGGGCACGTGGAGCGCTTCAACCCGGCCGTTCGAGCGCTGCGCGACCACAAGATCGTGCCGCGCTACATCGAGGCGGCGCGCGTCGCGCCCTTCCCGTTCCGCTCGACCGACGTGGGCGTCGTGCTCGACCTGATGATCCACGACATCGACATCGTGCTGCACCTCGCCGACTCGCCGGTGAAGTCGGTCGAGGCGATCGGCGTGCCGGTGCTGATGTCGACCGAGGACATCGCCAACGCGCGGATCACGTTCGAGAACGGCTGCGTCGCGAGCCTCACGGCGAGCCGCGTCGCAACGAAGTCCGAGCGCCGGGTCCGCGTGTTCAGCAGGGACAGCTACCTCGTGCTCGACTTCGCCCGCCGCGAGGGCTACCTCTACCGCAAGAGCCCGGAGATGACGCCCGGCAAGGTCCAGGAGCTGATTGGTCAGGCCGTCGCGGGCGGCAAGGAGACCATCGCCGAGTTCCAGGGCAAGGTGTTCAGCGACCTCATCAACATGGAGCGGCTGACGATCCCCGAGGGCGACGCCCTGACCGAGGAGATCAAGGACTTCCTCCGCTGCGTGCGCGACCGCAGCACGCCCGCCGTCTCGGGCCGCGAGGGGCTCGCCGCGGTCTCGGTCGCGCTCGACGTGCTCGCGGCGATCCAGCGCTCGAGCGGGTGAGGCCGATCGACGCAAGTCGTCCTGGTGGCGAAAGCCTTGGCCGGTCCGCGCCCCCCGACTAGCCTCCGCCGCTTCACGTTCCCCCAACGCCGGATGTGCTCGGCGGGAGGGCTCGGCGGGCGCGTCGCCCGCTGCGTAAGCCTCCCAGGATGCCGCGCACGGACCGGAACCAGAGAGGTGTCTCCTTGCCGATCGTCACCGTCCAGGAACTGCTCGACGCAGGCGTGCACTTCGGGCACCGCACGAGCCGCTGGAACCCGAAGATGAAGCCCTTCCTCGCGGGGAAGCGCAACTCCATCCACATCATCGACCTGCGCGAGACCGTGAAGGGCCTGATCAAGGCCGTCCACTTCCTCCGCACGATCACGAACGACGGCTACGACGTGCTCTACGTGGGCACGAAGCGCGGTGCCAAGACCGTGCTGCGCGGCGAGGCGACGCGGGCGAGCTGCCCGTTCGTCACGGAGCGCTGGCTCGGCGGCACGCTGACCAACTTCGACACGATCCGCGGGCGCCTCCAGCGCCTCGAGGAGCTCGAGAACATCGAGACCTCGGGCGAGATCGCGACCTTCTCGAAGAAGGAGCTCTCGGGGCACAACCGCGAGAAGCGCAAGCTGATGAAGAACCTGGAGGGCATCCGCACGATGTCGAACCTTCCGGGCGCGATGGTCGTCGTCGACCCGCGGCGCGAGCACATCGCGGTGCGCGAGGCGAACCGCATGAACATCCCCGTCGTGGCGCTCGTCGACACCGACTGCGACCCCGATGTCATCGACGTCCCGATCCCGGCGAACGACGACGCGATGCGCAGCGTCACGGTGATCCTGAAACGCCTCGCGGACGCGTGCGAAGCCGGCAAGAAGGCGTCGAAGGCGCGCCAGGGTGAGCTCCAGCGCGGACACGTGGACGACCGCACCGCGCATGCGATCGCCGGCGTGACGGGCGAGCAGGGCCGTCGCGGCCCGGCGAAGCGCGTCGTCGTGCGGCGCGCGCAGGGCGACTCGGGTCAGGCCCCGGCCGCGATCCCGGCCGCCGCCCCGGCAGCGGTTCCGGCCGCCGCCGCGGCGCCGGCCGCTGCTCCGCAGGGCGGCGGCGACAAGGCAGCAGAGGGCGCGGCTCCGGCCGCGACGGAGTAGCACCATGGAAATCGACGCGAAGCTGGTGATGGAACTGCGCAAGAAGACCGGCGCAGGCGCGATGGACTGCAAGGAGGCGCTGAAGGCCTCCGGCGGCGACATCGAGAAGGCGAAGGACCTCCTGCGCGCGCAGGGCATGAAGGACGCCGCGAAGAAGTCGGGCCGCGCCACGAAGGCCGGCTACGTCGCGTCGTACATGCACCACAACGGTGCCCTCGGCACGATGGTCGAGGTGCTGTGCGAGACGGACTTCGTCGCGCGCGAGGCGGGCTTCCGCGAGATGTGCCGCGGCATCGCGATGCACATCGCCGCGAAGGCGGGCGGCGGCCAGGCGCCGATCTGCGTCAGTCGCGAGCAGGTCTCGGCCGAGGTGATCGGCCGCGAGAAGGCGATCTACGAGCAGCAGGTGCTCGACAAGCCGGCGCCGATGCGGGACAAGATCGTCGCCGGGAAGCTCGAGACGTTTTTCAAGGAGCGCGTGCTCCTCGACCAGGAGTACGCGATGGACCCCACGCTGGGCACCGTCGGCAACCTCCTCATCCAGGCGAAGGCGAAGATCGGCGAGAACATCGTGCTCCGCCGTTTCGCGTGCTTTGCGACGTCCGACGAAGTCGCATGACGGACGCTCGCCCGTGACCGCCGCAAGGCGGCCGCGCCGAGTCCTCCTCAAGCTCTCGGGCGAGGCGCTCTCAGAGCCGGGAACGCCCGGGTATTCGGTCCGCGCGATGGACGCCGTCGCCCGGGAACTCGTCGCGTGCACGAAGGCGAAGGTGGAACTCGCCGTCGTCCTCGGCGGGGGCAACGTCTTGCGCGGCGCGGAGCTGCGGGAGAGCACCGTGGGACGCGACGGCGCGGACCGCATGGGCATGCTCGCGACGGTGATGAACGCGATTGCGCTCCGCGACGTGCTCCGGTCGCGCGGCGCGTCCGCGCTGATCCTGACGGGTCTCGCGGTGCCCGAGGTCGCGGACGCGTTCACGCGCGAGCGCGCCGTCGCGGCGCTCGAAGCGGGCAGCATCCTCCTCTGCGCGGGCGGCACGGGACATCCGTACTTCACGACCGACACCGCCGCGGCGTTGCGCGCCGTGGAGATCGGCGCCGGCGCGTTGCTCAAGGCCACGAAGGTCGACGGCATCTACTCCGCCGACCCGCGGAAGGACCCGAAGGCCACGCGCTTCGACGAGATCACGTACCGCGAGTGCCTCGCGCGCCGCCTCGAAGTGATGGACCAGACCGCGTTCGCGCTCGCCGCCGAGAACCGCCTGCCGATCGTCGTCTTCGGCATGACGCGGAAGAACGCGATCCGCGACGCGGCGCTCGGGAAGAGGATCGGCACCCGCGTCGTCGCCTGAACGGTGAATCGCGCGGCGCCGATGCGCTAGCATCCCGGCCATGGGTTACGACGACATCCTGCTCGACGCCGAAGAGAAGATGGAGAAGGCCGTGGAGCACCTCGGCCAGATGTTCCGGGGCATCCGCACGGGGCGCGCCTCGCCGGGCCTCGTCGAGAACATTCGGGTGGACTACTACGGCAACCCCACGCCGCTCCAGCACATGGCGAACGTCTCGATCCCCGAGCCGCGGCTCATCATGATCAAGCCGTTCGACCAGAGTGCGGTCGCCGAGGTCGTGAAGGCGATCCAGAAGTCCGAGCTCGGCATCATGCCGCAGAGCGACGGGAAGATCATCCGCCTCGCGGTGCCGCCGCTCTCCGAGGAGCGCCGCAAACAGCTCGGCTCGATGGTGCGCGAGAAGGCCGAGGAGTCGCGCGTCGCCATCCGCAACGTCCGCCGCGACGCGAACAAGACCGCCGAGGCAGAGAAGACGCTGACCGACGACGACCTCACGCGCCTGAAGGAAGAGGTCGACAAGATCACGAAGGACTACGAAGGCAAGGTCAACGTCGCGCTCGAGAAGAAGACCAAGGAGATCACCGAAGTTTGAGGGCGACGAGGCGCCGCCCTCAAACTTCGGTGTGGATCCGGATTGCGCGAGCGCCGGCCGTTGAGGGCTGATCGACGGTCGGAAGCCGAGAGGGTCCGTCAGGTGTTCGGCGATGCGGAGCGCGCGGCTGCCTACGCGACGAAGCGTTTCCCCGCAGCGCGTGAGCGGCGCGAACGGCGTGCGTTCGAGGCGCTCCTTGCGCTCGTCGCCGAGGGTCCGCAGCTCGACGCGCCGTGCGGCGCGGGGCGGCTCGGTGCGTCGCTCGCGGTGAAGGGCCGCGTGACAGGTCTCGACGGGAGCGGCCCGATGCTCGCCGAGGCGCGCAACTCAAGGGCGTACGCGGATCTCGTCCTCGGCGACGCGTTCGCGATGCCGTTCGGGGACGGCGCCTTCGCCGGCGCGGCGTGCGTGCGACTGCTGCATCACCTGAGGACCGACGACCGCCGCCGCGTGCTCGCGGAACTCCGCCGCGTCTCACGCGGCACGTTCATCGTCAGCTTCTATGACGCGGCCGCGTTCCAGGCGTGGAAGGCGAAGAAGCAGCGCGCGAAGAAGGGATCGCGCAAGCCCATCCCGCGCGCGGAGTTCCTCGCGGACCTCGCGGCGACAGGGCTCGCGGCGATCGGCTTCTCGCGGCCGCTGCCGTTCATCGCGGAACAGACGTTCGTGGCGGTCGCGCGGACGTGAAGTCCTTCCGGGGCTCCGACCCGCCGTCGTATGGTTCCGCACTCTCTCGGGCCCCCATCGTCTAGCCCGGTTAGGACATCGCCCTTTCAAGGCGGTAACACGGGTTCGAATCCCGTTGGGGGTACCAGCGCTGCGCGCTGGGACTGCGCGCGCGCTTCGCGCGCGCCCTCAACGGGATTCGGACGTTGAGCCGGTGCTCGGCCGCCGTGCCCGGCTGCGCCGGGCTCAGGCGGCCTGCGCTCCCGCTCAACGTGCGAATCCCGACCTTCGCCACCGCGACGAATGGGAACGGCAGCAAGTCGATGCGCATCGCTGAGGCGCAACGCCGGACGTCGCGGGGGAGACGGTAGAACTCCCGCGTGACCACGGGCACACCTGACGACTCGGCGCGGCGCGAGTGGTGGACGTTCTTCGCCTTTGCGCTCGTCTTCGCGTTCGCCGGACAGTGGGTGCGGGGGCTGTGGGAGACGGACGAGGGGCGGTACAGCGAGTGCGCGCGGGAGATGATCGCTTCGGGCGACTGGCTCCACCCGACGCTCGAGGGGCGGCTGCACCTCACGAAGCCGCCGGGGGCGTACTGGCTCGTCGCGGCGGGGCTGGAACTCTTCGGACGGAACGAGTTCGGGGCGCGGTTCTTCCTCGGGCTCGCGTTCGTCGCGTCGGCGCTGCTCGTGCGGCGGATCGGGGAGGACCTCTGCGGACGCGAGGTCGGATCGCGCGCGGGATGGATCTTCCTCACGATGCTGCTGCCGTGCGCGTCGGGCAACACTGTTTCGACCGACATGTTCCTGCTCGCGTTCGTCCTCGCGGCGATCGCGTGTCTCTTCCGGGCGTGGACGTCGGCGCATGCGGCCGCATGGATCGCCGCGTCGGGCGCGGCGCTCGGGCTCGCGTTCTTCGTGAAGGGGCCGCCCTCGCTGCTGCCGTTCGGCGCGGTCGTGATCGGATGGACGATCGTCGCCCGGTCCGGCGCGTTCGCCTCCGCGCGCCGGGCGACGACGTCGTCGATCGTGGCGGGCGCGGTGCTCGGCGTCGTCGCCTTCGCCGTCCTCGGACTCTGGTGGTTCGTGTGGATGGTGGCGGAGGACCCGGAACGTCTCGACTACTGGCTTGAGAGTGAGGTCGCCGACCGTGTCTTCACCAACGTCCACAGCCGCGACAAGGCGTTCTGGTTCTACTTCGCGGTGATCGTCGCCGGCACGCTGCCGTGGACGTGGCTCGGCGTGCGCGGCGCGCGCGCCGCCTGGAAGGACGCTCCCGGCCGGGTCGTCCTCGTCTGGCTCGCGCTGCCGTTCGCCTTCTTCCAGTTCACGACGTCGAAGATGTGGTTCTACCTGCTCCCGCTGACTGCGCCCGCGGCTCTCCTCGCGGCGATGGGGTCCTCGCGACGGGAGTCGCTGCTCCCGGCGCCGGCCCGCCTGCTGGCGGCGTGGATGCTCGTCGTCGTGGCGCTGAGGACCGGCTTCGCGTTCTTCCCCGACGACCGCAACACGAAGCAACTGCGCGACCTCATCGCGAGCGTCGAGCCGACGGGGAAGCTCCCGGTCGCGCTCCTTTCCGGCGCGAACATGTGGGGCCTGCAGTTCCAGTTCGACGGCCGTCTGCGCTACCTCACCGATCCCGTCACGGTGACGACGGGACACGCCGCCGCGTCGCTCGACGAGGAGTTCGCGATACGCCGTGCGGCGGGCGAGGACTGGATCGTCGTCGTCGATCCCGGGCGGGGCGAGCGGGCGATGAAGCGTGTTGCCGGGGACGGGGCGGAGAGACTGTTCGCCTCCGACGACTGGGTGATCTACCGCGTGCGCGGCAAGTGAGGACCGATTGAAGAAGTCGCCGCTCTTCGTGCTCTTCCTCGTGGTGGTCGTGGACCTGATCGGATTCGGTCTCGTGCTTCCCCTGCTCCCGCGCTACGCGACCGACTTCCACGCCTCGGGGCTCGAGACGGGCCTGCTGCAAGCGTCGTTCTCGGTGATGCAGCTCTTCTTCATGCCGCTCTGGGGGCGGCTCTCCGACCGGATCGGACGGCGGCCCGTGCTGATGGTCGGCCTCGGGGGCTCGGTCGTCTCGTACGCCCTGTTCGGGGTGGCCGACTCACTGACGCTGCTCTTCGTCTCGCGGATCGCCGCCGGGATCTTCGGGGCCACGATCGGCACGGCACAGGCCTACATCGCCGACGTCACCACGCAGGCGGACCGTGGGAAGGGCATGGCCGTGATCGGGGCCGCGTTCGGACTGGGTTTCGCGATCGGTCCGACGATCGGCGGCGTGGCGCACGACCAGCTCGGCGCCACCGCGCCGGGGTTCATCGCTGCGGGCCTGTCCCTCTTCGCGTTTCTCTTCGCGTGGCGGGCGCTGCCGGAACCCGAGCGCCGCGCCTCGTCGCACCGCAGCGGACTCTTCGGCGGCGAGGGCCTCCGCCACGCGCTCGCGACGCCGACGCTGCCGCTCGTCATCGCGCTCCAGTTCGTCGCCACGTTCGCCTTCGCCAACTTCGAGGGCACGCTCTCGCTGCTCACCAAGGTGAAGTGGGACTACGACCCCACGCACAACGGCTTCCTCTTCTCGTACGTCGGGATCTGTCTCCTCGTGTTCCAGGGCGCCGTCGTGCGTCGGTTCATGCCGCGTGTCGGGGAGCTGAACTTCGTCGTCGCGGGCACTCTGATCCTCGCGGTTGGGCTCGTCGGCGTCGCGGTGGCGACGACCACGAACCAGGCGCTCATGGTCCTGCCGGTGGCGGTGCTCGGCTTCTCGATGCTCACTCCCTCGCTCGCCAGCCTGCTCTCGCGCCGCACCCCGGCGCACATGCAGGGCGAGGTCCTGGGCCTCGGCCAGTCGAGTCTCGCCCTGGCCCGCATCCTGGGACCCTTCGTCGGCATCGGCCTGATGGGGATCCGGCACCCGGCCGAGGGCGTGACGGAGGCGGCGACTCCTGAGCGGCCCTACTGGCTCGCGGCAGCCGTGATGGGCGTCGCCTTCGTCGGCGCGATCGTGCTGCGAGCGAGGCCCGCGGCGGACGCCGAGAGTTCCTCGCGACCGGGCTAGACTCCCTGGCTCGGCTGGGGTGAGGAAGAGTCGCCTGCGGCGACTCCGACGAACGGGCACGGCGCGGACGTCAGGAGGCGGCCGAACTCGCCAGTGGCGAGTTCGGCAGTGCCCCGGGTGCGACTCACGCCTCCCCGGCAACTCGTCGCTGTTCTCTCGCCGGCGCACGCCTCCGCGACCGTCGGAGACTGCGCCACGCCATGGATACACTTCGTCCTCCCCGGCCGGGGGCATAGCTCAGTGGTAGAGCA
>JANNHP010000314.1:0-20050 GCA_031404455.1 Planctomycetia bacterium | reverse complement strand
CCGTCGCCCGCGTGGCCGAAGCCGAGGGCGAGGAGTCCGTGCCGCGCGGCGATCACGTGGAGGTCGCCGATCATCCGGACGAACTGTGTGCGCGGGACGCAGATGTCCTCGGCGAACCGGTGCGGCCACCGCGCGGTGACGGCGGGACTGATCGCACGCCGCGCCTCCCAGAGGGCGTCCCGGCCCTCGGCGGTCACGGCCCGCTCGACGCGCGCACCGGCGCCGGCGAGCGCCGATTCGAACGCCGAGAGCTCGTCGCGGACGGCCTCGGGCGCGCCGTCGCACTCGACGAGGACGAGCGCTGCGCTGCGCCCCCATTCCGGGCGCCCGACGAACGCGGCGACGGCCGAGAGTGCGCGCGCGTCGACGTACTCGAGCGCCCGCGGCACGGCACTCGTCTCGAGCGCCGCGGCGACGCCGGCGCGCGCGGCGTCCTCCTCGTCGAACCAGGCCGCGAGGGTCCCCGCCGACTCCGGCATCGGCACGAGCCGCAGCGTGATCTCCGTGAAGATCCCGAGCGTCCCCTCGCTGCCGACGAAGAGGGACGTCAGGTCGTAGCCCGTGACGCACTTGCGGGTGCGGGCGCCCGTCCTCACGATCTCGCCCGTCGGCAGCACCACTGTCAGACCGAGGACGTAGTGTTTCATCGTGCCGTACTTGACGCCCGAGAGCCCGCCCGCCGACGTCGCCACTGCGCCGCCCACCGCGCAGTCCTTCGCACTCGCCGGGTCGGGCGGGAAGAAGAGCCCCGTCTGCGCGACCGCCCGCTGCAGCGCGCCGAGGCGCACTCCGGGCTCCACGCGCGCGATCTGCTCGGCCCGGTCGATCTCGAGGATGCGGTCCATCCCCATCACGTCGAGGACGACCCCGCCGCGCTCGGGCACGGCGCCGCCGACCCGCCCCGTCCCGGCAGCGCGAGGCACCACGAGAAACGGCACTTCGTTCGCGAGACGCACCACCGCCGACACCTCCTCCGTCGTCCTCGGCCGCACGACGAGATCGGCGGTCCCTTTGCAGCCGCTCTTGTCCGCGGACGCCTCGGCGAGCGCCGCTGGATCCCGCGTCGCCGGGCAGATCGCCGCGAGAAGGCTGAAGAGGTCGGGCATGAGAAGCCCAGGATACGCGAGGTGAGGAGCCTGAACCCCGTGTCGCGAATTCTCGACGCCGACAGAGGCTCCACGGCACCTCTGCGAGCGCCGGGCGACGGCACGGACGTTGCGGACCTCGGTGGGCGGAACCTCCGCCGGGGCACGATGAAGACCGCCGCGCTGATCCTCCACGACGACGAGCCTACGCTCGCGCTCGTCCGTGGACTGGCGGAGTCGGCCGGCTTCGACCCGCTCCCCGTGTCCTCGGTCTACAAGCTGGTGCTCGACGACACCCCTGTCGCCCCCCGTTTCGTGGTGCTCGGAATCACTGCGATCGACGAGCGCGACCTCGAGATCGTGGCCGTGCTCCGGGCGCGCTGGCCGCGCGCCTTCTTCCTGGTCCTCTTCCCCGCGTCGCTCCGCGAGCGCGCCGCGCGCGCCATCGCCCTCGGCGCCGACTCGTACCTCCCCGAGCCGTTCTACGCGGGCGAGCTGCTGTCGATCGCGAAGCGCGTCGCTGCGACGGTCGCCTCCGAGACGACGGGAGCGATCCCGTCCGTGGCGATCCAGACCGGGGCGAACGAGCCGACTCCGCGCGCGCGCGCCGGCGGCGTCGAGCAGCTCGCGGCGGGCGTCGCCCACTCGATCCGCAACCCGCTCCAGATCCTCGAACTGCAGCTCGGCAGCGTCGAGACCGACGGCCCCGTGGACGTGCCCGGGATGCGCGAGCAGGTCCGCCGGATCGCCGGCGTCGTCGAGAGCCTCGCCAGGTTCTACGGACGGCGCGACGTCGCGGCGCGGCCCGTGGACGTCGGCCGGATCGTGGCGGAGGTGTTCGGAGAGCGCAAGGGCGCGGCACCGGGGATGCCGGCCGCGACGGCGCGCGGGACCTCCACCGTGTCGAGGAACGCCGCCGAGAACGCGGTGGTCCTCGCTTCCCCCGAACTCCTGCGCGCCGGGTTCGAGATCCTGAGGAACCGCGCCGCGCGCGTGACGCCGCCGGGAGGCGCCGTGGAGGCGCGGGTCAACGTCCGCACCGAGGCGATGCGGCGGGTCGTGGAGATCGCCGTCACCGACCGCGGCCCGGCGCTCTCCGACGAACGCAGGAGCCGCCTCTTCGATCCGTTCCCCGACGCCGAGGGCGTGCAGGACGGCACGGGACTCGAGCTCGCCGCATTCGCTGGGATCGTCCGCGACCACGGCGGCTCGATCGCGGCGCTGCCCGGCGGCGAGGAGGGGACCACGATCCTCGTCCGGCTGCCTGCGACCGACGCCGCGCCTGCTCCCGCCGACGGGGGCGCGTCGTGAAGCGGCCGACAGTCTTCGTGGTGGACGACGAGGAGCAGATCTGCACGCTCCTCTGCCGGATCCTCCAGCGCGAGGGCTACGCCGTCCGCGCGTTCGCCTCGGGGGAAGAGGCGCTCGCCGCGCTGCCCGAGGATCGGCCCGATCTGATCGTCACCGACCTCATGATGCCGACGATGAGCGGCGTCGAGCTCGTCCGGCGCGTGCAGGAGGCGGCGCCCGAGACGCGTGCCGTCCTGACGACCGGCTACGCCTCGATCGACAACGTGGTGGATGCCCTGCGGTGCGGAGTCGACGACTTCGTCACCAAGCCGTTCAGCGTCGCCGACATCCGCGACGTCGTCGCGCGCGTGCTGAAACGTGCGCGCCCCGGTGTCCGCACCGCGCCCCCCGAGCCCGAGGCCGCGCCGGCTCCGCTCGCGCGCCGGATCCGCGACATCACGCTCGTCGAATCGGTGCACGCTCTCGTAGCGGACGACCTCTCGTCATCCGATCTCGTCCCGCGTTGCGCGGGCGTCCTCGCCGGTGCGCTCGGCGTCCAGCGGGCCGCGCTGCTCGCGCCATCCGGCCGCAACGGGTCCTTCCGCGTGAAGAGCACGACGCCGCCCGAGGGACCGTGGGCCGCGCGTCTCGATGTCGAGTCGGGACCGCTCGCACTCCTCGCAGTCTCGGGGATCGCGGGTTCGCCGCCGCCCGAAGCCCTCGGCGCCGCCGCGTCGATCCTCGACGCCGGTCCCCTCGCCGCCGCGGCGCTCTCGCCGCGCGGCCCCCACGGACCGGACAGCGGGGTGCTCGTCGTCTCGCGCGGTCCCGCGATGCCGCCCTTCTCGCCGGAGGACCTGAGGGTCCTCGAGGTGCTGGCGCAGGCGCTCGGCGACGTGTTCCGCGTCGTCCGCACCGCGGAGCGGACCGAGGACGCGTACGTCGAGTCGCTCTGCGACGTGGTCGCCGCCACGGAATCGCGCAGTCCGTGGTTCGCGCACCACAGCGAGCGCGTCCGCGACCTCTCGCTCGCTCTCGGACGCCGCGTGGATCTCGCCCCGCACGATCTCGCGGTGCTCGACGTCGCGTCGCGGCTCCTCGATCTCGGCAAAGTCGAGACGCCCGACGACCTCCTCCAGAAGCCGGGACGTCCGAGCTCCGAGGAGTGGCTCCACCTGCGCCGGCACGCCGCGCGTGCCGACGAGCTCGTGCGCCCGCTCGGCCGGCTGCGCCAGGCGAAGCCGGTGATCCGGCACCACCACGAGAACTGGGACGGCTCGGGGTACCCCGACGGACTCGCCGGCGACGACATCCCGTTCCTCGCGGCGCTCGTGCGGATCACGGACTCGTTCGCGGCCCTCACCGAGGCGCGCGCGTGGCGTCCCGCCCTCGACGTCGCCTCCGCCGTGAGGCAGATCGTCGAGCTCTCCGGCACGCACTTCCATCCGCAGCTCGTGGCCGCGTTCGCCGGACTCGATCTCGGTCCGAGCGCCCCGAAGGAGCCGTCCACGTGATCGGCGGACTGCTCGACGTGCTCTTCGTGAGCGGTGCCGACCTCCCCGAGCTCGACGAACTCGGCGCGGACGGCCTCACCGTCGAACGCGCGCCGACGTTCGTCTCCGGGGTCGGCCGGCTGCGGGCCGGACGCGCCTCGCTGGTGATCGCCGGGTCCGACGTCTGCTCCGGCCGCGAGCGCGACACGTTCGCCTGCTTTCGCGAGGCGGGTGCTTCGTCGGTCCTCGCCGTCTATCCGCCGCACCTCGCCTGGCGCGCGCCGCGCGCGCTGAACGAGGGCGCCGACGACGCCGTCGTCCTGCCCGCGGAACCGGGCACGGTCCGCTCCCGGGTGATGAGGCTCGTCAAGGCCTCGGAATGGGCGGCCCACCAGGTGACCCACCCATCGGCGCCGACGCCCGCGAACGGCTCCTCGCGCTCCGACCGCACGATGGAGTCGCTCGTCGGAGACCTCGCCGTCGTCAACCGCTGCGTGGGCGACCTCGACCGTCTGCTCGACCAGGTCCTCCACGTGTTCTCCACGCGGTCGGCGGCGGAGCGGTGCTCGCTCATGCTCGTCGACGAACGCAGCGGCGAGCTCCACGTGCGCCGAGCCGTCGGACTTCCGGCGGACGCGCCCAGCGCGCCGGTCCCGCTCGGGCAGGGTCTCGCGGGCCACGTCGCGAAGACGGGCCTCCCGCTCCTCGTCGCCGACATGGACCTCGTGAAGGCGAGCCTCGGGCGCTCGCCCGTGGAGCGCGGGTCCCTGCCCTACAGCACGCGTTCGTGCCTCATCCTGCCGCTGCGCGCGCCGCGCGGGGTGATCGGCGTCGTGTGCCTCGCCGACAAGCGTTCGCGCCTGCCCTTCGACGACGCCGACCTCGGCCCGCTCCGGTTCCTCGCCGACCAGGTGGCCCAGTCGATCGAGAACGCGCTGCAGTTCCGCCAGATGCAGGACCTCGCCGCCATCGACGAGCTGACGGGACTCGCGAACCGGCGCCAGTTCCAGCGCTCGCTCGAGCGCGAGATCCATCGCGCCCGCCGCTACGACCGCCAGGTCACGCTCGCCATGTTCGACGTCGACCACTTCAAGAAGTACAACGACACGTGCGGGCACCAGGCTGGCGACCGCGCGCTCGCAACGATCGGCGAGATCCTGCGCACGTCGCTGCGCGACGTGGACATCGTCGCCCGCTACGGCGGCGAGGAGTTCGCGGTCATCCTCCCCGAGACGGCCGCGCGCCCGGGCGCCCCGGTCAGTCCCTTCCCCTTCCTCGAGCGCCTGCGGCGCCGCATCGAGGAGGCGGTGTTCCCCGGCGAGGAGAAGCTGCCCGGAGGCCGTCTCACGGTGTCCGGCGGCGTCGCGTCCTTCCCGGACGACGCGCAGACGCTCGAGGACCTGATCCGCACCGCGGACGAGGCCCTCTACGTGAGCAAGGCGCGAGGCCGCAACCGGATCACCTACCGGGGCAGCGGGCTCGTCGAGTAGCGCCCGCGCACCTCGCGGCGTCCACGGATCGCGCCGTCGCTGCGTCTACGGATCGCCACCGTTCGGCGGACGCGTCCTCGCCGTTCACATTTCGCACCGTCCGCCTACATCCGGGGGTCGGGACGCGCCGATGAGGTCTCGGATCACGGACCCAGAGGTGATTGCTTGGACTCAAGGCGCATCCTCGTCATCGCCAGCGACCCGGGAGAACGGCAGAGCCTCTGCGACGCGCTGACCGGAGCCGGGCTCCTCGTCACCGCGAGCGCGACGCTCGCGGAGGGCCTGCGCGGGGGAGCCTCGGGAGTGAGGATCGTGGTGATCGACCAGTCGGCGCTCGATCCGGCGAACCATCAGCAGGTGTTCGCGGACCTGCGCCGCGAGCGCGTCGAAGCGCCGTGCCTCGTGACCTTGCACGACGCAAGCGTCGACGAGGCCGTCGGCCTGATGCGCGACGGTGCCTTCTCCGTCGTGAGCCTGCCCGTCGACCCCGAGAAGCTCGCCTTCCAGGTCGAGCAGGCGCTCAGGCACGCCGACCTCTGCGAGAAGAACGCGTCGCTCGAGCGGTCGCTCGAGTCGCACGAGCGGCTCGCGATGATCGGCAAGCTCGCGGCCGGCGTCGCGCACGAGCTGAACAATCCGCTCGACGGCGTGCTGCGCTTCGTCAACCTGGCCGTCGACGGCATGCCGAAGGACTCGCCGCAGATCCCGTACCTGCTCGAGGCGCGCCGGGGACTTCGCCGCATGGCGGACATCGTGCGCGACCTCCTCCAGTTCTCGCGCAACGCGAACGTCGACGCCACGCACGAGGACGCCGAACGCCTCGCCCGCGACGCCGTCGGGCAGTTGATCGCCGCCGCGCCGCACCGCCGAATCGAGACCATCTTCGACTTCCCCCCGGTCGGCGTTCCGCTGCCTCGCGGCATGTTCCAGGTCTTCGCGAACCTCGCGAAGAACGCGATCGACGCGATGCCGCAGGGCGGGAAGCTGACGCTCTCCGCGAAGCTCGCCAGCGGCCGCGTGCAGCTCGCCGTCGCCGACACCGGGACGGGAATCCCCGAGGAGCTCCGCGAGCGCGTCTTCGAGCCGTTCTTCACGACGAAGGAAGTGGGCAAGGGCACCGGCCTCGGCCTGCCGATCTGCCTGCGCATCGTCGAACGGCTCGGCGGCACCCTGACGATCGTGTCCGAGGTGGGTCGCGGCTCCTGTGTGGAGATCGACCTGCCCGCGCGACGGCCCCTCGTCGTTGCGCCGCGTCCCGCGGCGCCGACCACGCGTGCCGCGACCCAGACGTCGAAGGAGCAGTGAAGACCATGAGCGACAAGAAGCTGCTTGTCGTGGACGACGACTCGCTCATCCGCCGCTCGCTCGGCGAGATGCTGCGCCGCGAGGGCTACACCGTCCTCGAGGCCGCGACCGGCGCCGAGGCGCTGAAGCTCGTGGGTTCCGCCGCGCCGTCGCTCGTCATCACGGACTTCAACATGCCCGAGATCGACGGCATGCAGCTCCTGCGCGAGCTGAAGGCGCGCAAGCCCGACCTCCCGGTCGTGCTCGTCACCGGCTACGGCACGGTGGAGCAGGCCGTCGAGGCGATGAAGAACGGCGCCTACGACTACGTCAGCAAGCCGATCCTCGACGACGAGATGAAGATGGTCGTCCGCCGCGCGCTCGACGAGCGGGCGCTCCGCGACGAGAACTCCGACCTGAAGAAGCGCCTCGACATGCGCTTCGGATACGGCGCGCTCGTCGGCCGCGACCACAAGATGCAGCGCATCTACGACACGATCGAGAGCGTCGCCTCGACGAAAGCCACGGTGCTCATCACCGGCGAATCGGGAACGGGCAAGACCCTCATCGCGCGGGCACTCCACCACAACTCCCCGCGCAAGGAACAGCCGTTCGTCGAGGTGAACTGCGGTGCCTTGACCGAGTCGCTGCTCGAGAGCGAGCTCTTCGGCTACAAGCGCGGCGCCTTCACCGGGGCGACGAGCGACCGTCAGGGCAAGTTCGCCGCGGCCGACCGCGGGTCGATCTTCCTCGACGAGATCCACAACAGCTCGCCTCTGCTCCAGATGAAGCTGCTGCGCATCCTGCAGGACAAGGAGTTCGAGCCGGTCGGCGGGAACGACACGATCCAGGTCGACGTCCGTGTGATCCTCGCGACGAACCTCGACCTCGCGAAGGAGGTCGAGAAGGGCAACTTCCGCCGCGACCTCTACTACCGCATCAACGTGGTCTCGCTGCACATGCCGCCCATCCGCGAGCGCGTGAGCGACATCCCGCTCCTCGCCGAGCACTTCCTGCGCCGCTTCTCGAAGGAGAACGGCAAGAACATCAAGGGGATGGACGACGCCACGGCGGAGCTGATCTTCCGCTACACGTGGCCCGGCAACGTGCGCGAGCTCGAGAACTGCATCGAGCGCGCGGTGGTGCTCACGAGGAACGAGACGCTCACGCCCGACGACCTCCCGCCGCAGATGCGTCTCGGCGCGGAAGAGGCGCCCGCGCGCCAGTCGGACGACATCGTCCCCCTGAAGTCGTGGCTCGAGGACCCCGAGCGCCGCTACATCGAGCACGCGCTGCGCGTCCACCAGGGCAACCGCCAGGACACCGCGAAAGCCCTCGACATCAACCGCACCACGCTCTTCAACAAGATGCGCAAGTACGGGCTGCTCGAGCGGTACTGATCTCGCCGCTGAGGCAGCCGCGAGATCAGTCATCACGACTCGGGGACGCTGCGCGCGGAGTGGTCAGCCGTTGCGCTGCTTGAAGCAGGTTCGACACTGCGGCTTCTCGAGCGTCGCGGCATGCGCTTCTCCACAGCCGTTGCAGACCCGCCGCGGCAGTCCGTCGAGCCGCACGCCCTTCTCGAACTGGCGTCGAGCCGGTCGACCTGCTCGATCCAGCGTCGGCGTCGTCCGCGCCCCGTTCACATCCCCGCCGCGTTCCCTGTTTCTTCGACCGGCATCCGGCCTGCCTGCGAAGAATGTCGCCCATGAACCAGCGCACCCCCCTCTACGACGTGCACGTCGCCCTCGGCGCCCGCATCGTCGACTTCGGCGGCTGGGACATGCCCGTCCAGTACGAGGGCATCATCCCCGAGACGCACGCAACGCGCCGCAAGGTCGGACTCTTCGACATCGGACACATGGGCCGGATCGAGATCGTCGGCGCGGACCACCTGAAGGCGGCCGACTGGGTGACGACCTGCGACGTGCTGGCCGTCAAGCCCGGCCGCATCAAGTACGGCATCCTCTCGACGGAGCGCGGCACCGCGATCGACGACCTGCTCGTCTACGCGGACGTTGACCGCACGCACCTCGTGATCAACGCCGGCGGCCGCGCGGGAGACCTCGCGCACGTTCGTGAACAGATCCGGGTGAAGGGATTCGACGCCCGGGCGATCCAGGCGACGGACGCCGGCGATCCGAACATCAAGGACAGCTACCTCGGCTGCGCGCAGCACATGCTCGCCCTCCAGGGACCGAACTCGCAGATGCTGCTCGCGAAGCTGGTCGACGCCACGACGGATCTGTCGAAGCTCGGCTACTACCGCATGACCCGTGGACAGGTGATCGGTCTCAGGGCGATCATCAGCCGGACCGGCTATACGGGCGAGGACGGCTTCGAGGTCTTCTTCGACGCGCGCGAATCGAAGCGGATGTGGGCGGCGCTCGTCGAGGCGGGCCACGACCTCGGCGTGAAGCCGATCGGACTCGGCGCACGCGACGCGCTGCGGACCGAGGCGGGCATGCCGCTCTACGGCCACGAGCTCGACCTCGAGACGACGCCGCTCGAGGCGCGCCTCGACTTCGGCGTGCAGCTCACGGGCGGACCGTTCCTCGGCAAGGAGGCGCTCGAGCGCCAGAAGCGAGAGGGGCTCAAGAAGGTTCTCGTCGGCTTCGAAGTCGACACCAAGCGCGTCCCGCGCAACGGCTGTCCTCTCGTCAAGGATGGGAAACCGGTCGGCGTCGTCACGTCGGGCACGTTTGCGCCGACGCTCGACAAGAACATCGGCATGGGGTTCGTGCCGCCCTCGCTCGGCGAACCCGGCCAGAGGTTCGACGTCGACATCCGCGGCGGAATCCACGGGTGCACCGTGGTTCCGCTGCCGTTCTACAAGCGCAAGAAGTAGGCTCCCCACCCCTGAACACGACCGGAGGAACGAAGACATGCGCCCCGCCGACCTGAAGTACACGAAGTCCCACGAATGGGTCCGCGTCGAGAAGGACATCGCGACGAGCGGCATCTCGGACTTCGCCGTCGCCGCCCTCTCCGACCTCGTCTACGTGGACATGCCGGCCGTGACCGACCTCCTCGAGCAGGGCCAGCCCTTCGCCGAGGTCGAGTCGGTGAAGGCCGTCTCCGACGTCTTCGCGCCGCTCTCGGGCGAGATCGTCGAGGTGAACGAGGAGATCGGGGACAACCTCGACCTCGTCGCGAAGGACCCCTTCGGCGCCGGCTGGTTCGTGAAGTTCCGCATCAGCCACCCGAACGAGGTCGAGGGCCTGATGTCGGCCGAGCAGTACGAGAAGCACTGCGCCGAGGAAGCGAAGCACCACTAGCGATCCGCCCGAGGCGGACGGATCGCTGCATGGACGAGAGCGCGACGCGTAGCGCGCTCCTGCCGTCACGCCGGCCTCTGAAGGCGTTCTGTCTGCCCGCCGATGGAGAGCTACGCCCCGTAGCTCTCCATCGGCGGGCAGGTGCAGATGAGGTTCCGGTCGCCGTAGAGGTTGTCCACGCGGCCGACGTGCGGCCAGAACTTCCACTCGCGCACCCACGGCGCGGGGAAAGCGGCCGTCTCGCGCGAGTACGGGTGGTCCCACTTCTCGGCGACGATCACGTCCACCGTGTGCGGCGCGTTCTTCAGCGGGTTGTCGGTCCGGTCGATGCGTCCCGCCTCGACGTCGGCGATCTCCGCGCGGATCGCGATCATCGCGTCGCAGAACCGGTCGAGCTCGGGCTTGCCCTCCGACTCCGTTGGCTCGACCATGAGCGTGCCCGAGACCGGGAACGACATCGTCGGCGCGTGGAAGCCGTAGTCCATCAGGCGCTTCGCCACGTCCTCGGCGGTGATGCCCGACGACGCCGTGACCGGACGCAGGTCGAGGATGAACTCGTGCGCGCAGCGGCCCTTCTTCCCCTTGTAGAGCACGGGGAAGTGCGGCTCGAGGCGCGTCGCCATGTAGTTCGCGTTGAGGATCGCGACCGCCGTCGCCCGCGCGAGACCTTCGCCGCCCATCAGCCCGATGTACACGTACGAGATCGGCAGGATCGAAGGGCTGCCCCACGGCGCCGCCGAGACCGCGCCGATCGACTTCTCGCCGCCGGTGCCCATGACCGAGTGGCCCGGCAGGAAGGGCGCGAGGTGCTTCGCGACGCAGATCGGGCCCATGCCGGGTCCGCCGCCTCCGTGCGGGATGCAGAACGTCTTGTGCAAGTTCAGGTGGCAGACGTCGGCGCCGATCTCGCCGGGGCTCGTGTAACCGAGCTGGGCGTTGAAGTTCGCGCCGTCCATGTAGACCTGGCCGCCCGCGTCGTGGACCGCCTTGCAGATGTCGCGGATCTCCTCCTCGAAGACACCGTGCGTCGAGGGATACGTGACCATCAGCGCCGCGAGGTTGGCCGCGTGCTGCTGCGCCTTCGCGCGGAGGTCGGCGAGATCCACGTTGCCGTGTTCGTCGCACTTCGTCACGACGACCTTGAACCCGGCCATCACCGCGCTCGCGGGATTCGTGCCGTGCGCCGACGAAGGGATGAGGCAGACGTCGCGGTGTCCCTGCCCGCGGTCCTCGTGCCAGCGGCGGATGACGAGGAGACCCGCGTACTCGCCCTGCGAGCCCGCGTTCGGCTGGAGCGACGTCGCCGCGAATCCGGTGCACTCGGAGAGCCAGCGTTCGAGGTTCGCGAACATCTCCGTGTAGCCGGCCGCCTGGTCGCGCGGAGCGAACGGGTGGATCGCGCCGAACTCCGGCCACGTCACGGGGATCATCTCGCTCGTGGCGTTCAGCTTCATCGTGCAGGAGCCGAGCGTGATCATCGACGTCGCGAGCGAGAGGTCGCGCGACTCGAGCTTGCGCAGGTAGCGCAGCATCTCCGTCTCGGAGTGGTGGGTGTTGAACACGGGGTGCGCAAGCAGCGCGCTCGTCCTCGCGTGCGGTGCCGCGAAGCCCGACTTCGCGCCCGCGATCTCTCGGCGAGGGACGCGCTGCGCTTCTTCCCGCAGGCGAACGCCTCGACGAGGTCCGCCACGTCCTTCGCCGTGACGGTCTCGTCGAGCGCCACGCCCACCTCGTTCGCACCGAGCTTGCGGACGTTGATCCGCTTCGCGCGCGCTGCGGCGAGCACCTCGTCCGCGGTCGCGCCGGAGAGCGTGACGTGCAGCGTGTCGAAGAACGGGGCGTCAGGAAGCGAGTGGCCCATCTTCCTGACGGCGTCGGCGAGCGACGCCGCCGCCTGGTTCACGCGCCGCGCGATCGCCCGGAGCCCCTCGGGCCCGTGGTAGACCGCGTACATGCCCGCCATGATCGCGAGCAGCACCTGCGCCGTGCAGATGTTGGACGTGGCCTTCTCGCGGCGGATGTGCTGCTCGCGGGTCTGGAGCGCGAGACGCATCGCGGGCTTGCCGCGCGCGTCCTTCGACACGCCGATGATGCGGCCCGGCATGGAGCGCTTGAACTCGTCCCTCGTGGCGAGATAGGCGGCGTGCGGACCGCCGTAGCCGAGCGGCACGCCGAAACGCTGCGTCGATCCGAGCGCGATGTCGGCGCCGAAGTCGGCCGGCGCGCGCAGCAGGGTCATCGCGAGCGGGTCGGCCGCCACGCAGAGAAAGGCGCCCGCGGCGTGGACCTTCTCGGCAAAGCCCGAGTAGTCGATCACGCGGCCGTCCGTCGTCGGGTACTGGACGAGCGCGCCGCACACGCCCGCTGCCTTCGGGTCGAACGTGGCGGCGTCGCCGACCACGACCTCGATGCCGAGCGCCTTCGCGCGCGTGCGGACGACCTCGATCGTCTGCGGGTGGCAGTCCTTCGCGACGAAGAAGCCCGAGAGCCTCGGCGCGAGGTCGTGGCACATGTGCATCGCCTCGGCCGCGGCCGTCGCCTCGTCGAGCATCGACGCGTTGGCGAAGGGCAGCCCGGTGAGGTCGCTGACCATCGTCTGGAAGTTCAGCAATGCTTCGAGGCGGCCCTGCGAGATCTCGGCCTGGTACGGCGTGTACTGCGTGTACCAGCCCGGGTTCTCCATGATGTTGCGCAGGATCACGGGCGGCGTCACGGTGCCGTGGTAACCCATGCCGAGGAAGCTGCGGAACACCTGGTTCTTCGAGGCGAGCACCTTCAGCTCGTCGAGGAATTCCGCTTCGCCGCGCGCGGCGGGCATCGAGAGCGGACGCTTCGTGCGGATCGACGCCGGGATCGTCTCCGCGATGAGCTGCTCGATCGAGTCGCAGCCGAGCAACGCGAGCATCCGCTTCTGGTCGTCCGGGCCGGGGCCGATGTGGCGTCGGACGAAGGTGTCGGTCGGGCAGAGGAATGCGTCGGACATGGGACTCGCGACCTCCGGGGGACTCCGCGCACGTCGTGGCGGGAGATTCGCAGAATCCTAGCGAGGTCGCCGCCGCGCTGACGACAAAGCCATGCACGTTCGGGCGGGAGCGAGTTAGGTTCTCGGACCCGATTCCGTCCCGGAGGACGAAGCCCATGTTCCCAGTGCTCTTCCAGATCCCGCTGCCCTGGGGCGAGAACAACTACTTCCCCATCCGCATGTTCGGCGTGATGGTGATCCTGGGGTTCCTCGCGGGGACGTGGGTCGTCTCGAAGCGGCTGAAGCGCCAGGGGATCATGGAGTCGCAGGACTCCTTCGACTTCTGCTTCTACCTGCTCGCGGTCGGCATCCTGGGCTCGCGCGTGACGTACATCGTCCAGAACTTCCACGAGTTCCAGGGGCAGTTCTTCCGGGTGTTCAAGATCTGGGAGGGCGGTCTCGTCTGGTACGGCGGCATGGCGTCCTCCGTCGTCTTCGCGTTCTGGTGGCTCTGGAAGAAGAAGCTCCCCGTGCTCACCTGTGCCGACGCCGCGGCGCTCGGTGTCGCGATCGCGCACTCGGTCGGCCGCATGGGCTGCTTCTTCGCCGGCGACGACTACGGCCGGAAGATCCTGGCGCCCGACGGGACGCCGGTCGAATCGGCCGAACACGCGCCCTGGTACGCCGTGCAGTTCCCCAACCACAGCGCCGACTGGCGCTACGCGTACAGCGAGTGCCCCGAGCGCCCGGAGAACTTCTGCGCCCCGTACTGGCTGCACCCCGTGCAGATCTACATGGCGATCGGGAACCTGATCGTCTTCCTGGCTCTCCTCGGCATCGCCAGGAAGGCCAAGCGCCCGGGGATCGTGGCCGCCTGGTACCTCTTCCTCTACCCCGTCAACCGGTTCATCGTGGAGTTCTGGCGCGGTGACCGGGACCGCGGCGAGGACGTCTGGGGCACCGGCCTCTCGTTCAGCCAGATGTTCGGCATCCCGATGGTCCTCGTCGGGATCCTCGTCCTGCGCTCGACCCGTCCGGGAACCTCGGCCTCGTCCCACCGCTGATCCCGCCGGCAATCTCGCCCGACTCGGCATTTCCCGGGCGCCGCGAGCCTGCATCGCCCCCGCCGCACTTCGGATTCCCCCTTGCGCGTGGCCGAACGCGAATCTAACTTGACGCGCACGACGAGGAGCGGTCGCCAGTTCGGGCTGACGGACCGCCCCCCGCGTGCGGAGGTGCCGCCATGGGATTCTCGCGAACTCTCGGGATGCTGGCTGCGTTCGTCACCGTAGCCGTCGCGTCGGCGACTGCGTGGGCGCAGGACTACACCGTCTCGCAGGTGTCCGGGCAGTGGATCACACCGCCGTCGACCGCGACCGACTTCGGTTTGACGGGCGACGACAGCGTGAAGTCACTGACATTCCCGTTCCCGATCCCCTATTACGGGAAGACGTTCACTTCCTGCTCCGTCTCGACGAACGGCTTCTTCCAGTTCGGCGGTGGAGCGCAGAGCGGTTGCTGCTCCCCGACCGGCGGCGCGATGGCGAGCGGGAGCACCTACGACGGCGTCTGCTCGGTCGCTTGGACCGACCTGCTCGGCGTAGCCGGGACCCTCACTCCCTCCACGAAATACTGGGTCGAAGGCACGGCGCCGAATCGCAGGTTCGTCTTCGCCTGGCTCAACTGGTCGCGCTACTCGACTTACAGCGGCACCCTCAACTTCCAGATCCAGATCAACGAGTCCTCGGGCCGCATCGTGATGGCGTACCTCGGCGGATGGACGGCGGGAACGTCTCTCACGTACGGCGTCGGCATGGACGAGCCAGCCGGGGCGAACCGCTACGTCCGCCCCGACGCAGGGCAGACGAACGGGCTCTACACCTTCACCAGTTCGCCGAGCATCGACTGGCAGTTCGACCCGAAGATCACGAACTTCACGGGACGCGTTCTGTTCGACCGGATCGTGGTCACGGGGAGCGGTATCGGCCCCACCATCGACGCGAACCTCCCGCTCTCGGGGATGACCGTCGAACTGCGCGGCTCGACCGGACTCCCGGTCGCGAGCGCGGTGACGAACGCATTCGGCGACTTCGCCATCCGGGGCATGGCGCTCGTCGGAACCGAGGTCGGTTCGCTCGTGGCCACGGCGCAGGCGCCGTCCGCGATCGTGAGAACCACGACCGGCGGAGCCGCCCTCGGGTTCACGCTCGCGACCGGCGTGGCCTTCAACGCAGACCGCGACGTCGGAACGCTGGCGATCTCGAGCAGCAACGACGCCGCAGGGACGGCGAGGGCGCCGCTCAACATCGTGCGCACCATCCAGGGCGTCTACGACTGGGCGACCCCGCGGACCGCGAATCCGATCCCGCAACTCGAGGTCCTCTACGACCCGAACTCGATCGCGCCCACGATCTACAACAAGCCCTCCACCGCCCCCGCGCAGATGCGCGTGAGCGGCACGACGACCAATCCCGACCCCTGGGACAACTCGGTGATCACGCGTACCTATGCGCGCCACGTGCTCGGCTTCATCGCCGCGCACCCGACGAGCGGCATGAACACCGCGTTCGACGCGGTGAGCGACCAGGAGAACGCCTTCGCCGAGGGCTTCGGGTACTACCTGTACGCTGCGGTCTCGGGCGACACGCAATTCATCGACGGCCTCTCGTCCTCCTCCGCAAACACGATCGCCATGGAGAATCCGACGCTCACCTCGTCGGCCGGTCCGGACATCGCGGGCTGGGTCGCGGCCGGTCTCTACGACCTGGTCGACGCCTCGAACGAGGCGTGGGACACCATCGACGGGACCGGCGCCAACACCGACCGCGCGTTCCGCACGGTGGACTCGCTCACCGCGCCGGTGACCACGTCCACGTTCTACGTCGCCTGGGGCGGCCTCGGCTACGACGGGCCCGGACTCTCGCGCAACTTCATCCGCCACGGTCTGGTCGGCGACGACGCCGACGAGCCGAACGACAACGTCACGGAGCCGAAGGTCGTCACGCAGTTCGGCTTCGTCCGGAACACCCGCATCCTCAATCTCTACAACGAGGACTGGTTCCAGTTCGTCATGCCGGAGCCGACGAGCGCCTTGAATGCCCAGGTGAGCATCGACCGCACGAAATTCAACACCCAGATCGTGCTGGAGCTCCGCAACCTCGCGAACGCCGTGATCGCGACGGGTCCGCAGACCAGCATCCCCGGCATCTACAAGGCCATCACGGGACCGCTCGCCGCGGGAACGTACCGAATCCGTGTCGCGCACGTCTCGGGGGTCCGTCTCGCCGACTATTCCGTCCAGACGTTCTCGAAACTCGAGTTCTCCTCCGGAGCCTTCCAGCCCTGGACGGTCGGACGTCCCTACAACGTCCCGGTCAACATCAAGGGCGGCATCCCGCCCTACTCGCTGGCGATCGACTCCCCGTTCGTCGTCCCGCCGGGGCTCCTCCTCGACGGCGCGAACGCCCGCGTGCGCGGCAACCCCTCGCAGGAGGGTCTCTACAACTTCATCCTTTCTGCGAAGGACTCGGCGAACCCCAACGCGTCCGCGTCGGGTCCCGTCTCCTTCACGGTCAATCCGGAGCTGACGAGCGAGGTCGGCGAGTTCGTCGCGTTCCCCCTCGGGAAGGTCGTCGACCGGGAGATCGGGTTCGTCGGCGGAACGGCTCCGTACGCGGTATCGATCGACGAAGGCGTACTGCCCGCCGGCATCACCGCGACCGGCGGGCCGGATCTCAGCTTCGCCGGCACGGCGACGGTCGCCGGCAGCACCCACGCCACGATCGGGGCGCTCGACATCGCGGGTTCCGGGCTCCCGGCGGCGGTTCAGGCCGTCGTCTGCGGTCCGCTCGGGACGACCGACCTCGCGTTCGGCTCGTCGGCCTGCGGCTTCTACTTCGACGCGGTCCAGGGCAGCACGGTCGGCATCTCGGTGAAGACCGTGGCGAGGCAGCCGAAGCGAGCGCTGCGCATCGCCGTGCTCGACCAGGACGGCACGACCGGGCTGGCCGCGAAGACCAGGGGCGGAAAGGGATCGGCGTCGGTCTCCGGCTTCACGGCGCCGGCCACCGGCCGCTACTTCTGCGTCGTGGCGAGCGATGACGGCGACGCGACGCAGCTCGTCGCAACGGCGAAGATCGTCGCGGACAAGAGCGGCACCGGGGACAACGGCCCGAACAACTTCGTCGCGGGCAAGACGTTCGCCGCGGAGGTCGGCGCCCTCGCGGGCGCGCAGATGACGTTCACCGCCACGCCGGACGACTCGGGGCTCGCGCTCAAGGCCATCTACCTGATCGACCCGAACGGGACGATCGTGACGTTCGACGCGGACGACGTGGTCGCGAAGGGCAAGGGACTCACGATCACGCACACTCTGAACGTGACCGGCACCTGGCAGGTCCTCCTCGGCGCGCTGCCGGGACCGCAGGGCCATTTCAAGTACTCCTTCAAGCTGAAGCAGCCGAAGGACGTCATCTACTCCGCCGATTAGCGGCGGCTCCCCGGCTGTTCCTTCCGGCCCTCGCGTCGCACGACGCGGGGGCCGGTCCGATTCAAGGACCGGTGCGAAGGGCGCAAGGCGGCGCGACCCACGGCTACGTGAACGTCGCGGCGAGGTAGATGTGATACGCGAAGAGCGCCGAGTAGACGCCGAGGAGCGCCATGATCACGGGCTTCACGAACCTGAAGTTCTTGTGCAGGCAGAGCACGATCAGCCCGACGTTCGTCACGGCGCACTTGAGCACCAGGAACGGCCGCGGGCCCGCGCCGTCGATCAGAGCGGCCATCAGGGGATTGGCCTCGCCTCCGCCCTTCTGCAGGTAGAGCAGGGTGAAGACGGCGTCGAGGGCGCAGAGCAGACCGATGGCGACGAGCGCCGCGGCGAGCCGCGGGGGGTAGCGGTCGACGTACTGGTTCGCCGAGTCGGGAGCGCGGCGGTCCCGCGCGCGCCGTCCTCCGAAGAGCGTGAACACCGAGAACATCGGGGTCGACTCCCGACGGCGGTCCGAACCGCGGCGGTCCGAGGCCGACGACGAAGGAGCGGACGGCGAGGCGTCGCTGACGGCGGCTTCCATGGATTCCTCACGAGGGCTCGGAGCCGGTTTCGCGTCCGGCCGATCGCCGGACCGCGTCCAGGCTCCGCCTCGCAAACGGGATTCCGGTCGCGCCAGGCTCGCTCGAGGCTCGGTGCGGTCGCGACGTCCATCCATCCGGACATCCTCCGGTTCAGCGCGGTGGACGCGCCGGGTCGTCCGACCGGTAGTGCGCGCGTTCCATCGCCTTCGTGATCGAGGCCCGCGACGGCTCGTCCCTCCATCGGAACCAGGCGGCTCGCAGATCCCGCTCCGCATCGTCTCCTGCGGTGTACCCGAGCGCCAGCGCTGCGTTGGTGCGGACCTCGGCGTCCGCGTGGCCGAGCCAGGTCGCGAGCGCGCCGGATGCCTCGGGACCGCAGCAGATCCCGGCCGCACGCACGGTCTGCACGAGGCCGGCCCCGGCGAGCGGCCCGAGCTCGCCGCGCAGCGCCTGGACGAGCTCCGGCCCGAGCGCCGCGCGGAACTCCGGACTGCTGTCGCCGAGCATGGCTCCCGCGTTGTAGGCAATCGACAGCGGCGCGCCGTAGGGGACTCTGTCCTGCGCGATCGCCCCGGCGACGAATCCGGCGGTCTCGGGAGCCCCCGAGAGGACGAGCGCCCTGAGGAAGAGCGTCCGCAGTTCCTCTTCGATGTCCGTCCGGCGGACCGCATCGACGAGGGACGCGGCCGCCTCGGGACGCCGCACGCGACCGAGGACGAGCGCCGCCGGATTCCCCGACGCCGCGTCGCCCTCGCGCACCGTGCGCGTGAGCCGGTCCATGATGCCGGGAGCGCCCGCGCGGACGAGGGCGTCGAGCGCCTCCACGGCGACCTCGGGGTCCGACCCGGCGGCCGCGGCCGCCGCGGCGTCGAGGAACGCGAGCTTCGCTTCGAGCGGATACGGCGCGAGACGCCGTACGGCGGCGACGCGAGAGGACGTGCCCGCGAGCGTGTCCGCCGCTGTCGCGCCGATCCGCGCGAGGGCACCCTCGTGCCGCGCCTTGGCGAGGACGCCGAGCGCCGCGTCCGCGAAGTCGAACGCCCCGGCGGGCGGCGAAGCCACGAGGGACTCGAGCCACGGCAGGGGCGCGAGATCGTTCCATCCGACGAGGACGTCCGCGGCCGCGAATCGGACCGGCGTGCCGGCGTCGGACGAGAAGACGGCCGCGACGTAGTCGCGCACGGCCGGGAGACGGAAGTCCGCGAGCGCGCGCACCGCGTCGGGCGCATCCGGCGAGCTCGCGCCGTCCACGAGCCGCATCGCTTCGGCCGCAGCGTCGGGATCGTTCCGTTTCGCCAGGGCAGCGACCGCGTCGAGACGCACGTCCCGGCGACCGGTCGAGCCCGCGGCGGCGATCGCCTTCGCGACCGCGTCGCGCGGCCCGCCCGGCAACTTCCCGACCAGGCGCATCGCGCGGGTGACGGCCTCCGGGTCGCGGCTCCCAAGCGCCGCGACGGCGAAGGCACCGTCGGAGTCCTCGGGCGCCTTCAGCAGGAACTCCAGCGTCTGCTGCGTGAGCGCGGTGTTGGACTCGATCGACGAACCCGCCGTCTCGCGCAACGCGGAGCGTCCGCGCGGCCCGGCCCGTTCGAGGCAGCCGAGCGCCCACGCGACGTCGTCGTCGGCGCCATTCACGACGGTGTGGACCCAGTGGGCGATCCGGTCCTCGTCCCCATGGACCGCCGGGAACTCCGGCGGACGGATCTCGGACGTCCCGTTCGGCGCTTCGGGCGCGGGAGTCTCGACGGGCGCCGGCTCCTCGCCGCGCTGCGACATCCAGACGCCGCCGAGGACGACCGCCCCGGCGGCGAGCACGACGACGATCGGTCTAGCTGCCATGGCGGTCCCCCATGCGTCCCGTTCGACGGGCGACGGCTCCGCGAGACCCCTCGCTTTCCCGCTCGTTGCGGATGAGGACGCGCGCCGTCGCGGGCACCCGGATCGGCGGGAGGACCTTGCGCATGGGACGCGCGATCCTACGCGAGCCGGGACGACCTAGCGCTTCTCGCCGAGAGCCTTCTCCTGCTCGACGAACCGGTCCGAGAGCAGGAAGTCGAGCACGCTGCGGCGCTCGGGGTCCTGCGCCTCCGACCTG
>JANNHP010000313.1:0-2951 GCA_031404455.1 Planctomycetia bacterium | reverse complement strand
CGAGGGCGAGGACGGCCGGACGAAGAGCGCGATCGGCATCGGGTCGCTGCTGATGGACGGCATCGGAGACACGATCCGGGTGTCGCTGACGGAGGATCCGTGCCGGGAGATCCCGGTCGCGAAGCGCCTTGTGGCGCTTTGCTCGCAGGGGACGGTTCTCACTTGTTCACCGAGCCGCGACGCAGGCGCGGCGGAGGGGACTTCCCGCGCAGCGGGAAGTGAAGAAGTGAGGACCGTCCCCGGGCTGCCGTTCGATCCGTACTCGTACGCGCGACGCCCGACGGACGCCGGCCCCTTCGGCGTGCACTCCATCGGCGGCGAGTGGCCGGTGCTGGTCATGGTCGGTTTGCCGTATCAGTTCATCACTGACGCGGAGAACGCTGTCGCGCGCCTCCGCCGCCTGGCGACGCCAAAGGCGCCGGGATCGCCGGCCCTTGAGGGAGTCTTCGTTCCGCCTGACGACTACCTCGACGACGAATACGACGAGACCCGGGCGATCCGATCATCGGTTCCAGCGGTCGCGATCCCGTGGGTCATGTCGAAGGCGCGTCATGGCGAGGTCGAGGTCTTCGAGGAAAGTGCCGCCTCGAATCGCGAGTGCCCTCGGTCGCTCCGGCGCGTTTCGAATCTGACTCCGCCTGACTATCGTGAACTCGCGGCCCGGTCCGGCCGGGTGCCGATCATCCTCCACGTCGATCTCCCCGCCGACCCGGACGACGCCCTCCTCTACGGCGCCGCCGTCGCCGGCTCGCTCCTCTGCGACGGCATCGGCGACGCCGTCCGCTTCGGCGGGCCGCACGAGCCGGAGCGTCTCCTCGAGATGGTCCTCGGCGTCCTCCAGGCCTGCCGCCTGCGCGCGTCGCGGACGGAGTACATCGCCTGCCCCGGATGCGGGCGCACGCTCTTCGACCTCGAGTCGACGACGCAGCGCATCAAGGCGCGCACGGGACATCTGCCCGGCGTGAAGATCGCGGTGATGGGCTGCATCGTCAACGGCCCGGGCGAGATGGCCGACGCCGACTTCGGCTACGTCGGGAGCGCGCCGGGACTCGTGAACCTCTACGTCGGGAAGGACATCGTCGAACGCAACGTGCCCCAGGCCGTCGCCGACGAACGCCTCATCGCGCTCTTGAAGAGCCACGGTGTCTGGCGCGAGCCAGTCGTGGCTGTCGGCTAGCGACTTCGGCCGGCAGCCTTCTCCAGAAGACGAACTCCTCGCGCGACCTTGCGCCGGCCCCGTGCCGCCCTGACCGCGAACCGCGTCTCGGCGTCGGACTCCGCCAGCATGAGGGTCGTCATCTCCTCGACGAGACGACGCACCGTCGTGCCGCGAAGCTTCGCGAGAGCCTTGAGCCGCGCGTGCTGGTCGGCGGGGAGCCGGAGTGTCAGAGCGCTCATGCGAACTCCTTGAGGAAGGCCTCGGGACTCTGCACGACGAGCCCCGGAAACCGCAACTCCATCGATGCGAAGTCGCGCAGGTTCCGAGTCACGATGCGCTCGGCGGCGCCCGCGACCGCCAGTTCGACCACGTGGTTGTCGCCCTCGTCGCGCAGATTGGGACGCCACCCGAAGTAGATGCGCGTCCACCGGCAGCGGCTGAGGAACGCGTCCAACAGATCGCCGCGCTCCTCTGCGGTCAGCCGGGACCGGGCCCAGATCTTGTCGCGGCCGAGCACGTCTTCGTACTCGGCGAACAGGGCGGCGCCCATCAGCGGATCGTGCCGTCCCCGAAGGCACTGCGCAATCACTCCGGAACTCGCACGAGAGCCGAGGCACGCTCCGACGAAGACGTTCGTGTCGACGACGATCTGCACGCGGCGAAACTAGCATCTCGCGTTGTCCAAGGACTCGAACGGGCGACCGACGAACTCCGTCGCTTGACGGCTGTCGTGACGTCGCGCGGTGGCCGGTTAGCGTGACGGCCTATGTCCGTGCCCTGGACCTTCGACCCCTTCCACCCGACGCGCCGTCCGACGCGCATCGTCCGCATCGGCGACCTCTCGATCGGCGGCAGCCACCCGATCGCCGTCCAGTCGATGACGACGACGGACACGCTCGACATCGACGGCACCGTCGATCAGGCGACGCGCCTCGCCGAGGTCGGCTGCGCGATCATCCGCATCACCGCGCCGACGATCAAGGCGGCGCGCGCGCTCGGCGAGATCAAGGCGAAGCTCCGCGCCCGCGGCGTCAAGGCGCCGATCTGCGCCGACATCCACTTCCAGCCGGCGGCGGCGATGGAGGCCGTCAAACACGTCGAGAAGGTCCGCGTCAACCCGGGCAACTACGTGGACAGCAAGGCGTTCCGCGAACGCGAGTACACCGACGAGCAGTACGCCGCCGAGGTGCGCCGCGTCGAGGACGCGTTCCGTCCGCTCGTGCTCGAAGCGAAGAAGCGCGGCGTCGCGCTGCGCATCGGCACGAACCACGGCTCGCTCTCCGACCGGATCATGAACCGCTGGGGCGACTCGCCGCGCGGCATGGTCGAGTCGGCGCTGGAGTTCGTCCGCGTCTGCGAGGCGGAGGGCCTCCGCGACGTCGTCTTCTCGATGAAGTCGTCGAACCCGAAAGTGATGATCCAGGCGTATCGCCTGCTCGCGAAGCACCTCGCCGACGAGGGCATGGACCATCCGTTCCATCTCGGCGTCACGGAAGCGGGCGAGGGCGAGGACGGGCGGACGAAGAGCGCGATCGGGATCGGGTCGCTCTTGATGGACGGCATCGGGGACACGATCCGCGTGTCGCTGACGGAGGACCCGTGCCGGGAGATCCCGGTGGCGTAGCGGTTGGTCGCGTTGTGCGGGCTGAACGGCACGGATTTCACCGCAGAGGCGCAGAGGTCGCAGAGGGCCGCAGAGACGACTGAGGAGTTGAAGACGCCGTTCGATCCGTACTCGTACTCGCGGCGGCCGACTTCCGTCACCGGTCCCGTTGGAGTGCATCGCATCGGT
>JANNHP010000312.1:0-96484 GCA_031404455.1 Planctomycetia bacterium | reverse complement strand
AGACCTCTTCGCCGAGATCGCCGAGATCCGCGCGCGCGGCGGCGAGGCGGCGCTCGCGACCGTGATCGGCACGCGCGGCTCAGTGCCGGGGCGCGACGCGATGAAGATGCTCGTCCTCGCCGACGGCTCGACGCGCGGGACCGTCGGCGGCGGCAGCATGGAGGACGAGGTGCGGCGGCTCGGGCTCGCCGCGATCGAGACGGAGACGTGCGCGCGCGCGCAGTTCGAACTCACCACCGAGGCCGCGGACGACTCCGAGCTCATCTGCGGCGGGACGATCGAGGTGTTCGTGGAACCGCTCACGGTGCCGACGTGCTTCCTCTTCGGCGCGGGCCATCTGGCGCACGCCGTGGCCGCGATCGCGAAGGTCGCGGGCTTCCGCTTGGTCGTGGCCGACGACCGCGCGAGCCACGCGAACGCGGCGCGCTTCCCGGACGCCGACCGCGTCGTCGCGAAGCCGTTCCCGGCGATCTTCGAGACCCTCGGCCCCCAGCTCAGCCGCGCGAGCTACTGCGTGGTCGTGACGCGCTCGCACCGCCTCGACGAGCTCTGCGTGAAGTTCTGCCTCGGCGGGAAGGCGCGTTACGTCGGCATGATCGGCAGCTCGAACAAGGTGAGGAAGTGTCACGCGTTCCTCGCGGAGCACGGCGTCGGAAAGAAGGACATCGCGCGCCTGCGCGCGCCGGTCGGTCTCGACGTGGGCGCGCGGACGCACGGCGAGATCGCCGTCGCGATCGTGGCGGAGATGGTGCGCGTGCGCCGCGAGGCGGGCACGGGTGACGTGAAGGGCAAGGCTCTGAAGCGATGAGACGGGCGCTCGTCGCTGCGCTCGTCGCGGCGCTCTGCGGATCGGCTCTCGCGGGCGACGTGATCCTCCTCACCGACGGCCGCACGCTCGGCGCGTCGCAGGCGTCGGACCCGCCGACCGCGCCAGAATTCGCGTCGAGCAACCTCTCCGTGACCGAGGAGAACCTCGACGGCATCGTCTACCGCGTCCCCGGCGTGGCGACGAAGCAGACGCTCCCGCGCGCGCAGGTGAAGCGCGTCGTCCACGATCCCTCGTCGCTTCCGGCCGACCTCGCCGAGGGACTCTCGCTCATCGCCGCGGGACGATTCGACACGGCGCGCTCGAAGCTTGCGAGCGCCGCGCGCAACTCGGCGTCGCCGCTCTGGGCGCAGTCGGAGGCCGCATTCCGCCGCGCGGAGTCGTACGCGACCGAGGGCAACCTTGCCGCGGCCGAGCGCGCGCTCGCGGCGTTCGCGCAGGAGCGGCCGCGGTCTCGTTTCGTGATCGAGGCGCGCGGGATGCGCGCGCGGATGCTTCTCGACCTCGGACGCGACGACGACGCGAAGGCCGAGTACGAGGCGGCGTCCCGCACGCTCGGCGCGACCGAGGACGAGTCGCTCGGCGCGAGGTTCCTCGCCACGTGGGCCGCGGCCCGCGGCGCTCTGCGATCCGACGACGCGACGCGCAAGGCCGAGGCGGCGAGGACGTTCGACGCCATCCGCCCTCAGGGCACCTCGCGCGCGGAGCTCGCACTGCGCTGCGACGTCGCGAAGGCCGCGTGCGGCGCGTCGCTCGAGTCGCTCGCCGCGCGCGTCGCCGCGTCCGACGACCCGTTCGTCCTCGCCGTGGGCAACACGCTCCTCGCCGACCTTGCGTGGCGGCGCGGCAGGGAGAAGACCGACCGCGCGGCGCGCGAGGAGGCGCAGGAGCGCTACCTGAAGGTGCTGCTCCTCCACCGCGACGCCGAGGGCGCCGTCGACTTCGTCGCCGCGGCGCAGTTCCACGCGGGCGAACTCTTCGTGGAGCTCGCCCCCGCGGACACCCCGGGGGCCGCTGAGGCGAAGGCCCGCGCGCGCCGCGAGTGGGAGGATCTCGTCCGCCGGGCACCCCGTACCGAGTGGGCGAAGAAGGCTCGCGCCGCGCTCGCGGCGATGTAGGGGCGGGGCTCTCATGGACCGGGGCAGTACGCGACCGTCCCGTGGACGGTTGCGCCGGTCCCCGCCCTTCGTTCGACGCCGGGAGGAGGGTCACGCAGCGGTCGCGCCTGCGACGCCGGGCGGACACGGAGGCCGCCGCGACACCGTCCGCAGGACGGTGTCGTAAGTCCCGGCGGCCAGGGCCGCGAGTCCGTCCGCGGGACGGACCCGTAGAGCCCGGCGTCATCACCCCTACAGGAGGCGGCTCCGCAAGGCCGATCGGGGAAGAGTCGGGCGCATCCGGCAAGACCCGCGAAACTGATCCCGCTTGGGCTTCCAACTCCGCATCGAAGACGGCTCCTACGTGCAGACCCTCGAGGTCCGCGCGGGCGCTCTGACCGTGGGCCGCAATCCGCCGGAGGGGCTGGCGCTCACGTCGCCCGGTCTCTCGGCGCGCCACGCCATCTTCCGCCAGAAGGGCGAGCGCGTCGAGGTGGACGCCCTCCCGACGAAGATCGGCGTGCGCCTTCGCGGCGAACGCGTGGACCACGCGCTCCTCGCGACGAACGAGATGATCCAGGTCGGCTGGGCGCGAATCACAGTCGTGGAGATCACGCCCGAGGTCGCTGCGACGCAGGCGCCCTACGCCGCCGAATCCGCGCTCGCCAAGACGGGCCCGATCCCGCAGGACGACGCGTCCGGAGCCGCGACGGCGGTCGCCGCGACCGCCGCGCCCGCGCGACTCGAACTCGAGGACGCGCCGCCGCCGCCCGTCGCGCGTCCGTTCGTTCCTGCGCGAGCCGCGACCGCCGCGCATTCGGCGCCGCATCTCACGTCCGCACCGCACCGTCTGCACGCGACCGAGCCGAAGGCCGACTTCGTCGTCATCTCGCGCCAGGCGGTCCGCGTGCTCCCGTGGTGGGGCATCTCGGTCGCCCTCCACGCCATCCTGCTCAGCGTCGTGCTCATCCTGCCGAAGCCGCCGAAGTCGGCGGACGACGACACCGACACGACGGTCCGCATCACGCTGCGCGACACGACCCGGTTCGAAGCCGAGAACGTTCCGGTCGTCGAGACGTCGCGCCGCGCGGTCGATCTGGCACGTCCCGACACGACCGTTCCGGTCGAGACTCCCGACTCCACGCTTCCCGTCTCGCCGAACCCGAAGGGCCGCGAGGGCACGGGAACGCCGCGCGCGGACGACACGGGCCTCGTGTTCGACGAGCCCTCGGGCGGATCTCCGTGGGCGCAGCCGGGCGGGTCGTCGGCGATCGGCGTCGGATCGGGCGCGCGGTTCGGGACGGGCGTCGGATCGAACCTCGACGAGAACTTCGGCAAGGACGACGCAGGCCGCGCGAACGCCGCGGCCGCGGGCAAGCTGAACGGCGATCCGTTCACGCGCTCGCTCGTCAACGGACTGCGACTTCGCACGACGGACCGGAACGTGAAGGTCGTCGCGGGCGACTACGACCACGGCGAACTCGTGATGACGGCGCTCGGCCTCGGCCACGGCACGCTCTCGTCCGACGACCTCGCGCGCAATGCGCCGGACCAGGAGATCCGCGCCATCTTCTACAACTGCACGGGTAAGCCCGCGAGTCCGCGAACTCTCGAGAACCTGGAGCGCTGGGTGCGGGACGGCGGCTACCTCTTCACGAGCGACTGGGGTGTGGAGAACGTGGTCGAGAAGGCGTTCCCCGGCTACCTGAAGTCGCTGCGCGACGGTGCCCGCCTCGTGATGACGCCCGACACGACCATCACGTTCACGATCGCGCCCGGCAAACATCAGCTCCTCGCAGGTCTCCCGCCCGAGGCCGAGACGTCGCGATGGTGGCTCGAGGACTCGAGCATCCTCTTCTCGATCCTGAAGCCCGAGTCCGTCGAGGTGCTCGCGGTCTCGGCGGAACTCGACAGGAAGTACGGCTCGAAGCTCGTCGCGGTCACCTTCCCCCACGGCAAGGGCCGCGTCGTCCACGCGCTCGGCCACATGTTCCAGCGGGAGGGCAACCTGCGCGGGGCGTACGCGATGCAGCGGCTGCTCTTGAACTTCCTGTACCAGGCGATCAAGGCGCAGTGACGCTGGCGAGCCGCAAGCGACCCGGCTGAAGCCGGGACTACGAACCCGCGCAGGCGAGTCGCGAGTTCGTGCGTTGGTTTGTAGTCCCGGCTTCAGCCGGGTCGTTGCGTTCCGGCGGAACGTGGCACCGCGCGGCATCCGCCGCGATAGTGCGGACCGATGACCTTCGCGGATTCGGCAGTGACGGCGCTCGCGGTGACGGCGGTCGTCGCCGTCGTCGCGCGACTCGCCCGCGCCCTGACGACGGACGGCGCGGTCGCGGGCGCGGTCGTCGGCGCGTGCGTGTCCGTCGGGTTCGGGCTGCCGGGCCTCGCGGTGCTCGGGACGTTCTTCGTCGTCGGCACGGTCGCGACGCGCGTCGGCTGGGAGAAGAAGAAGGCGCGCGGCACGGCGGAGGCGGGCGAGGGACGGCGGGACTGGAAGCGGGTGCTGGGCAAGGGCGGCGTCGCGGCGCTCGTCGCACTGCTCGCCGCGGCGAACGTCGGGGCACTCGGCCCGAACCCCGAAGTGGTCTTCGCGGGCGCGGTGGCGGCGGCGCTCGCCGACACTCTCGGGACCGAGATCGGCCTGCTCTGGACGGGTCGCGTCCTGCGCATTCCTCGGTTCCAGCTCGTGCCCTCCGGAACCCCGGGCGCCGTGTCCTGGCTCGGGACGATCGCATCGGCCGCGGGAGCAGCGCTCGTCGCGCTCGCCGCGTCCGGTGCGGGGTTGTTCGTGCTGAGCGCAGAGGGCGACGCCGCCGCGATGCAGGCGGTCCTGTTGCCGCTGGGCGTGATGACGTCCGGATTCGCGGGGTCGTTGTTCGAATCGCTCGCCGTGGGCTGCGGCTTGCGGGCGCCCGGATTCGTGAGGAATCTGCTCACCACGTTGGTCGGCGCCGTGCTCGCCCGCGGGACGTACGCGATCCGATGACCAAGCTCTCCGCCTACGTCGCCCTCGCGCGACCGTTCACGCTGCTCGCTCCCGCGATGGGGATGGTCGCCTACGGCCTTGCCGCCGCCGGCCACGGCGGCGCCTTCCACATCGATAGGAGCGACGCGCTTCACGTCGCCCTCGGCGCGTTCGTCGCGGCACTCCTCAACGTCGCCAGCAACGCCGTCAACCAGATCTTCGACATCGAGATCGACCGGACGAACAAGCCCGACCGGCCGCTGCCGTCGGGCGCTCTCTCGATCGGCGAGGCGTGGGTCGTCACCGTCTTCGGCTACGCGGGATCGCTCGCCGTCGCGGCGCTCATCCACCCGACGCTGCTCTGGATCGTGGCGTTCACGGCACTCTTGACGTACGCCTACTCCGGCCCGCCGTTCCGCACGAAGCGCCACTGGGCGTTCGCGAACATCACGATTGCGACCCCGCGCGGTTTCCTGCTGCCGGTAGCGGGATGGATGGCCGTCGCGCTCCCGCGCGGCGACGCGATCCCGAACGATCTGTGGATCCTCGCGGCCGCGAGCGGGCTCTTCGTCGTCGGCGCCGCGACGACGAAGGACTACGCCGACATGGAGGGCGACCGCGCGGGCGGGTGCGTCACTCTGCCCTTGAAGTTCGGCGTCGAGAAGAGCGTGAACATGGTCGCGCCGTTCCTCGTGCTGCCGTGGCTCGCTGTCGCCACCGCAACCGCGCTCGGACGTCTCTCCGGCAACCACTTCGTCCTCTTCTGGGGGATGATCCTGCTCGGCGCGATCGGCCTGCGCGCGGTGCGTCTCCTCGTCCGCGACCCGCAGGCCCTCACCGGCAAGAGCACGCATCCGTCGTGGGTGCTGATGTACCTGCTCATGGTCCTCTCGCAGATCGTCGCGGCGCTCGCGTTCGCGCTGCCCGCGGATCTCGGCGCGAGGTTCGCGCCGTGACGGGCGAGAACCGCCGCCAGTTCCTGCACCTCGCGATGACGGGCTTCGCCGTGGCACTTCGATGGCTCGAGCCGTGGCAGGCGTACGCGCTCGCGTGCACGGCGATCGCCGTGAACTGGGTGCTGCTCCCGGCGCTCGGCTGGGACCGCGGCATCCGCCGCGACGGCGGCCCGTTCGTGGACGGCGTGAAGATGTACCCCGTCGCGGTGCTCGCGGTGCTGCTCGCCTTCCCGATGGACGTCGCCGCCGCCGCGTGGGCCGTGCTCGGCGTCGGCGATGCGATGTCGAACCTCGTCGGACGAAACTTCGGCACGCCGGGATTCCTCGGACGCGCGGACCGGTCGTTCCTCGGCACGTTCGCGTTCGTCGTCACCGCATGGCCCGCCGCGTGGGCGCTCGCGGCGTTCGTCGGCGAACGCGCGCCCGGCGCGACGTGGCTCCCGGCGCTCGCCGCCGCGGGTGCCGGCGCCGCGGTCGAACTCGTCCCGCTCCCGCGCCGCCTCGACGACAACCTGCCCATCGCGCTCGCCGCCGCCGCCGCGTTCTTCCTCGTCGCGACCTAGGAGTCCGTCCGAGTAACGACCTCGGCCGGACTCCTGGTCGAACGGCTTGAAGCCAGGACTTTGGCTTGAAGCACGCGGCCGACGACGTCGCTTCGGCGTGCGCCTATCTCGGACACACTCCTAGGGCGAGGAGCGTACGAGCTCGTCGATGAAGAGCTTCCCGTGGTCGGAGCGCAGGCGCACGAGACCGACGCCGCGCGCGAACCACCACGTCTCCACCTGCTCGAGGCCCGCGGGGCCGCGGCGGGCGCTGATCCGCGCGGCGTCGTAGGTCGCGCCGGGGAGTGGAAGACGCTCCCAACCCTCGAACGTGACCCTGCGGCCGTCGCTCTCCCACGTGTCGCCCGGCGCCGCGCCGAGCCGGAGGATCTCGGTCCCCGGGCCGATGCTCCCGGCGAAGAAGACCGAGCCGTCTCGACGCGCCACGCGGATCTCGCGGGGCGGGGCACCCGGCACGTCGAGGACGAGGCGCGCGGCGTCGTCCTCGAGCGGTTCAACGCGCAGCGTGCGGGCCGACGAGTCCTTCATCTCCACGAAGCCCGCGGTGGACGCCGTGAGCGGGCAGAGGTCGGCCGAGAGCACGGCGCGATAGGCGGACTCCCCAGCGGGCGGCGAGGTGCACCCCGCGACGGCGAGGAGGGCGACACGTAGGACGGCGGCGAGCGATCGCGGCATGGCCCGGAGCGTAGCGATCGGCCGCCCGCCCCGCGAGAGGGTTCGGGAGCGCGGACCGACGGGGCACTACATATCGTGCTTTACTTTCGGTTGTCCACAACCTGTCTACACTGTGGACGCGCCCGCCCCCGGCGCCGGACCCATCGACGTAACTCATGCCTCAGCATCGTTTTCTGTCCGCCGCGTTCCGGGCGCTCCTGCGGCTCGTTCCACGGCGTCTCCACACCCGGCGCATGCAGGCGGGCGCGCGCGTCCTCGATCTGACGCCTTCGCAGCGCGAAGCGCTCGCGCGCAACCTGAGCGGGATGCTCCGGCCCAAGTCGGCCTAGCCCGCGTGGTACGATCCGGTCCGTGAGCCGGAGCCTCGTCCGATCGATCGCCGTGGTGCTCGTCGCGCTCGCCGCGACGGCGCGAGCGTCGGTCGCCGTTCGCGCGAGCATCGAGGATCTCGCGGAGGCGTCGACGTGCGCCGTGGAGGGCGTCGTCCTCGACCACGCGACGCACCTCGACCGCGCCGCGGGAGTCGTCTGGACGCGTCACCGCGTCCGCGTCGATGCCTCGCTCCTCGGCGAGCCGGCGAAGGAGATCGTCGTCCGCGTGCGCGGCGGGAAGGTCGGGACGCTCGTCCAGGAGACGATCGGCGCCGCACGCATGGGCGACGGCGAGCGCGTGGTGGCGTTCCTCGGCCCCGAGTCGGACGGCGCGCGGGAAGTCGTCGGCATGGCGCAGGGCGTCTTCCGCGTCGAGACGGACACGAAGACCGGCGTCGCGACCTGCAGGAACGACGTCGAAGGCCTCTCCCTCGTGGACGCCGCGGGGCGGGAGGTCGCCCCTGAACCGCTCCGCGTGTCTCTCTCGGACCTGAAGTCGCGCGTGGCCGCGGCCCGCGAGCGCATCGAAGCGCTACGTCGCACGGCGCGCGAGGCGCTCGACCGGCGGTTCGCCGAATGGAGGCGGTCGGCGCTGCGCCACATGGAGATCGCCCGCGGCAGGCCCGGCGGCCCGGCCGGGCGATGACGGACGTCGTCCTTCTCCGCGACGTCGCGGTCGAGGCGCTCGTCGGCGTGTTCGAGTGGGAGCGCCTCGCGAAGCGCCCGCTCCGGGTCGACCTGGAACTCTCCTGCGACCTCTCGGCGGCCGCGGCGAGCGACCGCCTGGAGGACACGATCGACTACTTCGCGCTGACGTCGCGCGTGCGCGAAGCCTGCGCGGCGTCGAGCTACCGGCTGATCGAGGCGCTCGCCGGAGAGATCGCGCGGGTGTGCCTCGCCGAGCCGCGCGTGACCGCAGTCTCGGTCAAGGTCAGCAAGCCCGGGGCGGTCGAGGGCGTCGGCGAGGTCGCCGTCGTGCTGGAACGCAGGCGCTAGCCGCTACATCGCCTCGCGCCGGGGCTCCACGCGCTCGACCCACGGAACGATCCGTGCGTCGGGGCGCTGGCCGGCCGGGAGGATGTGGTCGAGGCGCTTGCTGCAGCGCTCGCACACGAGGTAGCTGCCGAGGTCGAGGAACCTCTGCGTCGAGAGGCAGTTCGAGCAGTACTTGTTGCGCATCCTCAGCATGGTCGGCTCCGGTTGCCGCCGCCTTGGCTCACTGGTCCGCGCGGCGCAACCGGTGAGCGTGAAGCACAGGCAGTGCCAAGCGTCCGGGGCCGCCAAGAGGCTCTTCGCCGAGCCTCCATGACGTCGCGCGTGGACACCGTCCGACTCCACGGTGACAGCGGGCGTTTCCAAGGCTCCCCGGGGAAGCGCCCGGGCGTCGTGGGCCGGCCGGTCTCGGGTCCGGCGGCCCCTTCGCGTCTATATCGGTAACCTGGGCACGAATCATCACCATGACTTCGCCGGGAACTCGCCGATCAGCCTGCTGGTTCTGCTCCGCGCCGATCTCCTCGTCGCGCGCGGAAGTCGAAGCCGTGATCGAATCGCGCACCGCCGCCGAGGGCGGACCCTTCCGGACGATGACCTGCACGGTGTGCCGCACGCGCTCGGGCGCGCTCCGCAACCGCCGTGGCGACTGGATGCTCTACCCGCTCGAAGGCGCCACGGAGCCGACGCTCATCGACCGCCTCGTCCCGAGGCGGGGCCGCGAGCACTCGGTCCGCGCGCGGGAGTGGTGGCTCCGCAACGCGGGGAACGTCGAGCGCTTCAGGAGGACCGGCCGCAACGAGAGCGCTGCCGGCACGCCTGCGCCCAAGCCGCCGCCGAGACCGCGGACGACGAAGTCCCGCGTCGCGGCGGCGCCCTCGGCAACCGCCGCGCCCACCGATCCGCGCGGGGTCCTCGGCGTCGGTCCCGCGGCGACGGTCGACGAGGTGAGGCACGCGTGGCGCGCCGCCGTGAAGCGCTGGCACCCGGACCGCCTCCGCACCGCCGACCCGGTCGTCCTCGCCGAGTCGCAGCGGCGGTTCCAGGAACTGCGCGACGCCTACGAAGCGGTGCTCGCCGAGCTGTCGCGCTGAACCGGACGTTGGAAGCGGTCCCCCGGCCGGATGGGGAATCCGTTCAGGAACGAGCGCACGTCCACGTCCTTGCCGCCGACACGCTGGAGTCGCGTGATCCGCAGCGCGCCGCCCTTCGCCGCGACGACGACGCCGTCCGCGCCGGCCGCGAGCACGCGTCCCGGCGCCCCCGCGCGGCCCGGCTCCGGCGAGGCCTCGCGGACGAGGACGTCCATCGGCGCAGCGCCCTCGCGCACGAGCGACGCGCGACAGCCGGGCGCGTCAGCGAAGGCGCGGACCCGGCGGTCGAGCGCGTCCGCGTCCTCGGCGGCGAAGTCGAGGTCCCCTTCCGCGCGGTCGATCTTCGACGCATAGGTGAGGAGCGACTCGTCTTGCGCCGATTCCGCGGGCGGCGCGTCCGCGAGGAGTTGCCGGACCACGTCCGCGAGGAGCGGCGCGCCGATCTCGGTGAGCCGCAAGAGGAGCGCGGGCGTCGTGTCGCGCGGCCCGATCGCGACGCGCGAGCACGCGAGCACCGGCCCCGCGTCGAGCTTCGCGAGGAGACGCTGCACCGCGACACCCGTCTCGGCGTCGCCCGCGAGGATCGCGCGCTGCACGGGAGCCGCGCCGCGCCACCTGGGGAGCAGCGAGAAGTGGAGGTTGACGCCGCCGAGCGGTGCCGTCTCGCGGACGGCGCGGCGCAGCATCTGCCCGAACGCGACGACCACGAGGAGCCGCGGCGCCGCGGCCGCGATGCGCGCGACGTCGGCCGGGGCGTTGACGTCGGCGGTCTCGAGGACCGCGATTCCGAGACGGACGGCCTCCTCCGCGACCGGCGTCGGCCGCTCCGGCCCGCCGCGGCCGCGGCGGCGGCGCGGTTGCGTGACGACGAGCGCGACCTCGGCTTCGCGCGCGAGCAGGCCGAGGCACGCCGCGGCGACGTCGTCGCTGCCGAGGAAGACGACGCCGCTCAGCTCGCGACGCTCCCGTCCTCGGGCGCGGCGTTGGACTGGGCGGCGGTTTGCGCGCTGGGCGAGCGAGGCGAATCGGGCGGCGGTTCCTTGCCCTCGATCCAGATCTCGCCGAACTCTCCCTCCTGCTCGACCGAGATCCGCCCGCGCTTCAGGAGCTCCAGCATCGCCAGGAAGACGCCGATCGCGTACGCGCGCGTCCGGCGCTCGGCGAAGAGTTCCTCGAACGTCGCCCGCTGCCCCGGCGCGATCAGGCGCTCGAGCCGCAGGATGTGCTGCTCGAGCGGCGTGTCGTCGCGCGCGAGCACGTAGCTGCCGCCGGCCTCCGTCTCGCGCAGGAGCCGCGCGAACGCGGCGAAGAGACGGTCGGCGCTCGTCGGCTCGATGGGCGCCGTGTCGAGCGGGACCGGCGGAAGGTCGAGGATCTCGGGCCGCATTCCGCGCGCGAACCGGAGCGCCGTCTCCGCCGCGCGCGCGTCGAGGCTCTCGGCCGCGCGGCGGAACCGACGGTACTCGATGAGCTGCCGCACGAGCTCGAACCGCGGATCGAGGTCCTCCTCTTCCAGCACCTGCTCCTCGACCGGCAGGAGGCTCCGCGACTTCATCCGCATCAGCGTCGCCGCCATGACGAGGAACTCGCCGGCGGCGTCGATGTCGATCTTCTCCATCCGCTCCAAGTGCTCGAGGTAGCGGTCGCAGATCCGCGAGACCTGGATGCCAACGACCGAGAGCTCCTCCTCGTCGAGGAGGTGGAGGAGCAGCTCCAGCGGACCGGAGAAGTGCTCCAGCTCGACGCGGTAGTCGGAAAAGGACGGCTCGGTCACGGCGAAGAAGCTACGAGAGAGGGAAAGGGGGGAAGGAGAAGCGAATCGCCCGCTCGCGCCGCGGCCCGCCGCGAGACCCGCGCCTTCGTTCGCGCTGACCCGGCGCGCCGGTGCGTGGTGTAATCGGGCCCGATGGAACCCTCCCAGGCCAGGGCCGACGTCGAATACGGCCGACGGGTGCTCGAGACGGAGCTCGCTGCGATCCGCGATCTCGGGCCGCTCCTCGACGAGCGCTTCGCCCGCGCGGTCGAACTGCTGCACGGCTGCCGCGGCCAGGTCGTCGTGACGGGCGTCGGAAAGTCCGGCCTCATCGGACAGAAGATCTCCGCGACGCTCGCGTCGACCGGCACCTCGTCGATCTTCCTCCATTCGGGGGAGGCCGTGCACGGCGACCTCGGCCGCGTGCGAAGGGACGACGTCGTCCTCGCTCTCAGCTACAGCGGCACCACGAACGAGGTGCTGCGCCTCGTCCCCGCTCTCAAGAAGCTCGGCGCCGCGATCGTCGCCATCACCTCGACGGCCGACGTCGCGCTCGCGAAGCACTCGGACATCGCGCTCCCGGTCGGCACGGTCGCGGAGGCCTGCCCCATCGGACTCGCCCCGACGTCGTCCACGACCGCGATGCTCGCGATGGGCGACGCGCTCGCCATGACGGTCGCCGCGAGGAAGAGCTTCAATCGCGAGGAGTACGCGCTCTATCACCCGGGCGGCGCGCTCGGCCGGCAGCTCGTCACCGTCGGTGAGGTGATGCGCCCGGCGGCGGAGGCCACGATCGTGCGCCCCTCGGCGCGAGTCCGCGACGCTCTCGCCGAGATGGCGCGGCCGCGGCCGGGCCGCGCGCGCAGCGGCGCCATCCTCGTCACCGACGACGCGGGCATGCTCCTCGGGATCTTCACCGACGGCGACCTGCGCCGCCGCGTCGTCGCGGACGCGGGCGTCCTCGAGAGGGCGATCGCGGACGCCATGACGCGCAACCCGAAGTTCGCGAGGTCGGACGAGCTCCTCGCCGACGCGTACAAGCGGCTGAAGGAGTTCGAGATCGACGAACTGCCGGTCGTGGACGCCGCGGGGCGCGCGGCGGGAATGCTCGACGTGCAGGACGTCCTCGAATGGGGCGTCGCGTTCTGACGATGGACGCAGGCACGATCCGGCGGGCCACGGTGTTCGTGCTCCTCTTCGGGGGCGCGATCGGCCTCCTCGCATGGGCGGCCGGCGGACGGCTCCGGACGAGTTCGGAGGCCGCCGACGAGTCGCCCGCAGTGGAAGCCGTGCCGCCCGGCCCCGACGCGCGGGTCGCACGCAACCTGAGCGTCGGCGAGACGAGCGGCGGCCTCCTCTCCCACGACGCGGTCAAGGTGATCGACTCGAAGCCCTGCCGCTACCGCGCGTGGACGGCCGAGTGGGCGAAGTCGGCGCCGAGGAAGAGCACCGACCCGGAGGTCGGCGTGCAGGACCTCGTGTCGCCGCGCATCGTGCTCCACCCCGAGCCTTCCTCCGCCAAGTCCGCGCAGTTCCCCGAGGGCGCCCCCGGCTCGACGCGGATCACGTCGAAGTCGGGAGTGCTCCAGCACCAGAAGGACGTGCGCACGTCCGTGCGCCTCACGGGCGACGTGCTGCTCCAGCGGTTCGACCCCGAGGGCGGCGACATCGAACTGCGCACCGAGACGCTCGACTGCTCCATGGAATCGCACGGCTCGGCGGACCGGCGGACCGCGCAGACCGCCGACCACGTGAAGATCGACGGCGCCCGCGCGCACATCGAAGGCGACGGCCTCGACGCCGACCTCGCGGGCGACGACTGCCGCGTGACGATCCTGCGCAACGTGAAGGGGCGCTTCGACGCAGCACCCGGCTCGCTCACCGCGACGGGCGGCTCGCCGGGTTCGAAGCTGGTCGCGACCGACGTCGTCTGCTCCGGCGCGTGCGAGCTCGTCTCCGTCGATCCGAAGGCCCGCGGCGCGAGCACGCGCTGGCGCGCCACGTTCCACGAGGAGGTGCGCGTCACGCAGGGCGCCCACGCACTCCTCTGCGATCTCCTCGAGATCGAGTTCCGCACGGGCGGCCCGGACGTGAAGGGGCAGATCCCGGCCGACAGCATCGTCGCCACCGGCAACGTCCGCGCGCACGGACGCACGGAGTCGGGCGACACCTTCGACATCGCGGCGGCGAAAGCGACGCGGACCCTGACCGGCAGCGTCGGCAACGAGGCGGACGTCATCGTGTTCGAAGGCACCCCGGTGATGAACGTCCACGGTCCGCTCCGGACGGCGCGCACGCCCGGGCAGGCGACGGCGCCGAAGGGTCCCGCCTCGAAGGGCCGCCTCGAAGTGCGCTGCGACGGCGACGCGACGATGACGACACGGCGCGCCGGAACGGCCGCCGCAACCCGAACGAACGTCGTCTTCGACAAGAACGTCGTCGCGAAGCAGTGGGACGACGAGACGCTCGAGGCGCCGACCGGGGAGCTCCGCGCGCCGCGGGCCACGCTCTACGGCACCCGGCTCCCCGGCGGCGACTTCCAGCCGGACACGCTCACCGCCGAGGGCGGCGTGGACCTCGTGCGGCAGGACTTCACCTCGCGGTCGGAGACCGCCGCGTGGTCGCCGGTCACGGATCTCGGCATCGACCGGTACCTCCTCGCGGGAAACCCGAAGGTCGTCTACTCGGGCGTGCGGCCGCTGCCTACGTTCGGCAGGCCGAGGGCGGCGCGCGACTCGCGACTCGTGCTCGAATCGGCGGACAGCGTGAAGATCGACGTCTACGACGACCGGCCGCCGGCGTCCGGGGCGCCGCCGAGGCCCAGCGCGACGCTCGCGGCCGGACCGCGCGTGGTCCTCGTCCAGACCGCCGACGGCGAGGAGGTCTCGCGCGCGACCGCCGACCAGCTCGACGCGACGATCGCGCAGGGAGGCCGCCTCGAGCAGGTGCGCGCCTCCGGCGGCGCGCACATCTGGGGCACGGGACCGGACGGCCAGCAGCGCGACGTCTACGGCACGCGGATCGTCCTCGACGAACTGACGCTGCCCGCGGGCGCGCCGAAGGACGCGCCGCGCCACGCCCAGGTCACCGCCCTCGGCGACGAGTCCGCGCCCGCGGTCGCGATCGTCCGCGAAAAGGACGGCGCGCGGCACGACGTGCGCGGCGAGACGCTGCGCTGGGACGAGGACGGCTCTCTCATCACTGCGACAGGCAACGTCATCGCGAACGTGTCCGTTCAGGGGCGCGGCACGGCACCCGAGTCGCGCGCGCCGAAGATCGTCGACGGCGCCGTGAAGATCACCGCCGCTGAGGCGCGCGTCGAGCTCGCGGAGGCGGGGACGGGCGGCGGCGCGCCGCAGCTCAGGAAGGTGGTCGCGACGGGCGGCGTGCTCGTCGACGGGAAACTGCACCGCGTCTCGGGCCGCGACCTCACGTTCGACGGCGTCACCGGCATCGCCGAGGTCACGGGCCAGCCGGCCCGCCTCGTCTCCACGGTGGAGAGCGAGCGCTACACGAGCTTCGTCAACGCGGAGCTCATCCGCGCGTACTTCGACGTGTCCGGCGACGCCTCGAGGAAGGGCGACCTCCTCCGCGCGACGTGCCCGAAGGGCGGGACGATCGTCCGATACTTCGATCCGCCGGGCCCCGACGGGACGCCCGCCCCTGGCTCGATCCCCCGGCGCATGCAGGTCGTGAGCGACGGCCCCATCGAGGTGACGCGGAGCGAGGCGACCGCCGTTACGAACGTGCGCGCCGACATGTTCTCGCTGGCGCCCTCGGGCGACTGGACCGTCGCCGGCGGCACGATGTACTGCGAACGCGTCCGCATGACGTTCGACCCCGCCGCGACGGGTTCGTCGCGCGACCGGCTGCGCACGCTCGAGGCGACGGGCGGAGGCGGACGGCAGGTCGTCCTCGACCACCCCGACTTCCGCGGCCGCGCCGACCGTGTGGAGATGGACTGCGCGACGAACAAGCTGCGCCTCCTGACGACGTCCGAGAACAGCGTGTACGTGCACGAGACCGCGTCGGGCCGGCAGGTGCTCTACGACGCCGCGACCTTCGACTACGTGACGCACGAGTGGAGCGACGTCGATCGGGTGCGCGTGATCGAGGGGGGGAAGTAATGGAACTCGGCTCGGGCGAGATCCTCCTCATCCTCGTCGTGGCACTGCTCGTCTACGGCGGCCGCCTGCCCGACGTGGCGCGCGCCGTCGGCCACAGCTTCGGGGAGCTGAAGCGCGGCCTCACGGAGACGAAGGACGCGGTCGCGTCGCAGCTCGACGCCGGCAACCTGGATGACTCCGAGGCACCGCGCCGCGACATCCTGCGCATCCACCGGGAGCACGAGGACCTCGCGAAGGAGGACATCTCCTCGGCCGCGGTCGAGCCGTCCCCGCCGCGCGATCCGCCGCCGGATGCTCCGAAGGGCCCTAGTTCGGCTTGACCTTCTTCACGGCTTCGTCGGCGACGTCGAACATCGACTGCCACGAAGCGTCCCCCGCGGGCTTCGCCGCAGGCACGGGAGGCTTCCCGGCGGGCGCCGCCGCGGGAGCCGTCGGCCGCGGAGCGGCAGCAGTGCCGCCGTACTTGGAGACGTTCGGCTTCGGTGTCTCCACCGGCTTCGGCGCTTCGCCGGTCTTCGGGGCGTCGCTCTTCGCCGCGGTGTCCATCCAGCGCAACGCCGCAGCGGGGGACTTCTTGTTCCCGACCGGAGCAGGCTTGGCCGCGGGCGCGGCACCCGGCTTGTTCCGGGCCATCGAACCGGCCAGCTTGAGCGGGACGGTGGGGAGGTCGAACTCGGGGAGGTCGGATTCCTGGGTCGGGTCGCCCGCGGGCGCGGCCGCGACGGCGCTCGGAGCAGCATCGACGCTCGCCGTCGTCGGCTGCGCGGTCGCGGACGTCTTCGCCGCCGCCTTCGCCGGCCGGGCGGCGCCGCGCTTGCGCTCCTCTTCGATCACGTTCAGCATCCCGCGCCGCGTGGCGACGAAGAGGATCGGCGTGAGCTGCGTCGCCTTCACGACCTCGTCGATCATCTCGGACGACGGCATCTCCGCCACCGCGAGCGTGAGCATGCTCCCGAACTGGTCGAGCGGGAGCATCGAGTTCTTGGCGCAGAAGTCGGGCGGGAGCAGCTCCATCAGCTCGCGGCGCACCGAGTAGCCCGCGAGGTCGAGGTACGGCAGCGCGTAGTGGGTCGTGACGATCTTCGCGAGGTCGTAGTCCGTCAGGACCTCCTGCTCGACCAGGATCTCGCCGAGCTGCTTGCCCGTGTCGTCCTGGTCCGCCTGCGCCTCTTCCACGCGCGAGCGCTCGAGGATGCCCTCTTCCACGAGGATGTCGGAGAGGCGGGTCCTGAGCAGCTTCTCCAGGTGAGCGAGGTACATGCCGCAACCATCGGCAATCGGCACCGGGCGTCTCAAGTCGAGACGCGCCGGCCGGGAAGAAACCGCACCGGCGGCCTCGCCCCGAGCGGGCGCGACGGGGTCCCCGGCCTCAGAGGGTGTGAAGAGACCCCGCGCGGCGCCGGCGCGACTCGTGCGCACCGAACTGAGCGACGGGGGATTGCGCCCTGGCGGCCTGCTGCTGCGTGGCTCGCGCTCGGAAACTCAGCGGAGTTGCCTTCGCGCGATCGCCTTGCAGCAGGCTCGCCAGGCGGCAACCGACGCTCGCGTGGGGTTTCTTCACACCCTCTCAGACGTCGAGCTCGGCGACGTCGAGCGCGTGCGTCTCGATGAAGAGGCGCCGCGGCTCCACCTGCTCGCCCATCAGCACCGTGAAGATCCGGTCCGCGGCGACGGCGTCCTCGAGCCTCACGCGCAGGAGCGTGCGCTTCGTGGTGTCCATCGTGGTCTCCGCGAGCTGGTCCGGGTTCATCTCGCCGAGTCCCTTGTAGCGAGTCACCTGGATGCCCTTCTTGCCGAAGGCGAGGACGGCCCGCGCGACGCCGCGCAGGTCAGAGAGCCGCCGGTCGTCCTTGCCGTCGGTGACGAGGAACCGCGACTCCTCGTCCTTGGCCCGCAGGTCGGACGGTGCGAGACCGAACGACTTCAGCCGCTCGAGCGCCGCCTCGAGGTTCGGGCGCCAGCGGAACTCCACCATCGTCGCGTCGGGATCGGCCGAGGGCGGCGAGTCCTCGCCCATGTGCCACCACACGACCTCCCGCGCGAGCCGTGCCGCGAGCGCCACCACGAACTCGTCGAACTCCGCCTCGCCGTGGAGGAATTGCCACTCGCCGCCGTGCTCGCGCACCCGGTAGAGCGGCAGCCGGCCCGTCGCGTCGCGTGTGGCGAGGTAGCTGTCGAGCGTGAGCCCTCGGCGGTTGAGGCGCGCGATGACCTCGTCGATCTCGCGGAGGAGGCCGAGCAGTTCGCGCAACCGCTCGCCGACCACCGGTTCCCCGACGGGCTGGCGGTCCTCGTCGAGACGGGAGAAACGCGCGTTCTGCGTGCCGAGCGACACGAGAGCGTCGTTGTACTCCGCGTCCGAGTGGATGTACTGCGCGTGCTTGCCCCGCTCCACGCGGTAGAGCGGCGGCTGGGCCACGTACACGCGGCCGCGGCGGATCAGCTCCGGCATGTGACGGAAGAAGAAGGTCAGGAGCAGGGTCCGGATGTGGCTGCCGTCGACGTCGGCATCCGTCATGATGATGATCTTGCCGTAGCGCAGGTCGTCGGGAGTGAACGACTCCACGCCGATCCCCGTGCCGAGCGCCTGGATGATCGTCTGGATCTCGGTGTGCTGGAGCATCTTGTCGATGCGCGCCTTCTCCACGTTGAGGATCTTGCCGCGCAGGGGAAGGATCGCCTGCAGCTCGCGATTGCGCCCCTGCTTCGCCGAGCCGCCGGCGGAGTCGCCCTCGACGAGGAAGAGCTCCGTCTTCTCGCGCTCACGGCTCGAGCACTCCGCGAGCTTTCCCGGCAGCCCGCCCGAGGAGAGCGCCGTCTTTCGCCGCACGAGCTCGCGCGACTTCCGCGCCGCCTCACGCGCCTCCATCGCGAGTTTGCCCTTCTCGACGATCGCCTTCGCGTAGGACGGGTTCTCCTCGAGGTACGTTGAGAGCCGCTCCGCCACCGTCTGCTCGACGGGCTTCTGGATCTCGCGGCTGCCGAGGTTGCGCTTGCTCTGCCCTCCGAACTGCGGATCCGGCATGCGGACCGACACCACCGCAACGAGCCCCTCCCGCCAGTCCTCACCCGACGGCGGCTCACCGTCCTTCACCATCCCGTGCTCGGTCGCGTACTTGTTCAGCGTCCTAGTCAGCGCCGAACGGAAGGCGGCGAGGTGCGTGCCTCCCTCGAGCGTGTTGATCGCGTTGACGAAGGAATAGACGGTCTCGCCGTACGTGTCGTTGTACTGGAGCGCGACCTCGACCTCGCAGCGCCCCTCCGAGCCCGTCATGAACACCGGCTCGGGGATCACGACGCCCTTGTTCTCGTTCAGGTGCTTGACGAAGGCGACGATCCCGCCCTCGTACTGGAAGTCGAGCTCGTGCTCGCGGCCCGCCCGCTCGTCGACGAGGCGGATGCGCAGGCCGCGGTTCAGGAACGCCAGCTCGCGCAGGCGTTGCGCCAGCGTGTCGAAGCTGAAGTCGACGACGTTGAAGACCTCGGGGTCGGCCTTGAAACGCACAGTGGTCCCGCGGCGGTCCGTCGTCTCGCCGGCCGCGATCGGCTTCGCCACGTCGCCCCGCCGGAAACCCATGCGGTGCACGCGGCCGTCGCGGTGGACCTCCACGTCCAACCACTCGGAGAGAGCGTTGACGACGGAGACGCCGACGCCATGAAGACCGCCCGAGACCTTGTACGCGTTCTGGTCGAACTTCCCGCCGGCGTGGAGCACCGTCATCACGACCTCGAGCGTCGACTTGCCCGAGGAGTGCATCTCCACGGGAATGCCGCGGCCGTCGTCGATGACCTGGCAACTTCCGTCGGCGCAGAGCGTCACCGAGATGTTGCGGCACACCCCCGCCATCGCCTCGTCGATCGAGTTGTCCACCACTTCGTAGACGAGGTGGTGAAGACCCTCCGCGGACGTGTTCGGGATGTACATGCCCGGACGCTTGCGTACGGCCGAGAGACCCTCGAGGATCTTGATCTGCTCGGCGCCGTACTCGGCCTCGGGGATCTCTTCCGGTTTGTCTGTGCTCACGACGACCTCTGTTCTGCGTTGCCTAGAAGACGCCGAGACGGAACTTGAGACCCGTGAACCGGCCGGAGGAGTCCTCGGCCAGGAGTCGAGTCAGCATCTCGTCCGTACGAAAGCCCGCCAGCTCCGCGAGGAGCGCCGCACTGCGCACCTCGATCGTGAGCACGCCCTGCCGCAGCGTCGACGGCCGTGTCTCCGCGTCGAGCTCGGGGCCCGCCGCGCGCGACCACAGATCGGCGATGCTCGATCCCCGGCGCGTCTTGGTGAGACCCGACTGCCTGGTCACACGGGCGAGGATCTGGCCCACGGTCTCGGGGGCGCCGCCTCGCTGCTCGGTTCCGGGCCTGCCTCCGGCCGCCGTCAATCGAGGCTCACCGGCATGACGACGTACGTGTAGCTGCCCTCCGTCAGCTTGCCGGGGGAGGTCTTGCCCTCCCACTCGAACGGAACCGACTCGGCTCGCAGCACGTTGAGCGCGTCGAGGAGGAACTCGGGGTTGTAGCCGAGCACATCGCCGGCGCCGGTGTAGTCGACCGCGAGAGTCTCCTCGGCGGAACCGTCGGCGGAGCGCGCCGACACGGTCAGTCCCTCGGCGTGGAACTGCAGGCGCACGCTCTGAGCATCGCGGCTCGTCACGAGCGACGCTCGGCGCAGCGCCGACACGAAGGCCTCGCGCGGGAGGATCGCCTTCTGCTTGCAGTTCTGCGGGATCACGTCCTTGTAGTTCGGGAAGCTCCCCTCCACGAGGCGCGAGACGAGCGTCGTGCGGGCGGTGCGGGCGCAGAAATGGTTGTTCCCGACGGCGAGCCGGACGTTCTCGTCGCCCGCCTCGATCGACCGGTCGAGCTGGAGGAGTCCCTTGGTCGGCACGATCGCCGAGAGCGCCGCGCCGGACGGGTTCGTGCACATTCCCGCGTCGCGCGCAAGCCGTCTGCCGTCGGTCGCGACGAGTTCGATCGTGTCGCCCTCGGCGCGGAGCAGAACGCCGTTCAGCGCGAACCGCATCCGCTCCTTCGCAGCCGCGAACTGTGTGCGGCGGATCATCTCGCGCAACGTCGCCGCGGGCACGATCACGGAACGGGAGTCGTCGACCTCGATGACCTCCGGGAAGTCCTCCGGCGACTGGCCCTGGAGCTTGAAGCGGCCGCGGCCCGCCTCGATCGTGCTCTCGCGGTTGTCGGGGTTCCAGGTGAAGACCACCTCGCCCTTCGGCAGTTCTCTCACGACCGCGCCGAGCCGCTGCGCGGGAACGACGGCGGTGCCCGGCCGTTCCACCCTGACCCTGTCGTTCGTGCCGAGCCGGAGCTTCATCCCGATCTCGAGGTCCGTGGCGAGCAACGTCAGCGAGTCCGGCTGCGCCACGATCGAGACGCTCTCGTAGACCGGATGAACGCCCTTGCTGGCCACGACGCCGCTGACGGCCTGGACGGCGCTCAGCAGGTCTTCGCGATCGCACCGAAAGCGCATGGGCGGCTCTCCACGTTCGGGGTCTGTGACTAGTCTTGTCTTCTCTTCATCTTCATCATCAGGTCGGTGGACAGCGTGGATCCACACGCCTCACACGGCCCCGGGCCGCGCCGTTCCGCGGGTTCGCGCGGTTCTCCCCCGAGACGTCCATCGTGGAGGCGCGGTGTGCGCCCTGTGTCCCTTCGGACGCGACCGGGGAGAAACCCGCGGGAGCCGTGGGTTCGAGGCCGAATTCTACCCACCGCGGACCCCCCTTCCGAAGACAGTTCGCACACCTCGCCAACGGGTTGCGACGGCCCCGGCGACGACGAACGCGCGCCGCCCGCGAAGGCCTCCGCGACGGTTCGGTGGTCCCCCCGGGATGGCCTGCCGGACACGCGCGGCGCCGCGCGTGGTCTTCGATTGGAGCGAACACCGGCCGGAGGATCGCCGACGAAGCGGACGGGTCACGAGCGGGCCGCCCGCGGGACGTGCCGGCGCGCGGAGACGAGTCACTCGCCCGAACGGATGCGGCGCAGGATCGTGTCGAGGTCTTCTTTGAGGCGATGGTTCGTCTCGAGCTCGCCGGCGATCTTCTCGTTGGCGTAGATGACGGTCGTGTGGTCGCGGCCGCCGAACTGCCCGCCGATCTCGACGAGCGAGTACTCCGTCAGCCGGCGCGCGAGGTACATGCACACCTGCCGCGGCGACGAGATCGACTTGTGGCGGCGGCGGCCCGTGATCTCGGACGCCTTGACGCCGTAATGGTCCGCGACGGTGCGCAGGATCGTCTCGATGGTGACCTTGCGCTCCTTCGGCTGGATGACGTCGCGCAGTGCCTCGTGCGCGAGCGCCATCGTCAGCGGCTTGCCGCTGAGCGACGCGTAGCCGATCACCCGAAGCACGGCGCCTTCGAGCTCGCGCACGTTCGTGGCGATGTTGTCGGCGATGAGCTCGCCGACGCCGTCGGGCAACTGGACGCCCTTGCGCTCCGCCTTGCGCCTCACGATCGACACGCGCGTCTCGTGGTCGGGCTCCTCGATCTCCGTGACCAGGCCCCACTTGAAGCGGCTGACGAGGCGGTCCTCGAGCGTCGGGATCTCGCGCGGCGGGCTGTCGCAGGAGAGCACGATCTGCTTCTTGCTGTTGTAGAGAGTGTTGAAGGTGTGGAAGAACTCCTCCTGCGTCCGCTCCTTCTTCGCGAGGAAGTGGATGTCGTCGATCAGGAGCATGTCCGCGTGCCGGTAGCGGTAGCGGAAGTCCTCGAGGTCGCCCGCCTCCACCGCGGAGATGAACTGGTTCACGAACGTCTCGCAGGAGAGGTAGATGATCCGCGTGTCCGGCCTCCGCGCGAGGACGCGCTGGCAGATCGCCTGGAGCAGGTGCGTCTTGCCGAGGCCGACCGAGCCGTGCAGGAAGAGCGGGTTGTAGGCCTGCGCGGGCGCGTCGGCGACCGCGAGCGACGCGGCGTGTGCGAGCTGGTTCGAGGGTCCGCGCACGAAGTTGTCGAAGACGTAGTCCTCGTTCAGGATCACGTCCGAGAGGAAGTGGCGGTACTTCGGGTGACCGAAGAGCTGCCCGCGGATGTCATCGAGCGGACGGGGGACGCGCCCGTGCCCGCGCCGGCGACCCGCGACGGGAAGCGCTTCGCGCCGCGGCTCGGCTGGGGAGCAGAGGGTGGCCAGGTTGGACAGCGTGGACGGCGCCGCGGAGCGCCGGTCGGGCGCGGCCGATCCGTTCGGACCGGTCGCGCCCTGCGACGGCGAGGCGTCGTCGTCCGGGCCGGCACTCACGTCGATCCGGATCTCGGACGGACGGCCGTCGGCTCCCGCCGCCGAGGCGGCGCCGAGGGCGCTCGCCACGCAGTTGCGCAAGAGGTCGGCGTAGTAGCCCTGGATCCAGTCCCGGAGGAACGCGTTCGGGACCGAGAAGACGTAGCGGCCCGGCTCGAGCGACACCGGGCGCATCGTCCGGAACCAGGTCTCGAACTGCTGACGGCTCACGGTCCCTCGCAGCGCCTCGACGATCGATGCCCAATCCTCGGGGCGCGCGACGACTCGATCCTGGTCCACGGCCTCTCCCGAAGACCGGCCGAGAGGGCCGCGTCTCCCATTGAGCGAATCACGTTCGTTCAGATGAAGAACGGCCGCTGGACACCGGAGCGGGGACCCTCTCGTCGAGGGGCCGCGCGCCGCCGTCGCGCCGCCGACAGTGGAGAATTCTAGCCCTCGCGCTGCGCGTGTCAAAAGCCGCGTGACACCCCGTCCTTCGCCACGAAAGCTAGGCGAATCCTCGCTTCCAAGGTAGCCGCCGAATCGCGACCGCGCCGGAAGCCGCGCGGATGGCGCGTCGCGGGAACGAAGAATTATTCTTCGCTCTGAGCGACGCGCCTAACTCGTTGGCCGGGCCGCGCGCACGCGCGTCAGCACCTCGGGCAGCGCAGCGACGAGAGCGCGAATCTCCGCTGCCGTGGTGGCCCAGGAGGCCGAGATCCTGACCGCGCGCGCCGCCTCCTCGCGAGAGCGGCCGCCTGCGAGGAGCACCTCGGGCGGCAGCCGCGCGCCGCTCGCGCACGCGGATCCGGTCGACACGCGGATGCCGCGCGCGTCGAGCGCCGCCATCACGGCGTCGCCCGGACAGCCGTCGAACGCCACGAGAAGCGTGTTCGCGAGGGCGCCCTGCGCCGGCGTGACGATCTCGGCGCCGGGCATCGCGGCGACGGCGTCCCTCAGTGTCCCGACGAGGCCCTGCATGCGCGACGCCTCGCCCCCGGCATCCAGGAGGACGGCTCGCGCCGCTTCGCCGAACGCCGCGGCGAGGGCGACCGCTTCGGTTCCCCCGCGCCGTCCCAGCTCCTGCGTCCCCTCGCCGAACGGGTTGCGCCACGCCGTCCCCTCCCGCACGTAGAGGGCGCCGATGCCCTGGGGACCGCCGATCTTGTGGCCCGAGAGGGAGAGAGTCGTCGCGGCGATCTCGCGGACCAGCACGCCGACCCGCCCCGCGGCCTGCGCGGCGTCGACGTGGAACGCCGTGGGACCGGGACGTCGCCCGACCTCGACGACCGGCTCGATCGCCCCGGTGACCGACTGCGCCATCGTGGCGGCGACGAGCGCCGCGCCCGCGCAGAGTGTCACGACCTCGCCGGCGTCGTACCTCCCCCATCGGTCCACGCCCGCCCACCGGACCTCGCCGCCCGTCGCCGCCACACGCTCGGCGACCCGCACGACCGACGCGTGCTCGGCCCGCGTCGCGACGAGCGCCCCCGGCGTAGCGGCGAGCGTGCCGAGGATCGCGAGAGCGTTCGACTCGGTCGCGCCCGACGTGAAGACGATCTCCGCCGGCCGCGCTCCGACGAGCGCCGCGACCGACTCGCGGGCGTCGCCGAGCGCCTTGCGAAGGCGCCGGCCCGCCCCGTGCGGCGAGGACGCGTTGCCCGGCCCGAGGTCGAGGACGGCGAGGAGCGCCGCGCGACTCTCCGCGCGCAGGGGGGAGGAGGCGTTCGCGTCGAGGTAGATCTCGTCCACGCGAGGAAGCTAGCTCGCGGGAGCCGGTCCGTCCGGCTAACGCCGGGGGGTGCGGCGGGACGATGAGGAGGAGTCGTTTCCAGCCCGCACCGAGGTGGCATGAGCCTGATCAACGTTCGGGACAAGACGATCAACGCGAAGATCGTCTATTACGGCACCGCACTCTCCGGCAAGACGACGAGCCTGAAATACGTCCACCGGGTCATCGACCCGGAGCGGCGGATCGAGCTCGTGTCGCTCAACACCGAGGGCGACCGCACGCTCTTCTTCGACTTCCTGCCGATCGCGCTCGGCTCGATCTCGGGCTACCAGGTGAAGCTCCAGGCGTTCACCGTGCCGGGGCAGGTGAAGTACAACCTGACGCGCCGCTACGTGCTGCGCGGCGCCGACGCGGTCATCTTCGTCGCCGACTCGCGCTCCGAGGCGTTCGAGGACAACGTGAAGTCGCTCGTCACGCTGCGCGAGAACCTCGAGGCGAACAGTCTCGACCCCGAGAGCGTCCCGCTCGTGCTCCAGTACAACAAGCGCGACGCGCCGGGAGCCGCGCCCGCGGCGCGGCTCCGGACGACGCTCAACTCGCGCGGGGTTCCCGACTTCCAGACGATCGCGACGACGGGCAACGGAGTGTTCGAGGCGTTCACCGAGGTCTGCTCGGGGATGATGTCGAACATCGCGCGCGAGTACCGCATCGGCGACCCCGCCGCCGCCCGCGAGGTGCTGCGCGAGCGGCTCGCGGCGCTCGGCAGGTCCGCCACGGCGCGCTCCGCGCCGACACCGCCCGTCCCGTCGCCCGAGCCGACCACGGGTGTCGTGTGGGCGAGCGCCGAGCTCGTCGGCGCGGGCCCCGACATGCAGCGGACCGACACGATCATCGAGGTCGCGAAGGACGGCGACGACGACACGCCCGATGTCGAGAAGCTGCTCGAGCGCGCGGTCGACACCCACATCGCGTCGGCGGAGCTCGTCTCCGAGCTGAACGAGGTGAAGCACCGCCTCGGCGACCACGTGAGGCAGCTCGCCGCCCTCCACGAGACCGGCGTCGTCGTCTCCTCCGAGCTGAACGGCGACCGCCTCCTCAAGCGCATCCTCGACGCGTCGCTCCGGACGGTCGGCTCGTCGCTCGGCAGCGTCCTCCTCGTCGGCGACGGCGGCGACTCGCTCGTCGAACGCATGGTGCAGGGCTTCAGCAGGGACCCGCTGGCCCGCGGCGGACGGACCGATCCGGGCATCCTCCAGCGGGTGCTCGAACGCCGCGCCTTCCAGATCGAGCTCTCCCGGGACGGCTCCGACCCGGCGCCGGGTTGCGCCGCGGAGGCGCCGCTGCTCGCGCTCGTGGCGCCGCTCGTCCACCAGACCGAGGTCCTCGGCGCGATCGTCGCGTACCTGCCGACCGGGTCGCTCGACCACGACGTCGCGATGCGCCTCAGGTTCCTCACCGCGATCGCGTCGCAGGCGGCGGTGGCGCTCGAGAACTCGCGGCTCTTCGCGCGCGTCGAGACGCTGAACCGTGACCTCGAGCGCAAGGTCGCCGAGAGGACGCGCGAACTCGAGCAGGCGTGCCGCGACCTGCAGGTGCTCGACCGGCTGAAGGACGACTTCCTCTCGTCGATGAGCCACGAGCTCCTGACGCCGCTCACGTCCATCTCCAGCTTCGCGGAGATCCTCGCCGGGATCGCCGGCGACTCGGCGCCCGCGTCCGCGGCGGAGCGCACGGAGTTCTCGACGATCATCCACCGCGAGGCGGCGCGCCTGACGGAGATGGTCCAGACGCTCCTCGACCTCTCGCGGATCGAGGCGGGCAAGGTCGACATGACCGCGGGCACGCTCGACATGAAGGAGTGCCTCGTCGCGTCGTACCAGCGCAACCGGCCGAGCTTCGTCGCGCGCGGAATCTCGGTCCGTCTGCTCGTGGACGAGGGCATGGCTCCGGCGCGCGCCGACGCCCGGTGGATCGCGCGCGTGTTCGACGCGCTCCTCTCGAACGCGGCGAAGTTCGCACCCGAGGGCACGGAGGTCCACGTAGCGATCCGCCACGTCGGCGACGCTGCGCGCATCGACGTGCGCGATCGCGGCGCCGGCATCCCCGAACACCTGCGCGCGGTGATCTTTGACAAGTTCAAGCAGCTCGGCGACGTCCTCACCGACAAGCCGCCGGGCCTCGGGCTCGGTCTCCCGATGGCGCGCGCGATCCTCGAGCGCCAGGGCGGGACGATCTGGTACGAGCCGGCGCGCAGCGGCGGCAGCATCTTCGCGTTCACGCTGCCGCTCGGCGCGCCGCTGCCCGCCGAGCAGGCCTGAGGCGACGCGTCGGCGCGCGCGAGGGAGTTCGTCACGCCCCCCGACTCCCCGCACTTGCGGACACGTGCCGCGGCGTGCGAAGGTCGCGGCGTGCGCGTGCTCATCGTCGACAACTACGACTCGTTCGCCTGGAACCTCGTGCAGACGCTCGCGGCGCTCGGCGCCGAGGTGATGGTGCGGCGCAACGACGCCGTGTCCGTCGCCGGCGCGCTCGCGCTCGAGCCCTCCGCGATCGTCCTCTCCCCGGGGCCGTGCACGCCGCGCGAGGCCGGGATCTCCGTCGGCCTCGTCCGCGCGGCCGCCGGGCTGCGCATCCCTCTCCTCGGCGTGTGTCTCGGGCACCAGGCGATCGGAGTCGCGTTCGGGGGGAGCGTCGTCCGCGCGCCCTCGCCCGTGCACGGGAAGACGAGCGACGTCCTCCACGACGGCCGCGGCGTGCTCAGGGGTCTCCCGAGTCCGCTCGTCGCCATGCGATACCACTCCCTCGTCGTCGCCGAACCGTTGCCGGAGGAACTCGTCGCGACCGCGCGCACCGCTTCGGGGGAGCTGATGGGCCTCCGGCACCGCGAACTGCCGATCGAGGGCGTCCAGTTCCACCCCGAGTCCTACCTCACGCCGAGCGGCCCGGCGCTCCTCGCGAACTTCCTCGCGGACGCCCTCGCGGCGATGGTGTGACGCGCCATGGCCACCAACTTCGCCGACCGCCTGACGAACGCGTGCCGCGAGAAGCGCTCGGCCGTGTGCGTCGGGATCGACCCGCGCGTGAACCTCCTCCCCGCGGAGTTCAAACCGAAGCGTGACACGCCGAACGAGCAGGCGCTCGCCATCTCGAACTGGGCACGCGAGCTGATCACCGTGATCGCGCCGATCGTCCCCGTGGTCAAGCCGCAGATCGCGTTCTTCGAGGCGCTCGGCGCCGCGGGCTTCCGCGCCTACCACGAGACGGTGATCGCGGCACAGGAGAAGGGCCTCCTCGTCATCGCCGACGTGAAGCGCGGCGACATCGGCTCGACCGCCGAGGCGTACGCCGAGGGGCACTTCGGACTCATCGGCGCCGACGCGATCACCGTCAATCCGTACATGGGCCGCGACTCGCTCGAGCCGTACCTCACGCACTGCCGCGCCGCGGGCAAGGGGCTCTTCGTCCTCGTGAAGACGAGCAACCCGGGATCGACCGACCTGCAGGACCTCTCAACCGGCGACGCGCCGCTCTCGCGCCGCGTGGCGAAGATGGTGAAGGAGATCGGCGCCGACCCTTCGCTCGTCGGCAGGTGCGGACTCTCCTCGGTCGGCGCGGTCACGGGCGCGACGTTCCCCGACGAGCTCTCGGAGCTTCGCGCGGCGATGCCAAGGACGCCGCTGCTCGTCCCCGGCTACGGCGCCCAGGGCGCGACCGCGCAGGACAGCGCGAAGGCGTTCCTTCCCGACGGCTCGGGCGCCATCGTCAACAGCTCTCGCGGCCTCACGTTCGCGTTCCGCGCGGGCGCGCACGCGGAGCGTTTCGGCGACAAGCGCTGGCGCGACTCCGTCGCCGCGGCCGTCTACGAGATGAGCGACGCCCTCGCCGCCGCGACCGGAGGCCCGAGAGCCGCGTGACCGCTCGAGCGGGCGCCGAATGGTGGACGAAGGCGTTCCGCCGCGCCTACCTCGACGTCTACGCGCACCGCGACGACGCCTCCGCGGAACGCGAGGCGAAGTTCGTCGCGTCGCTGCTCGGCGTCGCGCCGGGCGCGCGGCTCCTCGACGCCGGCTGCGGAGCGGGGCGCCACGCGCGCGCCTTCGCGGCGCTCGGCGCGGACGTCTTCGCCATCGACTACTCGGAGGAACTCCTCGCCGAGGCGCGGCGGCGCGGCGGCGCGCGTTGCGTGCGAGCGGACTTCCGGCACCTTCCGTTCGCGGGCGGATCCTTCGCGCACGTTGTCTCCCTCTTCACGTCGTTCGGCTACTTCGACGACGAAGGCGACCGCGCGCACCTCTCGGAGGTCCGCCGCGTGCTGCGCCCGGGCGGCACGTTCGTCCTCGACTTCCTCAGCGCGCCGCGCGTCGCGGCGACGCTCGTGGCGTCGTCCGAGCGCACGATGGGCGATCGCACCGTCCGCGAGCACCGCTGCATCAAGGACGGGCGCGTGGAGAAGGAGGTCGAGGTGCGCGGCGCCGACGGCAAGCGCGTGGACCGCTGGAAGGAATCGGTGCGCCTCTACGGCAGGGAGGAGATGACGGCGATGCTCGCGGCGGCGGGCCTGCGCGCCGTCTCCGTCCACGGCGACCTCGCCGGCGGCGTCTGGAGCGACGACGCGGACCGCCTGGTGCTCGCGGGGGTGGCGCAATGAGTCAGATCGAGACGGCCGTCCGCCGCGCGTCGGCGCGCGAGATGCCTCGGGCGGAGGTCTCGGCGGCGATCGCGGCGCGCCTCGAGGCGCTCGGCGCTCCGTCCGAATCCGTCGCCGCGGCGCGCCGGATCGCAGAGCGCCGCTCGGTCGTCGTCGTCGCAGGACAGCAGCCCGTGCTCCTCGCGGGGCCGGGACTCGTCTGGGCGAAGGCGTGTCACGCCATCGCGCTCGCGCGGAGGATCTCCGCGGACCACGGCGTTCCCGCGGTCGCCGTGTTCTGGAACGCGTCCGAGGATCACGACCACGCGGAATGCGATCACGTGGCGATGGCGCTCGGCGACGGCGTCGAGACGCTGCGCGTCCCGCTCGCCGGCGACCGCACCATGCTCTCGCACGTGCTGGTGCCCGCCGAGGCGACCGCCCTCGTGGGCACATTGCGGGCGCGGCTTGCGCAGGGCCCGTCGCGCGACGATCTCCTCGCGGCGATCGAGCCCTCGGCGGACGACACGATGGGGTCGTGGTTCTCGCGCATCCTCCTGCGCGTCCTCGGGCCGCACGGACTCGTCGTCGTCGAGCCGCAGACGCTGCGCTCGTTCGCGAGGCCGGTAGTGGACTTCGAGATCGAGCGTCCCGGCGAGTTCGCGGCGCGTATCCGCGCCGCGGAGGAGATCGCCGCGGCGCTCGGCCAGCCCCCGTCGATCGAACTCGCTCGCGACGAACTCTTCTTCCTCGTCGAGAACACGGGGCGGCGGCTGAAGGTCGAGCGCGCCGGCAACGAGTGGCGCGTCGAGGACGGCTCGATTCTCTCGACGGACGAGATGCGCTCGCTCCCCGACTCAGCGTTCTCGTGGAACGTCGTCACGCGCGTGCTCGCTCAGGACGTCGCCCTTCCCGTCGCGGCGCAGGTCTGCGGTCCGTCGGAGATTCGCTACTGCGAGCGGCTCGCGGAGCTGCACGCTTTCCTCGGAGTGCCGCAGCCGGCGCTCGTCGCGCGCACGTCCTGGCTCTTCTTCACCGCGGGCGACGAACGCCGCTGCCGGGCGCTGGGCATCGATCCCGCAAGTCTTTCGGAAGCCGGACTGAGAGACCTCGACGCGCGCGACGACGCGCCCGAGCCCGCCGAAGTCGCAGCGCTCCGCGAACTCGTCGCGAAGGCGCCGTCAGAGGGATCCGCGGCCGTGCAGCGGCGGCACGCGGCGCTGGTGCATGGCGTCGAGGCGTACGGCGACGCGCTTCGGCGCGAAGCGAAGGAGCGGGCGCTGGCGGCCGATTCGCGACGCTCGAAGCTCCTCGCCTCGCTCTTCCCCGGCGGCGAACCGCAGGATAGGAGCGTGTCTCCGCTTCCGTGGCTCGCGCAGATGGGCCACGGTGCCCTCGCAGAGCACATCGCTACGCTCGCTGCGGCGGACGCGGCGGGCTCCCAGGCCGTAATGTTCCGCGTGGGTGCGCCCGGACCGGGAGAGGAGTCCCCATCGTGAAACGGCTCGATGTCCTCGCCGTCGGCGCGCACCCCGATGACGTGGAGCTCGGGTGCGGCGGCACGATCCTGCGCCTCACCGGCGCGGGCCTCCGCGTCGGCGTGCTCGATCTGACCGCGGGTGAGAAGGGGAGCCGCGGGACGCGCAGCACGCGCGCCGCCGAGGCGCGCCGCGCGTCGAAGCTCGCGAAGCTCGCGCTGCGCGAGACGCTGGAGTTCCCGGACACGGAACTCGAGGCGTCGATGGACCTTCGCATCGCGATCGTCGCCGCGATCCGCAGGCACCGGCCGAAGATCGTGCTCGCGCCGCTGCCGCGCGACCTTCATCCCGACCATGCCGCCGCGGGACGCGCGGTCGCCGAATCGATCTATCCGGCGGGCATGAAGAACTTCGACGCACCGGGCAGGCCGTACCGTCCCGCGCGCGTCTTCCACTACTTCATGCACGACGAGGAGACGCACGCGGTCGTCGTCGACGTCACGCCCGTGTGGAAGCGGCGCCTTGAGCTCGCGCGGTGCTTCGCGAGCCAGCTCCACGACCCGAAGGCGAAGCGCGAGTTCCCGACCCTGATCGCACGGCCGGACTTCTTCTCGCGCATCGAGGCGCGCGCGCGAGTGTGGGGACGCCGCGCGGGCGTCGAGTTCGGCGAACCGCTCGTGCCGATGGGCGCGCTCGCCGTCACCGACGTGGCGGCGCTTTTCGGCGGGAGCGTCTGACGTGCGCATCGGAATCTGCTGCTATCCGACGTACGGCGGCTCCGGAGCGATCGCCACCGAACTCGGACTCGCGATGGCGTCGCGCGGGCACGAGGTCCACTTCGTCAGTTACGCGCGGCCCGCGCGGCTGACCGGCTACCACGCGAACGTGTCGTTCCACCGCGTGCAGGTCACGCCGTATCCGCTCTTCAAGTACCCGCCCTACGACCTCGCCCTCGCGTCGCTCCTGCGCGACGTGGCTGAATCGCGCCAGCTCGACGTGCTGCACGTGCACTACGCGATCCCGCACGCCGTCTCGGCGCTGCTCGCGCGCGACATGCTCGGAACGAAGCGCCCGAAGATCGTCACCACGCTGCACGGCACGGACATCACGATCGTCGGTCTCGACCGCGCGTACTTCCAGCCGACGCGCTACGGCATCGAGCGCAGCGACGCTGTGACGACGGTGTCGGAGTGGCTGCGCGGCGAGACGCTCCGGTTCTTCCAGCCGACGCGCGCGATCGAGGTGCTGCCGAACTTCGTCGACGTGGAGCGCTTCCAGCCGCGCGCGGAGAGCCCGCTCAGGAAGTGTCTCGTCCCGCCGGGCGAGAAGGTGCTGTCGCACGTGTCGAACTTCCGCGAGGTGAAGCGCGTCAGGGACGTGATCGACATCTTCGCGCGGACGGCTGCGAAGGTGCCGGCGCGCCTCCTCCTCGCCGGCGACGGTCCCGAGATCGCGACCGCCGAACGCGCCGCGGCGGCGGCGGGAGTTTCGGAGCGCGTCCACTTCCTCGGCGAGCAGGAGGACGTGGAGCGCGTGTACGCGGCGTCGGATCTCTTCATCCTGCCGAGCGAGCACGAATCGTTCGGCCTCTCGGCGCTCGAGGCGCTCGCCTGCGGCGTGCCGGTGATCGGCACAGATTCGGGCGGCCTGCCCGAGGTCGTGCAGAGCGGGCGGACGGGCCTGCTCGTCGAGGTGGGCGACGTGGAGGGCGCCGCCGCGGGCGCGGTGAGGTTGCTGGGCGACGAGGGGCTGCGGCGTCGCATGGGAGAGTCCGGTCGCGCCGACGCCGTTGCGCGATTCGCGGGGCCCGCCGTGGTGGACCGGTACGTCGCTCTCTACGAACGCGTCCTCGCCGGCTGATCCGCGCCGCTCCCCGCCGACCGAGCCCGAAGGGCCCTCCCCCTGCCACCACCGCCGTCGTGCTTCCCTGCAATGCGCGGCCCTGCCGCAGCGCGGACGTTGGAGGCCATGTCCGGATGCTCGGGCGGGCGCCGTCCCGAGAGTGCCGACATCACTAGCCCGCATCGCTCACCAGGGTTCGCGCGAGAACGGACCGGACCGCAGGTGGTTGCAGCATCACCCGCCGATGCTTGGGACGCGATGCGGAGGACAGAGTGTCCTGGCCGAGAATTTCGGGTCGAGGGCAAGGCGAGGCCCGCAGCGCGGACCTTGACAGGTCTTCGCAAGGGACTCAACGAAGCCATCGCCCCGAAAGGCCGGCCAGGCGCGAAGCGTGGTGAGCGATGCGGACTAGGTCCGTCCGGGACGCCGAAAGGCGTCATCCGAATTCCGGAATTTCTTCCGCCGTTACTCCGACGCCACGAACTCCGCGAGGATCCCGTCCGCCACCTCGAGCCCGCGCTCCGCGAACGCGACACGGTCGCCGCCGTCCGTGACGTCGAGCAGTCCCGCGCGCGCGAACCGCGCGACGAGAGCGCCGTAGCGGGCCGCCGCATCGATGCCCCATCGCGCCGACAGCGCGGCGAGCGACATCCCCTCGGCCATGCGCAGGCGCAGCATGACCTCCTCCCCCATCGCACGGCCGGCGTCGAGGCGTTCGCTGAACGCCACCGGGTCGCTGCCCGCGAGCGCCGCAGTCTCGTAGTCGCGCCAGGAAGCCACGTTCGTGCGGCGCTCGCCGCCGAGGTACCCGGCCGCGGAGGCGCCGAGCCCCAGGTACTCGCCGTTGCGCCAGTAGTTGATGTTGTGCAGACACTCGCGCCCGGGGCGGGCGAAGTTCGAGACCTCGTAGCGGACGAAGCCCGCTGCGCCGAGCACCTCGCGGGCGCGGCGCATCATCGTCAGCTCGATGTCCTCCTCCTCGCGCTCGACGAGTCCCGCGTCGCGGCGCCGCTCCATCGTCGTGCCGTGCTCGTAGAGGAGCGCGTACGCCGAGACGTGGTCCGTGCCGAGCGCCACCGCTTCGCGCAGATCGTTCTCGAACGTCGCGAGTCCCTGGCCCGGGATCGCGAACAGGAGGTCGAGCGAGACGAACGGCACGCCCGACGCGCGCGCGATGCCGACCGCTTCGCGCGCGGTGCGCGCGTCGTGCACGCGACCCACGGAGCGCAGCACGGCGTCGTCGAAGCTCTGGACTCCGAGCGAGATCCGCGTGACGCCCGCGTCGGCCATCGCGCGGGCTTTCCACGGAGTGAGGCTCCCGGGATTCGCTTCGATCGTCCACTCGATGAGGCGGCCGCCGGGATGCGTCATCTCGCGGACGAGCGCGAGGAGACGCGCGAAGTCGTCGTCGCCGAGCGCCGTCGGGGTGCCGCCGCCGATGAACACGGTCCTCGGCGCGAATCCCGTGGGTGACCGCGCCGACGCCTCGGCGGCGAGCGCCTCCACGTACCGCGATTCGCGAACGCCGCCCTGGGGGACTGAGTAGAAGTCGCAGTAGCTGCACTTCGCCTCGCAGAAGGGGACGTGCACGTAGAGCGCAGCGGGCCCGGGTCCGTCGAGCCGGTCGGTCTCGAGCGCCGGCGCCGTCTGGGCACTCACGACGCGCCGGTCATCCGTGCGTGCAGCTTCTGGAGCGCCCGGCTCTCGATCTGACGGACCCGCTCGCGCGAGATGCCGAGCTTCTTGCCGATCTCTCGCAGCGTCAGCGGCGCGTGGTCCTCGAGACCGAATCGCAGCCGGAGGACTTCCGCTTCGCGCGGATCGATCGAGTCGAGGAGACCCTGGAGCTGTGCCAACTCCTCGGGGTCGAACGTGTCGTCCTCCGGGTTCCCGCGCTCGTCGGCGATGTCGCGGCGCTCCGCGGTGAGCGCGTCGAGCGAGATGGCTTGCGCGCCGTCGCGCGCCGCGCGCATCGCCCTGCGGATCAGTCCGACGTTCTCGGCGGGCAGTCCCATCGCCTCGGCGATCTCGGCGTGGGTGGGCTGGCGCGCGAGCGTCTCCTCGAGGCGCGACGACGTGCTCTTCAGCTTGGAGATGATCTCGACCATGTACGACGGCACGCGCACGGTCTTGGTGGTGTTCACGAGAGCGCGCCGGATCGACTGCTTGATCCACCAGGAGCCGTAGGTGCTGAAGCGGCACTCCTGCGCGGGGTCGAAACGCTCCACGGCGCGGACGAGGCCGATGTTGCCCTCTTCGATGAGGTCGAGGAGCGAGAGGCCGCGGCGGCCGTAGACCTTCGCGATCGACACCACGAGTCGGAGGTTCGCGCGGATCATCTGCTCCCTGGCCTCGAGGTCGCCGGTCCGGATCCGGATGGCGAGCTCGCGCTCCTCCGCGGCGCTGAGGAGCGGCACGCGCTGGATGTCGCGCAGGTAGGCATCGAGGACGGAGTCGTGCTCGCTCAGGGGGCCTCTCCTCGCCGGATCGCGGCGTCAGTACGCATTGCGGCCCACCATCACCTGAACCGCCGTGCGTCCGAGGATCTCGAGGTCGAAGAGGAGGCTCCAGCGGTCGATGTACTCGAGATCGTAGCGGAGCCGATCCTCGAGCGACGACTCGCCCCGCAGGCCGTGCACCTGCGCCCAGCCCGTCATGCCCGACTTCACGGTCTGCCGGAGCATGTAGCTCGGGAGTCGCGCGCGGAACTGCTCGATGAACGGCTGACGCTCGGGCCGCGGTCCGACGAGGCTCATGTCCCCGCGCAGGACGTTCCAGAGCTGGGGAAACTCGTCGAGCGACAGGCGGCGCAGCACACGGCCGACGGAGGTGACCCTCGGGTCGCCGCGGCGCGTGAAGACGGCACCCGTCGTGGATTCCGCGTCGGTGTGCATCGTGCGGAACTTCAGCATCGCGAAGGGGCGCCCGTCGAGGCCCATCCGCTCCTGGCGGTAGAGGATCGGAGTTCCGGCGCCGACGAGGACGAGCAGCGCGACGAGCACGAAGAGGGGCGAGAGCGCCACCAGGAGAAGGGCGGCGAGGAGGACGTCGGTCGAGCGCTTCGCCAGCGCGCGCAGGCCGTAGAGCGGCCGTTCCCGGACGGAGATGACCGCAAGTCCCGCGACCACGGTGGCGCTCGGGTTCAGGAGGAGAGCGCCGCCGAGGTCAGGGACGACGCGGACGTCCGCCGGCGTCTGCGCGAGTTCCGCGAGGAGCGCCGGAAGGTGCCGCGCGTCCGCGGCCGCGAGCGCGACGAACACTTCGCGCGCGCCTCCGGCGTCGAGGAGGGCCCGCGCTCCGGCGACGTCGTCGATCCGCCGCGCAAGCGGCCAGGCCGCAGGCGCCTCCCCCACCGGGAGCACCGCGACCACATCGAGCGCCATCCAGGATTCGTCGGCGATCGCTCGAGCCAGCGCGGCCGCGGGCGCTCCCCCGCCGACGACGAGCGCCGAACTCCGGTAGCGAGGGCTCCGGGCGAGGAGCGCGACGGCGCGCGCCGCGAGAGCGCGAGCGAGGAAGAGCGCCGGCGCGAACGATGCGGCGGCGATGACGATGGTCAGGCGGCTGTACTGGAAGTTGCGCCAGTAGAGGAGCGCTGCGGTCGAGAGCAGCGCGAGCGCGAGTCCCGCCGCCCGGAGCGAATCGGCGACGCCGGCGGGGCGGGCGAAAAAAGCGCGTCCGTGGAGGCCCGCAAGCGCGACTGCGAGCAGCATCACCGTCGCGGCGATCGGCAGGGCCTCGAGATAGCGCGCGGGCAGCACGTCCGTGCGTCCCGTGACGGGGACGATCTCGAATCCGATTCGCAGGACGTAGGCGACGATGCAGGCGGCGATCGCAGCAGCCGTGTCGGCGGCGACGAGGAGCGCGCGCGGCAGGTGTCCGTGGCGTTGCGTCATGCGGAGGCGGTCGCGACGTTACAGGGCCGCCGCCCTGGCTGGGGAATCTACTACTTGCCGACGCGCAACCGGTCGGCGAGCACCTGCGGGAGCCTGGCCTGCTCGATCTTCGCGCAGCACCCGTCGATGTCGTAGGGCACGCGATGCAGCGTCACCCTGCGCTTGACGGTGTCGTAGATGGCATAGGCGGCCGCGGGGTTCTCGTCGCGCGGTTGCCCTACCGAGCCCGGATTGATGATCGCCTTGTCCACTTTGGTCAGGTCGATGGTGTCCGAGAACGTGAACCCGAGTCCGTTGCGCTCCATGAACGTGATCGGGATGTGCGAGTGCCCGACGAAGCAGAGCGGCCGCTCGAGCACCCGCATCGTGAGGTGCGCGTCGTAGGACGTGAGGAGGTAGTCGAACGCCTGCGGATTGTGCAGCGTGCTGTGCACGAGCATCGCGAGGCCGTCGAGGTCGTGCTCGAGCGGAAGGTCGCGAAGCCACGCGACGTCCACCGGGTCGAGGCGCTCGCGCGTCCAGCGGATCGCCTCGCGCGCGTAGCTGTTGAAGAACTCGAGCGACAGCGTTCCCGCGACGGCCCAGTCGTGGTTGCCGGCGATGACGACGGAGCAGATGTCCCGCACGCGATCGATGCAGGGCTTGGGATCCGCGCCGTATCCGACGACGTCCCCCACGCAGACGTAGCGGTCGATGCGCGATTTCGACAGCGCCGCGAGCACCGCCTCGAGTGCCTCGAGGTTGCTGTGGATGTCGGCGAGGATTGCGTAGCGCAAGGAGTGGTCTGGACTTGGGTCGCGCGATGATGCGGGATACCCGACCTGCCTCAAAGCCCTAGGCGGGGCGCATTCCCAGCCGTTCAGTTCTCGCGACGTCCGAGCGACCACGCCGCCGCGCACAGGAGCGCGGCCACCTGCACCGCGACGGCCGCGCACGCCAGCACCATGGCCGCAGCGTCGATCGGACGATGGAACGCGAGTTCGCGCGACAGGTCGAGGCGCGACGCGTCGGGCAGGAACGCCGCGATCCACGCTAGGAAGCTCCCCCGGGCGGCAAGCGACGGGACGAGCGTCCGCGTCGCAACGATCGTGGCGAGCAGGAGGATCGAGGCGAGTTGCGTGGACATCGTCGTCGCGAGGAAGAGACCGATCGCACCGAAGAGCGCGGCCGAGAGCAAGACGCCCAAAGTCGCGAGCGCAGCAGCTTCGAGGGCGGGCGGATCGTCGCGCACGGCGGCGAACTGCCCCGCGAGCAGGAAGGGCGTGAGAACAACGAACGCCACGGCGATGAGCGCGGTGATGCCTCCGAAGCGCCCGAGAACGTAGGCGCCCGGCGTGAGCGGGGAGGTTCTCCACTCGGAGGTCGCACCGAGGTCGCCTTCTGGGGCGCCGCAACGAAGTCCTGCGAAGCCGGCGACCAGCGAGAGGAATGCAGCGATCGTGGAGAGGCCGACCTGCATGCCGAGCGAATCGGCTTCGTCCACCGCCCGGGCGCAGATGTCGGGAAGCAGGACTAGGAGCACCGCGATCGCGAGCGCGGCGAGGAGCGATCCAGGACGACGGCGGAGGTCTGCGAAGGTGGCGGCGCAAATGGGGAGAGCGCCGTGGAGTCCAAACATGGATGGAACTGTAGTTGGGACAAGCACATGCGTCAACCGTCGGGGGAAGTATTACAAACGAATACAGCGCGCGTGGACGGCGTCGATGGCGGATTCCGTGGCGATTCCGCCGGCGCTGTCGATGTCCCCGGCGCGGGGTACGATGGGAATGTGACCGTTGGTGGTAGCATTCGACTGTTGACCCACATGCCATTGTGCTTTCAGGAGGCGAACATGGTGCACCGGAAACTGGGTCGAGGACTGGACTTCCTCTTGTCGGAGAGCGCCGACGTCGAAGCGGCCGAGGTTCTTCAGGTCGAGTTGGAGCGCCTGCGCCCCAACCCCTTCCAGCCACGTCGTGAGTTCCGGGCCGAGGAGCTGGAGGAACTGGCCGCGTCGATCCGCGAGCACGGGGTGATCCAGCCCATCGTCGTGCGCGCCGCCGGAGAGGGCTACGAGATCGTTGCCGGCGAGCGGCGGTACCGGGCCTGTCAGCGCCTGGGACTGAAGGCGATCCCGGCGATCGTTCGCGCAGCCGATGACACGCAGATGCTCGAATTGGCGCTCATCGAGAACATCCAAAGGCAGGACCTCGGGCCGCTCGAAGAGGCGCGCGCCTACCAGTCGTTCATCCAGCGGCTCGACGTGACGCAGGAGCAGGCGGCTCAGCGGCTGGGCAAGAGCCGCTCAGCCATCGCCAACATGCTTCGACTCCTGGACCTCCCGGGAGATCTGCAGGAGCTTGTTTCACGTGGAACGTTGTCCATGGGGCACGCGCGCGCGCTGCTCGCCGTCGGCGACGCCGAGGCGCAGCGAGCGTTGGCGCGTCGCGTCGAATCTGAGCGACTCTCCGTCAGGGATGTCGAGCGTCTTGCGCGGAGTTGGGGCGAGGCCAAGCCCCCCGTCGGACATCCCGAGATGAGTCGCAGCCCGCACCTCGCCGAGATCGAGCGCCAGTTGGCCGAGCGCCTGGGGACTCGCGTCGCCATTCGCGAGCGGGCGGACGTCGGCAAGATCGTGATCGACTACTACTCGGCAGCGGACCTCGAGCGACTGCTGTCACTCCTGTCCTGCCCGGTGGATGCCAGGCCGGAGTCGACTGTGAGCGCCTGACGCGCGAACGCTCGTCCAAGGCCGCCGAGGTCGCCAGATCGAGACCGCCGCGGAATTCGGGGCGCGTTCAGCACGACGCGGCGATGGGGCGGGGAGTCCGGGATGGGCTCGCGTCGCTGGCTAACCGCTCGGCGCTCGTTGTGTTTCACGTGAAACACCGGAAGGCGCGTCCGATCGGTTTCCGTGAAACGGCGGTCGCGCCTACTTCCGGTCGGTGAACTCGTCGGGCTTGGGCGGCGCCAGGCCGGCTTCCCACGGCTCCGGCTCGTTCTTCCCCACGCGGGAAGTGTCCCATGCGTGCCCGTCCTCCAGTTTCTCCTTGGAGAAGATGGAGACCCTTCGGATGTAGATCGGGGGGTAGGGATGATCGCGCAGGCGATAGACGCCGGGGCTGTCCTTGGTCTCTGGGTGGTTGCCATAGGTGGGGGATCGCCCGATCTTGTCGAGCGTCTCGAGCGACTGCTCGCGCTCCATCACCGCTGCGAACGGAGTGCTCTCGCCGTTCAACTTGTTGAGGCCGCCGCGCTTGGCGACGACCAGGAAACGAGTGGCCGACTCACCCGACTCCAGCTTGGCGGAGGAAACCACCCGGTACTCGTGATGCACGGTCGCGCGAGACTCCTCGGGTTCGATCGTGTCGGTCGGCTCGTCCTTGTCGTGCTCGGCCGGATCGCGGATGCCCCCGCGCTCGGCGAGTCCCGAGGCTTTGGATCCCCCCTCGAACTGGGACGGAGCGCCCTCGGTCGTCTGGATGATCGAGTAGATCTGGGTTCCGTTGTAGTCGCCCCGCTTCGCGCGCTCGATGAACCCCGCCACGTGCTGGGGCGCCTCGCTCGGATCGGAGTAGAAGCCGAGCCACATGTTGCCGGCCGTCGTCTCGACCAGGGCGAGCCGGTCCTCCGAGGGCCAGTGATGCACGTAGGTCTGCTTCTTCGACCACTCGCGCTCGCTCTTGAATGTGTCCTCGAGCTTCTGGACGAGCGGCTCAGCGCGACCGGTCGCATTCAGTTCGGCGGGAAGCCGGTTCAGCGCGAAGTCCTTGAAGCCGGAGCGCAGGGACTCGATCGACTTCAGCGCCGCTTCGTAATCGCCTGTGGCGTACTGCGCCTTCGCCACCTGGAGCCACGCGAACGGTGTCACGCTGTCGTCCGGGTAATCTTTGATGACTTGCTGCAGCGCTTCGATCTGCTTCGTCGCCGCGGCCTTGTCGGGTTCGTTGAGAGGGTCCAGGCGGAAGCCGCCGGCCGCCTCGCGATAGCGCGACCACATGTCGTCTCGACGTGACGCGCGATACTCACGCACCGCGAGAATCGCGATCACCGCGGCGAAGAACAGCGTGACGCCGGTCCAGATCGCGCCCTTGTGGGGGTGATACACGCGGTCGATGAACGACTCGACCATCTCCTGGTCGCTCGAGACTGCATTGGGCGGGAGTGCCATGGTTTCCTCGCGACGCTCCGCGGGGGAACGTCATAACTCATTGTCTGGCAATATCTTACGGCACGCGAGCGCCGCGCCGGGCCCGTGAGCCTAGCGGCTCCACGCCCTGTCCGGCAAGCTTCGACGCGGCGCGCTGGGGGCCGCCCCCGCGGGATTCGGTGATTCGCATGTCGGAGACCGGCTCGCGCCGCGATTCAGCCTCATCGCGAGGGGGAGCCGGGCGGGCCCTCGGTCTGCGCGACTCAGCGCAGGTGCTCGGGGATCGGGATGTAGGCCGAAAGACGGTCGAGCTCGCCGGCTTCCTTGATGAGGTTGCGCGCGATCACGAGCCGCTGGACCTGGTTCGTGCCCTCGTAGATCTGCGTGATCTTCGCGTCGCGCATGTACTTCTCGACCGGGTAGTCGCGCATGAATCCGTACCCGCCGAAGACCTGGACGGCGTCGGTGGTGACCTTCATCGCCACGTCGGTGGCGAAGCACTTGGCCATGGCGGCGAACTTGTTCGCCTTCGGCGACCCGGCGTCGACGTGCCGCGCGGCGGCGTACACGAGCTGACGAGCGGCCTCCACCTGCATCGCCATGTCGGCGAGGAGTTGCTGAACCATCTGCTTCGACGAGATCGGCTCCCCGAACTGCACGCGCTTGGTCGCGTAGACGATCGCGAACTCGAGAGCGCCCGCCGCGCAGCCGACCGCCTGCGCTGCGACGCCGGGCCGAGCCTTGTCGAGCGTCGCCATCGCGTGCGTGAAGCCGAGTCCGGCGCGTCCGCCGATGAGCGCATCGTCGGAGACGCGAAGATCCTCGAGCGCCAGTTCGACGACCGGGATCGCGCGGATCCCCATCTTGTCCTCGATCTTCGTGATCCTGAGACCGTCGTGCGGACAGTCGATCGCGAAGGCGCTGATCCTCCGAGACTTCGAGTCGGGGTCGGTGACGGCGAAGATCGTGTTGAGATCCGCGACGAGTCCGGCCGTGTTCCACTTCTTGTGTCCGTTCAGGACCCAGCCGCCGTCGACCTTCTGCGCCCGCGTGACCATGCCGCCGGCGTCGGACCCGGCGTTCCTCTCCGAGAGCCCGAACGCCACCAGCTTCTCGCCGCGCGCGACGGCGGGCAGGTAGCGCTGCTTCTGCTCGTCGGTGCCGCCGACCATGAGCGGGAAGGATCCCAGCGCGTTCACCGCGAACCCCACGCCGATACCGCCGCAGGCCTTCGCGAGTTCCTCGACCACGATGCAGAGGTTCAGCACGCTGCCCGAGGCGCCGCCGTGCTCCTTCGGGATGAACACCCCGAAGAGCCCGTACTCCTTCATCCGGTCCCGGACCTCGAAGGGGTACTCCTGGAGCCGGTCGTACTTCCAGGCGACCGGGCGGATGTACTTGTCGGCCACCTCGCGGGCCTTCGCCTGCCACTCCAGGTTCTCGGTCGTGAGGGTCGGATCGGCCATGTCGGATCACTCCTGTGGAAACGCGCGAGGAACGGGGCGCGGATTCTAGGAGCGGCGTACCCCGGCGTCCGGCCTATTTCCGGAAGATCAGATCGCCGACGACCACGGCCGAGAGTCCCGTCCGACCGAGTGCGTCGAGCGCCTCGGCGGGGGAGCAGACGATCGGCTCGCCGCGAACGTTGAACGACGTGTTGAGCAGGACGGGCACGCCCGTGATCCCGCCGAACGCCGCGAGCAGGCCGTGGAAGCGCGGATCGTCCTCGCGCGCCACGGTCTGCACGCGCGAGGAACCGTCCACGTGCGTCACTCCGGGGAGCCGAGAGCGCAACTGCGGTCGCACCAGGAACGAGAGCAGCATGTACGGAGACGGCCGCGCGTCCTCGAACCACTCGCCGGCGCGTTCGAGCGGCACCGCGGGGGCGAAGGGACGGAACCCCTCGCGGAACTTCACCAGGCGATTGACGACGTCCTTCGCGTTCGGATCGGACGGGTTCGCGAGGATCGAGCGATGGCCGAGAGCGCGCGGACCGTACTCCATGCGGCCCTGCATCCATCCCACGATGGCGCCGGAAGCGAGCATCCGCGCGGTCTCCGCGACGACGTCGGCGGGCCGCTCGGGCACGAGCCCGCGCACCGCCGCGGCGGCGAGCGTCGCCGTCTCGTCGAACTCGGGTCCGTGGAAAGCGTGCCGCATCGCGCTCGCGCGCGCGATGCCGAGTCGCCGGTGTGAAACGTGGAACGCCGCGCCGAGGCACGCGCCGTCGTCGCCGGCGGCGGGTTGCACGAAGACGTCGTCGAAGACGCGCTCGCGCACCAGGCGTCCGTTCGCGACGCAGTTCAGCGCGACGCCGCCGGCCATCACGAGGCGGGGGAGCTTCGTCTCGTCGCGAAGTCGCCGCGCGAGGGCGAGCACGACCTCCTCCGTCTGCCGTTGCAGCGCGAAAGCGACGGCGCGGTGATGGTCGAGGAGTTCGCCGTCCACCGGGCGCGGCGCGCCGAACTCCGCGACGAATCGCTCGGAGAAGAAGCGCGGCCCGCCGCGCTGGAACGAGAAGTACTCGAGGCCCTGGTGGAACGTGCCGTCGTCGCGCGGCGCGAGGACCTTGGCGAAGCGCGCGACGAACCGGTCGTCGCCGTACGGCGCGAGTCCCATCACCTTGCCCTCGTCGCGCGTGGGCATCCAGCCGAGCCAGTCGCTGACGGTCTCCCACACCTTCCCGACCGAGATCGGATACCGCGCGGTGTGGAGACGAGTCAGCGCGCGTTCGTCGACGCGAGCGAGGACCGTCGTCTCTGCCTCGCCCGCGCCGTCGATCGTCAGCGCGGCGGCCTCGCTGAAGCCGCTCGGCCAGAAGGCGCTCTCGATGTGCGCGGTGTGATGGTCGACGAAGTGCAGGCGCCCGCGGAAGCCCGTCTCCTCGCGAATGCTCCGCTCGACGCCGACGAAGCTGCGCCAGAGTGCTGGCTTCCTCGCGAGGTACCGCCGGCTCGCGGGGAAGTTCCGGAGGAAGTGGATCGCGTTGACGGTGAGCCACTTCCGCGCGTTCATGTAGAAGGCCGCGTGCTCCACGTCCTCGATGGATGCGCCCGCGGCCGCGACGCACGCCGCGACCGCGCGCCGGGGCATCCCGAAGTGGTGTTTCACGCGCGAGAGGCGCTCCTCCTCGACCGCCATGACGATCTCGCCGTCCTTGAGCAGTGCCGCGGCGGCGTCGTGCGTGGAGTTCAGGCCGAGGACCAGCGCCATCGACGGAGGTTACGGCCGCGCGCGCGGCGATTCCTCTTCGCGCGGTCGCGGCGCATGACTATCCCTCGTCCGATGTCAGTCCTCGACCGGCTGGTCGCCGCGGCGCTTCCCGTCACTCCGAGGTTCGTCGTGGGCCTCGTGGCGCGCCGCTACATCGCCGGCGAGACGATCGCCGATGCCGTTCGCGTCATCCGCGAGCTGAACGCGAAGGGCGCCGAGGCGACGGTGGACGTGCTCGGCGAGTTCATCACCGACATCTCCGAGGCGCGCTCGACCGCGGCGGAGTACGGCCGGATGATCGACGCGATCGCCGGCGAGGGACTGCGCGCCAACGTCTCGGTGAAGCTCACGGCGTTCGGCCTCGGCCTCGACGACGCCGTGTGCTGCGAACTCGTCACGGTGCTCGCGCGGCAGGCCGCGGCGAAGGTCGGCTTCCTGCGCATCGACATGGAGAACTCGCCGTACACGGACCGGACGCTGGCGCTCGTGCGGTCACTTCGATCGCAGGGGCTCCCCGTCGGCTGCGTGATCCAGGCGTACATGCGCCGCACCGACGCCGACGTCGCGAAGCTCGCGGCCGAGGGCGTGCCCGTGCGTCTCTGCAAGGGCATCTACCGCGAGGCGCCGGAGGTGACGTACCACGACCGCGAGGAGATCCGCGCGAGCTACCGGCGAAACCTCGAGGCGCTGCTGCGCGGCAGCGGCAGGGTCGCGATCGCGACGCACGACGAGGTGCTCGTCGAGCACGCGATGTCGCTCCTCGCGGAACTCGCGACGCCGAAGGAGCGCTACGAGTTCCAGATGCTGCTCGGTGTGCGCGAGTGGCTCCGCGACGAGATCCTCGCGAAAGGCCACCGCGTGCGCATCTACGTGCCGTACGGCGAGGCGTGGTACGGCTACAGCACGCGCCGCCTCAGGGAGAACCCCGCGGTCGCGGGGCACGTGTTCAAGGCGATGTTCGGGATCCGCTGATCAGCGCGCGTCGGCGATCGTGACGACTCCGTCGCTGTTCCTGTCGAGGCGCTTCCACGCGTCGTCGGTGCCCTTGAACTCGGAGCGCGTGACCTTGCCGTCCTTGTCCTTGTCCATCGTCTCCAAGATCGAAAGGTCCTCGGGCTTCGGGCCCATGTCCTCGTACTTCTTCATCCGGTCCATCATGCGCTCCGGATAGAGCTCGTCGTACGTCACGACGCCGTCCGAGTCCTTGTCGTAGCGCTTGAACTCGGCCGAGGGGCCGTCGTACTCGTCCTGCGAGACGCTGTTGTCGCCATCGACGTCGAAGAGCACGAGGAACTCGTAGCGGTTCGGGCTCTTCATCTTGTCGCGGATGTCGGCGATCTCCTCGTCCGCCATCGTCATCGTCTCCGCGAGCGAGAGCGCGCCGTCCTTGTTACGGTCGAACTTGCGGAACTTCACCTGGTCGCCCGGGTACTCGTCCTTCTGGATGATCCCGTCCTTGTTCTTGTCGAACGTCGTCATGTTCAGGCGCGCGCGCGCGACGGTGTCGCGCATCGGCGACGGGTGGCGCAGCTTCGGCGGGCGCGTCGAGATGTCGAGGAACTCGGTTCGGCTGACCCTCCCGTCGGCGTCGAGGTCGTAGCGTTCGACCCAGCCCTTCACGATCTCGTCGCCCTTCAGGCAGCCGTCGCCGTTGGCGTCGGCCTTCCCGAACTGCTTCTGTGCGTCGGCGAGGATCTCCGCCTTCGTGCGCGTGTCCGCCGCGGGCTTGCCGTCCATCTTCGGCTCGTCGCCCGCCGCGGCGCTCGCCGCGAGGAGTCCCACGAGGATCGCAGTCATCCGCTTCGTCATCGCTTCGTCCCTCCGGGGGTCGCCGGCATCGACCAGAACGATGGTACATGAAGAACGCGTTCGAGTTCCTGCTGGTCGAGCCAGCGGGCTCCCTCGTGGCTCACGTCCATGATCGGCCGCCCGTCCGCGTCGACCGTGCGGTCGAGCGGGAACTCCTCGAGCTCGATCGCGAACGCGTTGAGCGGCGTGGCGAGGCTGGCGACGACGGTCGGGGTGTCGGGCTTCGACACGTCCACGATCTGCGTACCGAGTGCCCCGACGGCCACTACGAACGTCTGGAGGAATGGCGGGTTGTAGACGCGCGCGACCCGGATCGCGCGCGTCTGCGCGCGCAGCGAGACGACGCCTCTGAACTTCGACTGCACGGGATCGGTCACGTCGAGGACGAGGAGTTGCGGCCCGCCCTGCTCGAACAGCACGAAGGCGCAGTCGCGCTCGTCGGTCGCGATGGCGCCGCCCTCGCTTCCGAGCTCGTAGAGCGTCGCGATCGCCACGTCGGTCACCGGCACGCGCACCGCGCGCGCCCCGCCGAGCGGCGCGAGCACGCTCGGCATCGCGGGCTCCGTCACGTCGACGAGCCACACCGACGCGTCGCGCGTGCCGATGACGGCGAGCGCGCGCGGCGTCGTGCGCGGCGCCTCGAGCACGTTCTGGTTCGGACGGCTGTACTGGAAGAGCACGCAGATGCGCGAGACGAACGTCGGCGCCGTGTCCTCGCCGTTCAGGTCGAAGCCGGGATGGACGATGCGCGGCGTCTTTGCGTCGCGCACGTCGATCGCGGCGAGTCCGCGGTTGCCGGCGGCGACGTGGAGCGTCGTCCCGTCGAGCCAGAGTCCGTACGCGGGCACGTCCGGCACGCGAGCGATCTGCTTCGGGCGCGACGCAATGGAGATGTCGAAGATCGTCACGCCGTTCTCGCCGTCGGCGAGGTAGAGACGCGACGCCGCGGCGACGAGCGCCTGCGGGTCCTTCGCGGCGGCGTCGAGCGACGACGCGATCCGCGGGAAGCCCGGACTCGACACGTCGCACGCCGCGAGTGATCCCGTCGCCGACGCGGCGTACGCCCACTCGCTGCGGCCCGTCACACGGTTCGAGACGAGCGCCAGCGCGCGGACCGACGCGACGGGCAGTGCCGAGAGCAGCGACGTGTCGCCCGGCGACTTTCTGTCGAGCGACAGCGTGCGCACGCCGGTGTCGCCGCCCGTGACGATGAAGTTCCGCATCAGCCGGAAGTTCACGGAGCCGCGTCCGAACGTCGCCGGCGCGCGGTGGCATTCCACGCAGAGACGCGCGCGCGCCGTCGTCGTGTGCGTCTGGTGATGGATCATCGTCATGCCCGAGAGACCGGCGCGCGTCACGGGGAGCGCCTGGTCGAGGAGCAGTCCGCCGTCCTTGTCGTGCGCGGTCGCCATCGTGGAGAAGCCGACCATGTACGGCGCGATCCGGCCGTGGCTGTTCCAGCCGAGGTAGAAGCTCTTGAACGTGGAGAACACCTTCTCCTGCGTCGTGGCGCGTCCCTGCGTGCGCTGCGCCGAGATGAGGTCGAGCTGCGTGAACTGCTCGTTCCTGTCGAAGTGGAAGCCGAAGAAGTTCGGGTTCCACCCGCTGTGGCACGCGTAGCACTCGAGCCGCGCGTGGTCGCCCGTCATCGCGAGAGCGGCCTGCGCGTTGAAGTCGGCGCTGCCGGGGCGCACGACGTCGCGCGACTGCTTCACGCGGTGGAGCTTCCCGTCGATGCGCCCCTCGAGGAAGTACTCCGGCGACTCCGCCGTGCCCTTCCTCACGAGGTTCGTGAGCCGCGTGCCGCGGCGCGTCACGCTGCTCGCGTACTCGCCGGCGGAGCCGTGGCACCCCTCGCACGATATCTCGACGGCGTCCTCCATCCGCGAGTAGAGGAACCCGTCGCCCATCGCGTCGTTGCGCGTGTGGCAGTCGACGCAGTGCATCCCGCGCTGGTGGTGGACGTCGGCGGGCGTCGCGGCGGGATCCGCGATGTAGTAGACGCCGTTCATCCGCTTCCGGTGGAGCCCCGGTGCGTCGGGCGTCTGCGGCATTCCGGGCACCGGCTGCGCGAGCCCGCGGAACGAGAGGCCGATCGACGCATCGCCGTAGTGGCACCGCGTGCACGTGTCGGTGGTGGGGAACTTCACCATCTCGTGACGGCGCGGATGGCCCGGCTCGTACTTGTCGATCGTGGGATCGCGCGACGTCGAGAGACCGTCGTCGGCGTAGGGCGTGTGGCAGGCGCCGCAGCCCTCGCCGCGGTAGTCGCCGTCCATCCCGGCGCGACCGCGGACCGCGCGTCCGTGCGACCAGAGATGACACTGCATGCACGTCTTGCGAGGCAGGTCGGTGAAGTGAGTCGAGGCCTTCTCGCGGTCGCCGGCGGCCTGGAACGCCTCGATCTGCTTCAGCGAGGGCAGCGCCTCCTTCGGGCGTGGCGTAGCGGCGGGGAGTTCGTCCTTCACGTCGAAGATGGAGACACGCGGATGGCGATCGGGCACGACGCCGTTCTCGTAGAGACCGTCGCCGAGGTGACCCGAAGTCGTCGCGTGGAGAGAGTGCGTCACGTCGTAGACCGCGCGTTCGTGGCACGGTCCGCAGCTCTGCGGCGCGGCGCGGAGACTTCCCGGGTCGAGGAACCGCGAGGCTTCCGGCTCGAAGCCCGGAGCAAGGACGCGTTCGTCGCCGGGAGCGCGGCGTCCCTGCGTGACGTGCGCCGTCTCCTTCGTCGCCGCGTCGGAGTTGCCGCCGTGGCACTGCACGCAGCTCACCGGCGCCCACGGGTGCATCTCCTCGATGCCCGTGTGGCAGTTCGCGCAGGAACCGTTCACCGCGGCGGGACGGTCGCCCTCCGCCTGTCCCCCGCGCGGCGCCGCGAAAGCCGCGGCGAGCGCGACGACGAGGGCCGCGAGAGCGGGTCGTGCCCGCACCGGCTACGCCATGAGCTGCTTCAACGACTTGCCCCGCGCTTCCGGCGTCTTCGCGCCGAGCAGTTCCGCCACGGTGGGGCAGACGTCGAACGAGTTCGCGCCGGCCTGGAGGGTCTTGCCCTGCTTGAAGTCCGGGCCCGCGGCGATGCAGAACACCTTCTGCAGGTCCTCGGAGCCGTCGCCGTGGTCGAGTCCGTTGCGCTCGTTCAGGTTGTGGTCGCGGCCGAACTCGGGCAGGACGAACATCGACGTCGAGTCCCGGAGCTCCGTGTCCTGCTGCACCGACTGCCAGAGTGCCCCGACCTCCTGGTCGTTGCGGCGGATGACCTCCACGTACGAGTTGTAGCTCCCGTGCGCGACGTCGGCGTTCTGCAGCACGATCGCGATGACCTTCGGCTTGAAGAGGCGCAGGAGATTGCGCGCGACGCGGATCGCCTTCGCGTCGCCGGCACCGGGGCCCGTGAGGTCGGCCGTGTCGCCCTTCAGCTCCTCGAGGATGTAGCGCTGGATGCGCATCGCCGCCTCGGGGTCGTTCGCGAACGAGCGGTCCTTCACGCCCTCCAGGAACTTCGGATCGAGCGCCTTCGAAAGATCCGCGACCTGCTGCTGCTCCTTCTCGGTCGGCAGCGAGACATTGCCGAAGCCCGAGACGAGGTTGCGGAACTCGGTGTTGAAGAGTCCGTCGGTGCTGATGAGGTTGGCGCCGTACTTCGCGCCGTAGTCCTCGTGCTCGCTGTACGAGAAGTTGATCGTCTGGGCGCCCGCCGTCGTCGAGAGCCACACCTGGTCGGCGGGGAGCCCCGCGTCCTTGCGCAGGTACTCGAAGACCGTCGGGCTCTCGCCGCGGTAGTTCTGGCGGATGCCCTGCGCTTCCGGACAGCCGGTGAAGATCGCGAGCGCGGCGCCGTAGTGGCCGAGGTTCGCGGCCTTCACGTTGGGCATCACGCAGCCCTTCTCGCCGATCTTCATGAGGTTCGGCGCGGCCGAGTTCACGCCGATGACCTCGCGGGCGCGCACGCCGCCGGCGAACGCGAGGAGGATCACGTGCTTCGTCTTGTACGGCGACGCCTTCGGCGCGTCGGGCGCGGCGAAGGCATCGGCCGCGCGACCCAGCACCGCCGCCGACGCGACGCTCACGCCGGCGAGTCCCGCCATCCGCAGGAGTTCGCGCCTGCGCAGATTCCCGATACGGGCTCCGCCGAGCCGAAGGTCGAAGTCGTCCATACGGGCCTCCCTGAGAAGTCCTGTCCGCGTGCGACTGTACACGGACCTTCCCGGGACGGGGAAGGGGGCGCCCGATTTCGAGGCTGCGGTCCGGCTACTTCGTCTTGTGGTAGCGCTTGTAGAAGGCCGCGAACTGCTTCGACGCCTTGGCGACGCCCTTGAGCTGCTTCTTCAGGTCCGGCGTCTGGACAGGGTCGGTCGCCTTCGCGAACCCGTTCGAGATCTTCAGGAGCTTCTTCGAGAGGCCGACGATCGCGAGCGGGGTGGACAGGTACTCGAGCAGCACGCCCTGCGCCATGCCGCCCTGCACCGAGACGGGCAGGACGATCCCCGCGACGAGCTGCGACGTCAGGAATCCACCCTCGGTCGCGAACGCGTCGAGCGTGCCGTAGCTCTTCTCGACGATCGCGAGCCCGGCCGCGAACGCCTTCACCTGCTTCTCGACGGTCGTGATCTTCGGGTCGGCGAGCTTCGCGCGCGCCTCGTCGATCGCGGCCTGGTGCGCGGGGTCGGTGTCATTGGTGCGGACGAGCTGCAGCGCGTTGTCGAAGGAGTCGAGGCCTCCGTTGACCCCGAGCGCCCATCCGGGGCTCGAACCGAGGACGAGCGCGACGAGGACGGCAAGGGCGCGGACGAGCCTCATGGATGCCTCCGGGTGGGATCTTTCGCGCAGGGCACCCCGCCCGGAGCGAGCGGGGAAGATATCCCACGCCCGGGATTCGGCAATCCCTCGCGACGGGCTCTACTCCATCGGGACCTTCAGCGCCCTCACGACGTTGCCCTTGCCGAGGCGAGCGGCCTCCGCGTCGGCGGCGGCTTTCGCCGGGTAGGGGAAGATCTTCGGGTTCGCCGAGCCCGGCTCGCCCACCGCCCAGACGATCTTCATGCGCTCGGGTGACTTCGGCCCGCTCGGCTTGCGCGCCCGCTTCGGCTGCGCCGCCTGCTGTGCCTTCTTCAGGGCCTTCTCTTCCGCGGTCGCGGCCGCTTCTGCCGCGAGCTTGGCGATGCGATTCGCGTTCGACATGTGCCTCGGCATGCACGACACCTCCCGCCCACGGTTCATCGGGCCTCGTCCGCACCCGTCGGCGCACATGCTGGTGGACGGTTCCGCGGCCGGGCGCGGATTTTCGCGGCGCTCGGAGAGCGGGACTGCGCCGTGCGATATTGACGTCGTGGGCCCCTCTGCGAACCCGTTCAAGGGCGCCGTGCAGGTCGCGGGCGTCGTCGACCTCGAGGAGGCCGAACTCCTCGTCTCGTGCGGCGTGGACTGGCTGGGGTTCCCGCTCCGCCTCAGCGTGCACAGGGAGGATCTCTCCGAGTCGGAGGCGAGAGCGATCATCGCCCGACTTCCGTCCTCGACGCGCGCGATCCTCATCACGTATCTCGCGGAGGCGACGGCGATCCGCGACCTCGCGCAATTCCTCGGCGTCGCGGCGGTGCAGGTCCACGGCGACATCGAAACGGCGGAGCTCGCGAGGCTGCGCGCCGCCTCTCCACGTCTCCTCGTGGTGAAGAGCCTCGTCGTGCGACCCGGCAACGCGGCCGAACTCGACGCCGTGGTCGAGCGGAGCCTTCCGCACGTCGACGCATTCATCACGGACACCTTCGATCCCGCGACCGGCGCGACCGGAGCCACCGGGCGCACGCACGACTGGAAGGAGAGCGCCCGGATCGTCGAAACTTGCGGCAGACCGGTCATCCTCGCGGGCGGACTCACCCCGGCGAACGTGATGGACGCCGTCGCCCGCGTGCGTCCCGCCGCCGTGGACGTCCACACCGGCGTCGAGCGCCCGGACGGCAGGAAGCGCCGCGACCTCGTCGAGTCGTTCGTCGCGGCCGCACGGCGTGCGTTCAGCGCTGCGGACGAGCGGTAGCGCGGAAGCCCGGATTCGCCTGTCGGCGGGGTCGGTGGATATCGTTCGCACGTTCGGGCCTGCCGCCGCGCAGCGGGTGAAGGCGTGCCCACGGGAGGAGAGCTATGCGGAAGTGGATCGTGACGCGTGCGACGGCGGGGCTCACGGCGGCGGCGCTCCTCGTGGGCGGATGCTTTCCCGTGGAGAGTCTGGTCGACCAGGGCAACCCGCTTGCGGCGTTCATCGTGTTCCTGTCCTTCTTCCGGGCCAGGTCCAAGGCGCCCGGTCCTGTCAAGGCGACGGCGGACGTCGCGCTCTCAGGTTCGATCGGCGGACTCTCCGGCGCCTACGACCTCACGCTCGGGAAGTACGGCACGTTCACCGGGACGGCGACGATCGGCCGCGACCGCAGGTCGGCCACCGTCAAGGCCGCCGACACGCCGGAACTGCGCGCGGTCGCCGACGCGTTCGTCCTCGATCTCCACCAGGTGGACATCGACGTCACCTCGGTCTCGGCGAAGGTGACCGGCCGCCAGACGACGGGCGGCGTGAAGAAGAGCTGGAACGGCAAGATCAAGTTCGCGGGAACGGTCGCTGCGGGACCGGACATCGGACGCGTGGTCAAGGGCAAGATCAGCTCGAAGGGATCGTTCTGACGGCGGACCTCCGATTCGCGGACGCGCCCGGCCCTGCGCCGGCCTGACGCGATCACGCGTCCGCGGCTCCGCGCGAATCAACCGTTCCGTCGCGCCCACCGCTGACGCAGAATGCGCGGCGTGAACCTGCGACTCGACCTGACGAACTCGCGCGACGCCGGACGCGGCTCGCCGCGCACGTTCGAGTTCGAGTCGGGGCCGGTCACCATCGGCCGCAGCGCGCAGTCCCTCATCCTCATCGAGGGCGACGGGATCTCGCGGACGCACGTGACGCTCGACCTCCTCCACGGTGCGTGGCACGCCACGCACCAGGGAAGCCTCACGCCCACGCTCGTCAACGGGGTCGCGATCCCGCACGGACAGCCGCGGCGCGTACAGGACGGCGACACGTTCGTCATCGCCGAGTACGTGTTCCGCGCGTCGTACGGCCGGGAGACGATCCTCCCCGAGGTCGAGCCGATGCGCGATTCGTCGGCCGACATGACGATGGCCCGCGCGAGCTTCATGACGCAGGTGGCGGGAGCGGAACCGACGCACCTGCCTGCGGGCGGCGCCGAGCCCGGCCCGGCCGGTCGCGTCGTCCCCACGCTCGTGGCGTGCCCGCCGGAGACCGGCCGGCTCGAGTTGCGAGAACTCGAGCGGGCATATGTGATCGGCCGCGCGGCGGGCTGCGACCTCACCGTGGCGAACGGCTCGGTGTCGCGGCGTCACGCGCTCGCCCGCTACGACGGGACGCGGATCTACATCCGCGCCGCGGGCGCCCGCAACCCTCTGCGGGTCAACGGGCGTCCGATCTTCGGCGAGACGCCTCTCGCCCACGGAGACATCGTCGGCGTCGGGCCGGTGGACGTGCGCGTCGTGACGGAGGCAGACGCCGCGGCACCTGCGTCGTCGGCGTCGGTGTTCGGAGCGCGGGCCGACGCGGAACCCGTTCAGCGCGAGACTCGCTGGGCCCCCGCTCCCGCCCCGTCACCCGAGGTCCAGCGAGGGCCCGGTCCGCGCGCAGCGACCGACGACCCGCCCCGATGGGATCAGGTCGCCCACTCCGCCGCGCAGTCGTCCGCGCCCGACTGGTCGAGGCCGGCGGCAGCACCTCCTCCTCCCGCTCCCGCACCCCCGCCCTATCGTCCCGCGTCGTCCGACACGGCCCCGGCCGCGGCCACCGACTGGACGGCTGCGGCCGCCGCGCCGCGTGCCGCCGCGGGCCCCGCATCGTGGGACGTGCCCGCCGCCCCGGTCGCGCCCGCGCCTCCGCCTCCGGCGTGGGACGTCCCCGCCGGCGGCGCGCCGCCGGGACCTTCGTGGTCCGGCCCGCCGCCGGTCGGACCGTCCGTCCCTCCTCCTCCTCCGCCTCCCGTGGCCTACGCCGCGGCGCCGCCTCCCGCCATCCCGCACGAGCCGGCCGTCGCACCCCGGCGCGAATCGCCCGCGCCGGGTGCCGGACCGTCGCCGCGCGTCGTCGCCCGGCGCGGCTCGTCGCACAAGGGGTGGCTCGTGACCGGCGTCGTCAGCATGATCGTCGCGATCACCGCGGGAATCGTGCTGCTCGTCGTCGCGAGCGCGCGGGGCTGATCCGCATGGACGAACGAACGCAGATCATCGGCGAGTCCGAGATGCGCGACGTCCCTGGCGGGCGCCGCGACGCCGACGTCCGCGATCTGGCCTGGTCGCGCGACGGCAGCGCGCCGCCGCCGACCGGGTCTCCCGGCGATGCGCTCCCCGTGCACGAGGACGCCCTCGCGCGCACTTTCCGCGCCCGTTCGTCGAGCGGAGCGCCGTACCTGCTCGAGGTCCAGCGCGACGTCGTCGATCCCGCGCGCCTCCCGGCCACGTGGGGACCGCACGCCGGGAACGCCGCGATCGAGACGATGTGGCGGCGGCGCGCCATCGCGGCGGCGGCGCACGCGGAATCGGGGGAGGTCCCGGATCTCGGCTACGAGGAGTACGCGCCGCTCCTCGTCTGCCGCGAGCGCGGCGTCGTCTTCCGTCCACCGTCCCCGCACTCCGCGGGCGGAGAGCTCGCGGAGTGCCGCGACGCGGACACGCTCCTTGCGGCGAGGCTTCCCGCGTGGACCACGACGACGCAACGGTTCCTCTACGACCCGCGGCAGGGTCGCGGCGCGTCGGCGCAGTTCTACTCGGCGGATCCGCGGCCCGTCCGCGGCGCACTCGCCGACGTCGGAACGTTCGAGCGGTTCGCGAAGGACCTCGGCCGGATCTTCGACCGCGAGGCCGCGGGCGACGCCTCGGTCTCGCGGCTCGCGGAGAGCTTTCCCTGCATCGGATGTCCCGAGGTCCCGAAGTGCTACTCGCGGCCCGCGCGCGGTTCGACTGCGGCGCCGCCGGGTCCGCCGCTCGCGCCGAAGCGGCTCGCCCCGATCTCGTTCCTCCCGTTCCGCGCGATCGCGCACCGCGAGGACGTCGCCGACTTCGGCGAGCAGTGCGACATCCTCGGCGGCGCGCCGTGGGCCGCGTTCCGAGCGCGCCACGTCGCCAACTGGACGCTCCCGGGACGGCGCCAGTCGCGCGAACGGCTCGAGACGGAGCTCGTCGGCCGCGCGGAGGCGGCCCGGCCGCTCGACGCGCTCGCCGAGAAGCTGAAGCTCTTCGAGGCCGTCGTGCAGGCGGTCGCCGGGTATCACCGCACGCACGGCCGTCCGCACCTCGGCCTCTCGCCCGGAGCGATCGTCTCGCACCGCCTCTTCGTCGCTCCCGGCGAGCAGTACGACGTCGCCATCCGCGGCGGACTGCGCGCGCCGGCGCTCGACGACGTCATGTCTCCGCCGCCCGGGCCGGTCATCTGGCTCGTCCCCCCGGAGGCCGTCGAGCCGTACGCGCACCCCGATGTCGCGCGCGCCGCCGAGCCCCGCGGCACGGCGCCGCCCGACGGTCCGGACGTGCACCAGGGCGGGTTCCGATGGGCACGAACGGCGCCGGTGAGGATCTCCGTCGGACGCGTGTGGACCGACGAGGCGGCCGGCACGACGGAGTTCGAACTCGACGTCGAGGGCCTCGCCGGGGTGGAGTCGAAGGCCGACCTCACGGACCGGGTGCGAATCGAGATCAGCTCGCCCGGCTGGGAGCGCAGCGTCCTCTGGTGCCGCCGCGACACCGAGCGTCACGCGCCCGGCCCGCTCGCGCTCAGGGCGTTCCCGCAGCGTCTCGATTCCGGCAAGCTCCTCGATCTGCGCGCAGCGACCGGCAAGACGGCGCTCCTCGGCACGGCGACCGTGTACCGAACGTACGGCGCGTACTACGACCTGCACTCGCTCGGGATGCTTCTGCTCCGGGCGATGCTGGACAACGCGTCGCAGTCGGTGCAGCGGATCGCCGCGGACGTGGTGCCGACGGCGGCGTCGCTCTGCCGCGCGGTGCACGACCACGACGGCCGCACCGCGTGGGACGACCTCGTCGAGGTCTTCGCGAAGCTCGCGAGCACGCCGCCGCTCGACGGCTTCCTCTCGCCGAAGAACGTCTGCTTCTACCCCGGCGAGCGGCCCTCCGGCGAGGGCCGCATCCCGCCCGAGATCTGGGCCGAGGTGCTCGCGATCGCAGCCGCGTGCCTCACGCGCGGCGGCGTCGGTTTCGCGGACAGCCTGCACGCGGACCCGGACCCCGCGCGGTTCGCGCGTCCGGTCGAACGTCTCCTGACGCGCGTACAGGAACTCCGCCTGCGAATCCCGGCGGAGCGCCGCCCGAGCGCTCCGGCGCACGTCGCAACGAAGCCCGCCGAGCCGGCGGGCGCAGACCAGCGCGACGCGCGGATCCGCGAGCTGGAGGAATCGCTGCGCTCCGGCGCGGCGCGGATCGCGCGCCTCCAGTCGGAAGTCGACGCCCTCTCGATGGCGAGAGCGCGCGTCGAGCGCGCGCCTCCTCCTCCGCCGCCGGCGGCGGACGAGGGTCTCTGGAGCGCCCTCACGGAATCGCTCGTGGAACCCGGCAGCTCGGCCGCGGTCCCGCTCTCGCCGGACGACCCCGCCGCGGTGCTCGTCCGCACGCTCCTCGCGGAGGGACTCGAGACGCTCGGCACCCTAGGCGACGCCGTCGCGGAGCTCGGCGGCCAGGAGTTCGCCTCCGAGCAGCGCAACCTGCAGCGCATGGTGCGGCAAGCGCTCGCGTCCGCGGGCCGCGGCGACCCCGACTCCGCCGCGCGCATCGCGGAGTGCGTCGAGACGCTGCGCGCGATGAAGACGTCGCTCGGCTCGACGATCGGACTCCTCGTCGAGGCGCACGGCCGCTCGACGAAGGACGGGTCGCGGCGCCTGCTGCTCACGCTCGGCGTTGCGTTCCAGAAGGAGCTCGAGCTGTCGTCGGCGCAGAAGATCAAGGTCCAGGATATCCTGCAGCGGATGGACGCCGGTCTCGGCGAGCTGATCGCGCGCTTCTACGATCCGTCGTTCGAGGAACACCTGCGGCGCGAGCTCATGAAGCGGCGCGCGCGCGAGGGGAGGAGACCACGATGAGGCTTCACGTCGCGCTGTCCGGGTCGCTCGCGATCCTCGCGCTCGCGGGGTGCGGCAGCACCTGCGTCGCGAAGGGCGACCGGGTCGAGGTGAGCGTCGCCTCCACAGACAGATTGAACAACTCGGGTCAGGGCGCCCAGCACGTGCGCTTCCAGGCCTGGGCCGTCCGCGACGCGGTGCTCTTCGCGAAGATGGCGTCGGAGCGCCCCGATGACCTCGCCTCGGCGCAGAACTCCGAGAAGTTCCCGCAGCTCGGGAAGGCCTTCGACCTCGGCGAGTGGATGAAGCCCGCGTCCGAGCGCTCCGGCACTCTCGACGTCGGCGAGGATTCGCTCTACACGCACGTGGGCCTCATCGCGCTCTACACGCGCGGCACGCGCACCGCGATCGTCCCCATCGACTGCGCGAGCGGCCGGCCGGAGTACAAGGTGACGAAGCCGGTGCACGCGGTCCGGTTCACGATGGACGAGACGAACGTCGGGCCCTCGAAGTAGCGCGGGCGGCGGCGCGGCGCGGCTGTGCGGCCCGGCTGTGCGGCCTGGCCGCGGGGAGATTACGCGGGCCTTCGAGCGAGACCCGGGGCGTGAGCCGGGATAGTCTCGCTCGCCGCCGGCCCGGGCCCGGCGGACGCGACCGAGTCGGAGGGTTTCGATGTGTCCAATCCCGAGGGGTGTCCTCTGGGAGGAAGGTCTCTTCCTCCTGCCGCACCACATGCAGCAGCAGGCCCACGGGGCGATGGCGCTCGGCGCGCGCCAGCTCGGCTACGCCGCGCCGTACCGCTTCGGCGTCGCCGAGATCGACGTGGACCCGCTCCAGCTCGAACGCGGGTTCTTCGAGGTCCGTTCGCTCGAGGTGATGCTGCCGGGCGGTGAGGCTCTCGTGTTCGACGCGCGCGGGGGCGGCAACGCGTCGCTGGCGCCGCGCGAGATCCCGAAGGGCGCGCCGAGCCCGCTCACGGTCCACGTCGGCGCCCGGCGCCTGCGCGACCACGAGCCCAACGTGCGCGAGACGCACGAGGACGACACCGATCCGCCGCGCTACGTGCGCGCGACGGAGACCGTGGCCGACCTCGTGACCGGCCGCAACCTCCAGGACGTCCACTTCCTCAGGCTGAACGCGCGCCTGCTCTTCGACGGCGACCGGACCGACGGTTTCGAGACGGTGCCGATCGCGCAGCTCGTGGCGCCCGCGGTCGGCCTGCCGCCGTCGCGCCTCTCCGCCGCGTGGGCTCCGCCGTCGCTGCGGCTCTCCGCGGCGTCCGGCGTCCACGCGCTCGTGAAGGAGATCTTCGGAGAGGCCGCCGGCAAGGCGGCGGACCTCGCGGGCGGCGCGTCGGTCGCCGACATGGTGGCGGGCAACGCGACCGAGGCGGAGGTGATCCAGCTCTGGAAGCTGCAGATCCTGCGTGCGGCGCTGCCCTGGCTCCGCGAAGCGGCGGACGGCGGACGACCGCACCCCTACGACGTCTACCACCTGCTCTGCAGCCTGCTCGGGCAGTTCGCCACGCTCTGCGCGGGCGCCTCCATGCCGAACGTCCCGATCTACGACCACGCGAACATCGGCGAGTGCTTCGACCTGGTCGCGCGCCCCTTGCTCGCGCTGCTCCGCGCCGACCAGCTCGCCGCGAACTTCCGCCGGGTCCCCCTGACCCGCGGCGACCTCGGCATCGGCGGACTCGCCGTCGGTGCCTCGGGACTCGACCCGGCACTCCTGAACGCCCGCAACCAGGTCTACCTCGCGTTCGCGAGCCCCGACCCGCCCGGCGCGGAGCGCGACTTCTACCGCAGCGGACACGTGAAGGTCGGCGCGGCCACGCGCATCGCGAACATCGTCGCGCAGAGGAAGTACGGCGTGCCCGTCGCGCCGTGCCCGAAGCCCCGCGAGCTGCCGAGCCGCAGCGGCGCCGTCTACTACCGGCTCCAGAACGACGCGTCCGCGCGTCCGGAGGCGCAGGACGAGTGGCGCGCGGTGATCTCGGAGCGCACGCTCGTCATCCACTTCGCGACCGAGGGGCTCGTCCCCGGCGGCGCGGCACCCGACCTCGGCATGGAGGCGTACGTTGTCTTCGGCCGCTGAGGCGGGATCCTCCCGGGCGGCCCTGACCGGCTGCTTCCGAGGCTTCTTCCTCGCGATCGCCGCGTTCCACAGCGAATCGACGCGCGCCCGGCTGCAGCCGGCGCAGTTCCACCGGACGCTCGAGGAACTCCTCGCCGGCGCCGACATGTCGGCGCGGTCGTCGGGACTCGACTGGAACATCTACACGCAGGCGAAGTACGCGGTCGTGGCGCTCGCCGACGACCTCGGCCTGCACAGCGACTGGGACCACGCGCAGCAGTGGAGCCGGTTCCTCCTGGAGCTCCGGCACTTCAACACGTCGTTCGCGGGCCAGGAGTTCTTCGAGCGCGTCAACCGTCTGCGGCAACAGCTCGCGGGGGTCCAGGATCCCGCGCTGCGTGAGCAAGTGCTCGGAGCGCTCGAGGTCTTCTACACATGTCTCCGGCTCGGGTTCCGGGGCAGGTACCGCAGTGCGAACCCCGGCGAGCTCGACGCCCTCGCGAACGGAATCGTCGCGCTGCTCTGGCCGCAGGGCCCCGAGGCCGCGCGCCGCCGCGTCTGGAGCGAGGCGTACCGCGACGCGCCGAAGGGACGCATCCTCGGCAAGGGCTGGTTCTGGTGGTGGCCGATCCCGCTCTCCGCCGCCCTGGCGGTCGGGCTCTGGTTCGTCCTCTGGAGCGCTCAGGGCACGAGGATCGGCGAGATGCTCGCGGCCGAGCGGTCCGCGCCTGAGAGCGGTGAGAAGAAGTGAGCGCGCCGGGCAAGTTCCGCGAACTCCTGCCGCGGCTCGCGCTGCTCATCGTGCCGCTGCTCCTCGGCGGGATCGCGTACGGGATCACGAACGCCGTCGGCCTGCCGCCCGCCCGGTGCGTCTTCTGGACCGTCGTCGTCTTCGTCGTCGCGCTGCTCGTGGTCCTCGGCGTGCTCCTCGCCGGATGGATGCGCCGCCGCATGAAAGCGGGCCGGCTCGAGGACAGCCTCGCGTCGGGCACCGGCCGCTACGACCAGAAGGGCGAGATCGAGGCGCTGCGCAAGAACTGGAAGGAGAGCGTCGGGAAGCTGAAGGGCACTGCCGTCGGCGGCGGCGGCAGCCGCGCGCTCGCGATGCTGCCGTGGTACGTGATCATGGGCGCGCCGGCGAGCGGCAAGAGCACGCTCCTGCGCCAGTCGGGAATCGATTTTCCGGTCGGCGACGCGGCGATCAAGGGCCTGCAGGGCACGCGCAACTGCGACTGGTGGTTCTCGAACGTCGGCGTGTTCCTCGACACCGCCGGGCGCTACATGTCCGACGAGCACGCGGACGAATGGGCGCAGTTCCTCGACCTCGTGCGCCGCCACCGCACGGCCGCGCCGATCAACGGCGTGATCGTGGCCATCCCCGCCGCGGACATCATCGAGCGCAGCGACGCCGAGCAGGAGATGGAGGCGCGCCGCATCCGCGCGCGGCTCGACGAGCTCATCGACCACCTCGGCGTGAACTTCCCCGTGTGGATCGTGCTGACGAAGGTCGACCTCGTCGGCGGGTTCGTGGAGTTCTTCGGCAACGCGGACGCCGCCACTCGCCAGCAGATGATGGGCTGGACGGTGGAGCAGGACGAGGGCGCGCGGTTCAACCAGTCGCTCTTCGAACGGCGCTGGACGGACCTGATCCACAAGCTGCGCGAACTCAGGCCGCTCATGGTCGGTGCCGCGAAGCTGCGCGATCGCCCCGCGGCGTTCGGATTCCCCGACGAGCTCGCAGCACTCGGCGAACCCTTCGGGCGCATGATGGCTCGCCTCTTCGAGCCGAACGTCTACCAGGAGACGCCGCTCTACCGGGGCTTCTACGTCACGAGCGCTACGCAGCAGGGCACTCCGCTGCAGCGCGCCGCGTCGCGCGTGCGACAGCTCCTCGGCGCGCCCGCGGTCGACGCCGACGCGCAGGGCGTGCTCATCAAGAACGCGTACTTCGTGAAAGACCTGATGCGCGAGCGGATCGTGCTCGACCACGGCATGACGTGGACGACGCAGCACGAGATCGAGCGCGGCAAGCTGAAGCGTCTCGGGATGAACCTGACCGCGAGCTCGCTCGGCGTCTTCGGGTTCCTCGCCGTGCTCGCCGCGGGCACGTGCGCGCGCCACGACATGGAGGCCGTCGAGGCGTCGCTGCGCGATTCGCGCAAGGCCGACGAGAGTGTGCTCGCGCGCTGCGAGGGTCTCTTCGCGCAGCAGCGGCAGGCGACCTTCGGAGTGTGGAAGAACCTCGGCCTCAGCCTCCCGCTGCCGCTCCAGAAGGAGATGGCCGACCGCGAGGCGGGTCTCTACCGGACCGAGATCGTGGGCGCCCTCCTCGAGTCGCGCAGGAAGGCGATCGAGACCGCCGACGTGACGGGCGCGGGCGGACTCGCGCCGCTCGTCGCCGCGTACCGGGACTACCTCGTGACGGCTTCGGCGCTGAAAGCGATCGCCGCCGCGAAGACCGCGCCGCCCGCCGCGACGAAGTCGCCGCCGCCCGAACCGCCGAAGGAAGGCGCCGCGCCGCCCGATCCGAACGACCTGCCGCCGGGCGTGCTCTCGCCGGACGAGATGGCGGCGCTGACGGCGCGCGCCGAGGAACTCGTCGCCGCGGGAATCCTCCCGAAGGCCGGAACGGACACGCCCGAACGCAAGATCGCGCGGCTCCTCTCGGTCGCGTGGCGCAACGGCGGCATCGACGAGACGGCGGCGAAGGCGATGGAATCGGTCGACGCGGCGTTCGACGCGCGCGTCGCCGATTACCTGCGCCGCGTGCGGGCGGCGCTCGATTCGCGCTCGGCGATCTCTGCGGGCACGAGCGCCCAGATCGACTCGCGCCGGACGGCGTTCCTGAAGGAGTGCGCCCACGCGGACCTGCTCCTCCAGAGCGCCAACGTGCCGAAGGAGAAGCTGCGCCGCGAACTCGAGGCGATCGCCGCGACGCTCGCAACGGAGCCCGCGCCCGCGGGACCGGGACCCGCGGCGTCCGCCGACCTCTCGATCCTCGGATCGGTCGCGGAGAGCTTGAAGGCGCTCGCCGATGCGAAGGTGCGCACGGACGCGCAGCTCGCCGCGATCGAGGGATACGCCGCGGTCCGGCAGTACGCGCAAGCCGAGGCCGACCGCGTGAAGTCGGGCGCCGCGGCGCCGCAGGCGGAGGCGAGCGGGCGGATGCTGACGGCGCTCGACACGCTCGCCAAGGCGACCGCCGAACTCCTCGCCGAGGGGCCGACGTCGCCGGCGGAGCGGCGGACGTGGCAGGTGACGATCGGGATGTCCGAGGCGACGATCGCGCTCGACGCGACGTTCCGCTCGAAGCAGGGACCGTGGGCGCAGACCGTGGTGCAGCAGCTCCTCCCGCTCGTCGAGGGTTCCACTGCGGAGACGCTGCAGCGTCACCCGGTCATCCGTCTCGGCGAGGCGCTGCGGCTCGAGCGCATGCTCGAGGAGTTCGTCACCGATCCCGACGGCTTCGCCTCGTACGCGCAGCGCATCGAGACCGCGCGACGTCCGCCGCCCGGTATCGCCGATCTCGACAAGGACCTCGCGCAGCTCGCGGCGCCGCTCGACCTCGGAGCGAAGAACCGTCTCGTCTCGGAGCCGCTCCTCAAGGCGATCGAGGCGCGCGTGGCCGACAGTTTCGGAGTCGTCGTCACGACCGCCGAGTCGCAGTGGTCGCAGCGCATCCGAGCCGAGACCGCCGACACCGGGAGCTGGCGGTCCTGCATCGACGCGTGGGCCGATCCGGCGGGCGCGATCGGACGGCTCGCCGCCCTCGTGACGCAGAACTGGGGCGAGGATCGCGTGAGCCGGTTCGACGCCGACACGGCGGGCGACTCGGGCGCCGCGGCGATCTGGCGCGCCAAGCTCGCGAAGCCGATCGCCCGCTACCGCGCGTTCGTCGCGGGAGTCGCGAGCGGCAGCCGGGCCGCCGACGAACTGAGGAAGTGCGCCGGCCGCGACGTCTCCGAGGCGTCGCTCGCGGAGTTCGCCACGAAGCTCGGCCGCTCGGCGGCGTCGCCGGCGTGGCGTCAGCCGGGTGCGGTGGATCGTCTGCCCGAGGACGGCCCGTTCGGCGACGCGAAGGCGGCCCTCGTCGCGGCGCTCGCCGCGGGAGAAGAAGATCTCGTCACGCGGCTGCGCGACTGGTTCAACCGGAACTGGTCGCTCGAGCGCCAGCGCATCGAGGCGGCGCTGAAATCCCCGTCGCCGGAATCGACGAGCTCGGCGAGCCAGGCCATGGCCCGGATGCGCGGTGCCTTCGTCGTCTTCTTCGGCGACTCCCTCGCCGACACGCCGGGCCGGCGGCTCGAGCTCCCGCCGGAGTTCGTCGGCCGCTTCGAGCAGGCCGCCGCGACGCTCGGGCCCGGAGCGTTCGACGAGATCACGGTGACGATCGAGTGCGTGGCCGTGCCGACGAGCCAGTCCGACAAGGGCTTCCCGCTCGTCGAGGTGGAGTACAAGCAGCAGGGCAAGGCGCCGGCCACCGAGAAGTGGCTGCCCAACGCCGCGAAGCAGCTCTCGTTCACGTTCGCCCCGAACAAGGGCGAGTACTTCACGATCCGCATGCGCAACGAGCGGACGAACGACTCGAAGACGTTCCGCGCGTGGACCACTCCGGACTGCGTCGTCGCGGCGCTGACCAGCGGCCTCGGAACCTCCTCCGACGCGCTCGACTGGGAGGGGACCGGCGAGTTCAAGGGCGACCACGCGAAGTTCCGCCTGGTCACGGCCAACGCGGACCGCATCCGCCGGCTGAACGCGGCGCCGGAGGACACGCGGCTGCCCGAGACCTGCGTGAGGATCCTGCCGCGATGACGCAGAAGTCATCCCGCCGTCCGCGGAGCGAGGACTAGACGATGCGCCTCTTCGGCTCGCAGCGCATGCCAGAGATACGGTTCGGGTGCTTCGGCAAGCTGCCGACCTACGGCGACTTCGTCAGCCTGAACGCCGAGGGCGCCGAGGCGCAGGCGTTCACCGGCTGGCTCGCCGACGGCACGAGCGCGATGCCCCCCGACGCCGTGGTCGCCGCCGATCAGACGATCGCGTTCGCGTGGCGGCCGCCCGGGACGAGACGCGCACTCGTCGGCGCGATGTGGCCGAGCAGCGACGCGGCGGGGCGCCGGTTCCCCTTCGCGATCTTCGCGTCGTACCCCGAGGCGCAGCTCGAGCCGCACGGACCGCGCAAGCTGATCGCGGCCGCAGCGGTGTGGCAGGGCATCCGGGAGATTCGCGCGCAAGCGGCGCGGCTCAAGAGCATCCGCGAGCAGTACGCCAAGTTCGACGTGCCGGCGCCGGCGCTTCTCGACGCCGACGCGGTTTGGCACGCGTTCGTCGACCGCGCGCACGGGGCGCTGCTGCGGCGCGACGACGCCGCTCCGTTCGGCCTGCACCTGCAGGAGCTCCAGCGATACGCCGATGCGCTGCGCGGGGCGGCCGAGCTGCCGGAGTTCGCGCTGCGCATGCGGCTCGTCCACGCCACCGATCCGGAGGCCGAGGCCGCGGGGTGGATGCACATCCTCACTCGCCGGCTCGACGTTGAGGACTTGGACGGCGCGCTGTTCGTGAGGCACGCGAGCGCGCCCGGACCGTCGCTCTTCGTGTTCCACCGTCCGCTCTCCGCGGCCGACCTCGGGTTCATCCTCGCGCCGGCCGACGGCTACCGTCGCGCCGACAGCATCGGCTTCCGCGGCGCCGCCGCGGTCGCGCCGGACGCGCGCGCGCTCGATGCGTTCCAGCGCCGCTGGTCGTCAGGGTCCCCATCGGTCGCGACCGTCCTCGAGATCTCCGGGGACCCGCTCCCGCCGCCCGAGGTCGCGCCGCTCGTGCCCGCGCTCCCGCCCGACGGGGGAGCGTCCGCCGAGCCCGCCACGGCGGACGGCGACATCACGGGCGAGATGGGACCCGAGGTGACGACGGCGAGCGCGGACGTGCGCGCCCGCCCGCCGCAGACCGACGCGCCGACGACGGCGGGGATCCTCGTCGAGGCGCCCGACGGCGCGCCGATCACCGCGCAGCCCGCCGCGCCGATGTCGGGGACCGACGCGATCGACGCGAGGATCCGGCAGCTCGCCGCGGGACCGCTGCTCTCGGGACGACTCGTGCGCGCGTCGACCGCCGCGAGCTCGGCCAGCGTGACCGGCGACGTCGCGTCGGGCGCCTCGACGCTGATCTACCTCGACGACAAGGGGCGCCCCGCGATGCTCGACGGCGTGCCCGCGGCCGCGATCCGCGTCATCGAGAGCCAGATCGCCGACTACGCGGAGGCGCTGGAGCTCGTCGAGCAGATCCGGCGGGTCCACCGCGCCACCGAGGACCGGCTGCTCAGGAGCATCGACGAGGCGTGTGCCAGGACGCCGCGGCCCGGCGGCCGCGCTCCGGCGTGAGACGCGTGCCAGGCCCACAGTTCCGGAGGTCACTCCCATGTCCGAATCGCAGACCGCGCCCGTGATCGACGTCGAGGCGATGGCCTTGCCCTGCCCCGGAGACTCCCCGACCGGCACCGATCTGCGCGCCGACGACACGCCGTCGTCGCCGTACTACGCGATCAAGGACGCGCGCAACGCAGCGCGTGCGGCCGAGCGTCAGATCCTCCTCGATCCGACGGCCGAGATGGATCCGCCCGACTGGTCGCCGGTGCTCGATCTCGCGCCGAAGCTCCTGACCGAGCGGTCGAAGGACCTCGAGATCGTGGCGTGGCTGATCGAGGCGCTCGTCAGGAAGCACGGGTTCGCCGGCCTGCGCGACGGGTTCCGCCTCGCCCGTCGGCTCTGCGAGTCGTACTGGGACGGCATCTTCCCCATGCCCGACGAAGAGGGCGTCGCGACGCGCGTCGCGCCCTTGACCGGGCTGAACGGGAGCGACGCCGAGGGCACGCTCGTCGCGCCGATCCGCGGACGGCCTCTCGCGACCGGTCCCGAGGGCGAGCCGTGGGGCGCCTGGGAGCACGACAAGGCTGGGGAGCTCGAGCGCCTTCCCGCCGAGGAACGGCAGGCGAAGGTGGCCGACGGCGCCGTCTCGCTCCTCGCGTTCGATTCCGCCGTGCGCAGCGCGGGCGCGGACTTCTACCGGACGCTCGCTGCCGACCTCGCCGCGGCGCGCGAGGAGTTCGACGCGCTCGGCAAGGTGCTCGACGAGAAGTGCGGGTACGACGCGCCGCCGACGTCGAACGTCCGCACGGCGCTCGAGAAGTTCGACGAGAGGCTCCGTCTCGTCGCGCGCGAGTTCCTCGCTGCCGACGAAGCGCCGGCGGAGGGTTCCGCCGGGCCTGCGGTCTCCGGCGGCGCGACGGGCGGCGGCGGCGGTGCGCTCGGCTCGCGCGAAGACGCCTTCCGCCAGCTCGAGCTCGTCGCGGAGTACTTCCGGCGGACGGAGCCGCACTCGCCGCTCTCGTACACCCTGCAGCAGGCCGTCCGCTGGGGCCGGATGCCTTTGCCCGATCTTCTGACGGAGCTCATCGCAGACGAAGGGGTCCGCGCGCAGCTCTTCCGCATCACCGGGATGTCGCCGCCGTCCGCCTGACGGGGGCTGAAGACGCTGCTTGTGGATCGCGGAAGCCGGACATTAGGATGCCGAACCGCGTGCGGGCCGCCCGCGAACCCGGGCAGCATGCCCCGCACCGAAACGCGACCGAGGGAGGAACCGACCGATGGCGAGTATCCATGACAAGCTCGGACGCGTCAGGAAGCCGCGCGTCCACCTGAGCTACGAAGTCGAGACCGAAGGGGCGATGGTCGAGAAGACGCTGCCCTTCGTCGTCGGCGTGATGGGCGACTTCTCGGGCGACCCGACGACGGCGCTCAAGCCGCTGAAGGACCGCAAGTTCGTGCAGATCGACCGCGACAACTTCGACGACGTGATGTCGAAGATGACGCCCGGTCTCAAGATGAAGGTCGAGAACACGCTCCAGAAGGACGGCAGCGAGATCGGCGTCGAGCTGAAGTTCGGCTCGATGGCGGACTTCGAGCCCGCGCGCGTCGCGAACCAGGTCGAGCCGCTGCGCAAGCTCATCGAGACGCGCAACAAGCTGCGCGACCTCCTCTCGAAGGCGGACCGCTCCGACGAGCTCGACTCTCTCCTCGAGCGCGTGCTGAAGAACCAGGAGGACCTCGCCAAGCTGGCGGGCGACCTCGGCCAGGGCGGCGAGAGCGGAGGTGCGGCATGAGCTCGCAGGAACGCTCCGCGCAGGGGAAGTCCGAAGGCCAGGGGGGCGAGAGCCTCCTCGAGGCCGCCATCGGCGCCACGAAGCAGACCGAGCGCTCGGAGGCCGAGTCGCTTCTGCGCGCCCTCACCACCGAGGCCATGAAGGGCTCCCTCAAGTGGGAGAAGAGCGTCACCGTCTCGATCAACAAGGCGATCAAGGCGATCGACGCGGCGGTCTCGGCGCAGCTCGCCGCGGTGATGCACAACCCCAAGTTCCAGCAGCTCGAGGGGAGCTGGCGCGGGCTCAACTACCTCGTGATGAACTCGGAGACGAGCGCCACGCTCAAGATCCGGGTCATGAACGTCTCGAAGAGTGCCCTCTTCAAGGACCTCGACAAGGCCGTCGAGTTCGACCAGAGCCAGATCTTCAAGAAGCTCTACGAGAACGAGTTCGGCTCGCCGGGCGGCGAGCCGTTCGGAGCGCTCATCGGCGACTACGAGATCACCAAGCACCCCGAGGACGTCGAACTCCTCACGAAGATGTCGAACGTCGCCGCGGCGGCGTTCGCTCCCTTCATCACGGCTGCCGACCCGAAGCTCATGGGGTTCAGCTCGTGGGAGGAGCTCTCGAAGCCCCGCGACCTCGAGAAGATCTTCGAGTCCGACGAGTACGCGAAGTGGCGGAGCTTCCGCGACTCCGACGACTCGCGCTTCGTCTGCCTCACGATGCCCCGCTCGCTCGCGCGGCTGCCCTACGGCGCCGCGACGAAGCCGATCGAGGAGTTCGCCTACGAGGAAGTCGGCTCCGGGAAGATCGACCACGACAAGTACTGCTGGATGAACGCTTCTTACGTGTACGGAACCAAGCTCACGGACGCTTTCGCCCAGAACGGCTGGTGCACGGCGATCCGCGGCGCCGAGGGCGGCGGAAAGGTCTCCGGGCTGCCGGCGCACACGTTCCGCAGCGACGACGGCGACATCGACACGAAGTGCCCGACCGAGATCGCGGTGACCGATCGCCGCGAGGCGGAGCTCAGCAAGCTCGGGTTCATGCCGCTCTGCCACTACAGCCACACCGACTACGCGGTGTTCTTCGGCGCGCAGACCGCGCAGAAACCGAAGAAGTACGACAAGCCCGCGGCGACCGCGAACGCGGCCATCTCGGCCCGCATGCCGTACATCATGGCGACCGGACGCATCGCGCACTTCCTCAAGGTGATGGCGCGCGACAAGATCGGCTCCTTCATGGAGGCGAGCGACTGCGAGCGCTGGCTGAACAACTGGATCAGCGGCTACGTGAACGCGGACGCGTCCTCGAGCCAGGCGCTGAAGGCCAAGTACCCGCTGGCCGACGCGAAGATCGAGGTGAAGGAGGTCCCGGGCGCACCGGGCTCCTACAACGCCGTCGCGTGGCTGAGGCCGTGGCTCCAGATGGAGGAGCTGACGGCGTCCATGCGCATGGTCGCGCAGGTCCCGAAGATCGGATGACCGGCCGCCGCGGCACGCACGAGGGCCGGACCGCGGCCCTCGTGGACCGCGGCGCCCGAACGGACCTTTGACCGACGGGGGCGATCCGCCGTCGTCGCGCCCATCGGCGCAACCACCGTCCGGAAGAGGGTCAGCGGGCGGCAGCGTGGCGGCGCGAGACGCGATCTCGGCCGGCGTCCTCGCAACGCGGGAAAGCGCGGCGCGCGCAGATCTCGCGTTGTGCGCGTTCCTCGCCGAGCCGCTGCCCGATCGCGCGCTCTCGCTCTGGTTCGGCGACGAGCTGCTGCCCGCGGGAGACCGCGCTCGCGCGCGGCTCGACCTCCGCGTCGCGAACGACATCGCGCGCATCGACGAGATGCTGCGCCTGCAGGTCGACGCCGTGCTCCATCACCCGCGGTTCCAGCAGATCGAGGCGTCGTGGCGGGGACTGATGTACCTCGTGGAACGCGCGGACCTCCACCGCGGGGGCGAGGGCCCGCCCGTCAAGATCCGCGTGATGAGCTGCTCGTGGCCGGAGCTCGCGCGCGACGTCGAGCGCGCCATCGAGTTCGACCAGAGCCAGCTCTTCCGCAAGATCCACGACGCGGAGTTCGGCGCGGCGGGAGGCGAGCCGTTCGGTCTCGTCCTCGGCGACTACGACGTCTCGCACCGCCCGCGTCCCGGCCACGGCGCGGGCGACGTGGCCGTGCTCGCGGCGATCGCTCACGTCGCGGCCGCCGCGTTCGCGCCGTTCGTCGTGGGCTGCCACCCGTCGCTCTTCGGGGTGGACCGCTTCGCCGACATCGCGCAGCAGCTCGATCTCGTCAAGACGTTCGCCTTGCCCGAGTACACGCGCTGGACCGCGTTCCGGCGGATGGACGACGCGCGGTTCGTCGCGCTGGCGCTGCCCCGTGTCCTCTCCCGGCTGCCGTGGCGCGACGACGGGTCGCGCGCGGACGGCTTCCGCTACCACGAGGACACATCGCTTCCCGACGGCTCGGGGCTGCTCTTCGGGACCGCCGTCTACGCGTTCGGCTCGGTCGTCGCGCGCGCTTTCGCGGAGTCGTCGTGGCCGGCCGAGATCCGCGGCCTCGGCGACGAGGGCGCGCGCCGCGGCGTGGTCGAAGGGCTCGTCGTCCCGGACTTCGAGACCGACGGGAAGGGCGTCGCGCCGAAGATCCCGACCGACGTCCTCGTGACGGACCGCCTGGAGCACGAGCTAGGCGACCTCGGGTTCATGGCGCTCTGCCCGCTCGACGGGACGCGGCTCGCGGCCTTCTTCGGCACGCCGAGCGCGCAGCTCCCGCCGCACTTCGACAAGCGCGCCGCCGCCAACAACGCGAAGCTCTCGTCGATGATCCAGTACATGCTGTGCGTCTCGCGGTTCGCGCACTTCGTGAAGGCCATGGGGCGCGACAAGGTCGGCAGCTACGCGACCGCCGCCGAGTGCCAGCGGCAGCTCGAGGACTGGCTCGGGAAGTACACCACCGCCGACGACGACGCATCGCCGGCGACGAGGGCGCGCTACCCTCTGCGCGACGCTCATGTCGAGGTGCGCGAGCACCCCGCGAAGCCGGGCGCCTACTTCTGCGTCGTTCACCTGAGGCCGCACTACCAGCTCGACCAGATCGCTGCGGCCGTGAGACTCGTCACCGAGTTCGCCCCGGTCCGGGCGGGCTGAGAGGAGAGATCCGATGGACGCGAAGGAGCTGTACCGCGCGGGGAAACTTGCCGAGGCGATCGCTGCGATGAACGAGGAGGTGCGGAGCCGTCCGACCGACACGGACCGCCGCGGGTTCCTCGCGGAGCTCCACTGCCTCGCGGGGAACTTCGAGAAGGCGGACGCGCAGCTCGACGTCCTGACACAGGGGGACTCGCAGGGTGCCGCGGGGATCGCCCTCGTGCGTCAGCTCGTCCGCGCCGAGCAGGCGCGGCGCCAGCTCTACACCGAGGGCCGCGTGCCCGAGTTCATCGGCCTGCCGACCGAGTCGATGTCGATCCGCCTCCGCGCGCTCACCGAGATCCGCGCCGGACACGCCGCCGCGGCGATGGAGCTCCTCGAGTCGGCGGAGGCACTCCGCGTGCCGCTCCGCGGGACGTGCGACGGCGCGCCGTTCGACGAAGTGCGCGACCTCGACGACCTGACCGCGGACGTGTTCGAGGTGCTGACGACGACCGGGAAGTCGTACTGGATCCCCTTCGAGCGCGTGACGACGATCGAGTTCCGCGTGCCCACGCGGCCGCGCGACCTGCTGTGGCGCCGCGCGGCGATGTCGGTCAAGGACGGCCCGGACGGCGAGGTGTTCCTGCCCGCGATCTACGCCGACCCCGAGGGCACCGCCGGCGCGGCCGAGAAGCTCGGGCGCTCGACGGACTGGCGCGGCGGCGACGGCGCCCCGATGCGCGGCATAGGGCAGCGGACGTTCGTCGTCGGCGAGGAGCCGCGCCCGATCCTCGAGATCAAGGACCTGCGGATCGAGGTCGCAGGCCGATGAAGGCCTTGCACCGCGCAACCGCGACGTCGCCGGGGCCGTGCCGTGGCCGCTGACCCGGCGGGCGGCAAGCGGATCGTCCCGTCGGTCCTCGACCGGCTCCTCGACGACGACCCGGAGCAGTCGCAGGAGCGCGCGCGCTCGCCGGCGCAGGAACTGCGCGAACTGCGCGACAGCGTCATGAGGGACGTCGGCAACCTGCTGAACACGCGGCGGCGCTGGCCCGCTCCGGACCCGGCGCTCGACGAGCTCGTGCCGTCGCTCGCCGACTACGGGGTGCCCGACGTGACCGGCGCCGACCTCTCCGGCGGACGCGCCCTCGAGCAGTTCCGGAGCGCGCTCGAGACGGCGCTCTACCGCTACGAGCCGCGGTTCAAGACCGTCAGGGTCGAGGTGAAGAGCGGCGCCGATCCGGGCGACCGCACGCTGCGGTTCCGCATCGACGCGCTGCTCCACGCCGACCCGGTGCCGGAGTCGGTCGTCTTCAGCTCGATCGTCGATCCCGTGACCGGCGGGTTCGAGGTCGAGGAGTGACCGCGTGAGCGACGAACTCCTTCCGCACTACCAGCGCGAGCTCGCGTTCATCCGCCGGCTCGGGGACGAGTTCGCGCGCGCGAACCCGAAGATCGCCGGACGCCTCCGCATCGCGCCCGACGCGATCGAGGATCCGCACGTCGGACGTCTGATCGAGGCGTTCGCACTGCTGAACGCGCGCATCCGGAAGAAGCTCGACGACGACTTCCCCGAGCTGACGCAGGCGTTGCTCGGCGTGCTCTATCCGCACTACCTGGCGCCCATCCCGTCGATGGCGATCGTGCAGTTCGTCGGCCGCGCGGAGCTCGCCGCTCCGTTCGAGATCCCCGCGGGCGCGCCTCTCGCGACGGCGCCGGTGGACGGCGAGCCGTGCCGGTTCCGCACCGCCTTTCCGACGACCGTCCTGCCCGTCGAGATCGAATCGGCGAAGATCACCGGCCGCCCGCTGGTCGCGCCGCCGTCGCCCGCGGGGCGGAGCGCGGTCGCCTCGCTCCGCCTCGTGCTCCGTTGCCGCGCGCCCGAGGGGAAGTTCGCGGCGCTGGCTCCGGGCTCCGTCCGCCTGCACCTGCGCGGCGGGTGGGAGCAGGCGAACGCGCTCTACGAACTGCTCCTGAACGACGCCGTCGGCGTTGCGCTGGCGAAGGGGCCCGACGACGCGAACGCGCGCCATCTCCCGGAGACGTCGATCGTGCCCGTGGGGTTCGATCCCTCGGAGGGGATGCTGCCGTATCCGCCCGCGTCGTTCTCCGGCTACCGGCTCCTGACCGAGTACTTCGCGTTCCCCTCGAAGTTCCTCTTCGTGGACCTGACGGGACTCACGCCGCGGGCGCTCGACGGGATCGGCGAGCGCCTCGAGGTGTACGTCTACCTCAGGCGCTCCACCGCCGACCTCGAGAGCCAGGTCACCGCGGAATCCTTCGCTCTCGGCTGCACGCCCATCGTGAACCTCTTCCGGCAGCGTGCCGAGCCGATCCTCCTCGCGCACACGCAGTCCGAGTACCGGGTCGTCGCCGACGCGGGACGTCCGATGGCGACCGAGGTCTACTCGGTGGACAAGGTCACGTCGCTCTCGCGGACGGGCGACGACGTGGAGGAGTTCCTCCCGTTCTTCTCCGTGCGGCACGCGGCGCCGGCAGGGGAGCGGCGGCGGTTCTTCACCACGACGCGCCGGGCCGCGGAGCGGCCGGGCGGGAGGCCGGATCCCGCGACCGAGGTCTACGTGTCGGCCCTCGACCTCGACATGTCCCCGCTCGTCTCCGACGACCGCGTGCTCTCGATCGAAGCGACCTGCCTGAACCGGGACGTCCCGTCGAAGCTCCCGTTCGGTGGCGACCAGCCGAAGCTGGCACTCGAGGGCGGCGAGCCCGTCGAGCGCGTGCGCTGCCTCACGAAACCCACGCCGACGCTGCGTCCTGCGCTCGGTCACGGGACGCTCTGGCGTCTCGTCTCGCACCTCTCGCTCAACCACCTGTCGATCGCCGAGGGCGAGGGCGCGACCGACGCGCTGCGCGAGATCCTCAGGCTCTACGATTTCCGCGACTCCGCCGAGACGCGCGCCACGATCGACGGACTCGCGTCCGTGACGTCGAAGCCCGCGGTCGCGCGGGCACCCGCCGCCCGCCTCGGCGGAGTGTGCCGCGGTGTCGAGATCCGCCTCGAGTTCGACCCCGAGCGCTACACGGGCGGCGGGATGTTCCTCTTCGCGAGCGTGCTCGAACGCTTCCTCGGGCTCTACTGCTCCGTCAACTCGTTCTCGCGCACCGTCGCCGTGGTCAAGGGCAAGGAAGGAGAACTGCGCCGGTGGAAGCCGAGAGCGGGCGACAGCCTCCTGATCTGACGAGCGTCCTCGGCCGGCTCTACGCGGAGCCGCACCGGTTCGACTTCTTCGAAGCGGTCCGCCACCTCGAGAGGGTTGCGCGTGCCGAGGCCGGACGCCCGTCCGCGCGCCTCGGCCGCGACGAAGCGCCGGCGTCGGAGCCGGTGAGGTTTCGCACGCTCGCCTCGCTCGAGTTCCCGTCCGCGGCGGTCGTCTCGCTCTCTCCCGCCCGCGACGCAGAGCGGCCGTCCCCGCCCGAGATGGTCGTCACGGTCCTCGGCCTCACCGGCGTGACGGGTCCCCTGCCGGACCACTACACCGAGCTCGTGCTGCGCCGCGTCCGCCTGCGCGACCGCACGCTGCGCGACTTCCTCGACCTGTTCAACCATCGCTCGGTCTCGTTCCTCTATCGCGCGTGGGAGAAGTACCGCCTCGCGACGCAGGTCGAGCGCGGCTCCGAGGCGCGCGGCAAGGACGACGACATCTCGTACGCGCTCTTCGCGCTCGCCGGCCGCGCGACCGCCGGTCACCGCGGGCGGCTCGAGGTGCACGACGACGTGTTCCTGCGCTTCGCGGGGCACTTCTCGCACCGCACGCGGCCGGCGTCGTCGCTCGAGGCCATGCTCGCCGAGTACTTCCGGCTGCCCGTGCGCGTGGAGCAGTTCCAGGGCGAGATGCTCTGCCTGCCGCTCGCGGAGCGGACCGTGCTCCCGTCGGCGCGCGAGCCCCGCGGGCGGCACAACGTGCTCGGCCGCGACGCGATCGTCGGCGCGCACGCGTTCGACGTGACGGGACGGTTCCGCATCCGCGTGGGGCCGATGCCGTACGAGCAGTTCCGGCGGTTCATGCCGAGCGGGGATCTCCTGCGTCCGTTCGTGCAGCTCGCGCGTTCGTTCGTCGGCCCGGATCTCGCGTTCGACGTGCGCCCGGTGCTTCTCGCGGATCAGACGCCGAATCTGCGCCTCGCCGCGGACCCGCCGGATTCGCCGCGTCTCGGGTGGAACACGTGGCTCACTACGCGTCCGTTCGGCCGCGCGTTCGACGGGGTGAGCTTCTCGCTGGACCGTTCGTGACCCGCATTGGTAGAAGCGGACGCGTCGCACGCCCCTCTTGACGCGCGCGGCAGTCGACACCGTTGGGAGGCGTGAGCCATGGTCTCGGTCAACCTGAAGTCGCTGGTCGGTCGCCTCGACGACACGCTCGTCAAGGCCCTCGAGGCCGCCGCCGGGCTGTGCGTCTCGCGCACCCACTACAACGTCGAGGTGGAGCACTGGCTCGCGAAGCTGATCGACGCGCCCGCGACCGACGTCGCGGCCATCCTGAAGCACTACGAGATCGACTCCACGCGCGTCGCGCGCGACGTCGTGCGGTCGCTGGACAAGCTGAAGACGGGCAACTCGCGCGCTCCGGCGCTCGCGGCCGGCGTCGTGGACCTCGCGCGCGACGCGTGGGTCCTCGCGTCCGTCGATTTCGGCCTCTCGAAGGCGCGCTCCGGGCACGTGATCTGCGCGCTCCTCGCCGACGAGACGAACCGCCGCCTCGCGCTCGAGATCGCCCCGGACCTCCAGAAGATCCAGGTGGAGGCGCTGCGACGCGACCTGCGGGCCATCACGTCCGACACCTGCGAAGCCGGAACCCCGGAGGCGGGGACCGCGCCCGGCGGGGCGGGCGGGGCGCCCGGGGCTCCGCGGCCCGCGGGCGGCGGGAGCACGCCGAACCTCGACCAGTACACGATCGACCTCACGGCGCGTGCGAGGGCCGGCAAGATCGACCCGATCCTCGGCCGCGACGCCGAGATCCGCCAGGTGATCGACATCCTCACGCGGCGGCGTCAGAACAACCCGATCCTCACCGGCGAGGCGGGTGTGGGGAAGACCGCCGTCGCGGAGGGCTTCGCGCTGCGCATCGCGTCGGGCGACGTGCCGCCGCCTCTGCGCAACGTGACGCTCCGCTCGCTCGACCTCGGCCTCCTGCAGGCGGGCGCCGGCATGAAGGGCGAGTTCGAGAACCGGCTGAACGGGGTGCTCTCCGAGGTGAAGGCGTCGCCGACGCCGATCATCGTGTTCATCGACGAGGCGCACCAGTTGATCGGCGCGGGCGGCCAGGCGGGACAGGGCGACGCCGCGAACCTCCTGAAGCCGGCGCTCGCCCGCGGAGAGCTCCGCACGCTCGCCGCGACCACGTGGGCCGAGTACAAGAAGTACTTCGAGCGCGACGCGGCCCTCGCGCGGCGCTTCCAGGTGGTGAAGGTCGAGGAGCCGACCGACGCCGTCGCCGTCGAGATGATGCGGGGGCTCGTGGGCACGCTGGAGAAGCACCACAAGGTCGACATCCTCGACGAGGCCGTTCGGGAATCGGTGCGGCTCTCGCGCCGCTACATCCCCGGCCGCCAGCTCCCGGACAAGTCGGTCAGCGTGCTCGACACCGCGTGCGCTCGCGTCGCTCTCAGCCAGACGTCGACGCCGCCCGCGATCGAGGACGCGCGCCGCCGCATCGAGCAGACGAACGTGACGATCGGCCTCTTGACACGCGAGCAGGCCGCGGGCGCGGACCATGCCGAAGAGATCGCGCGGCTCGAGAAGCGCCTCGCCGACACGCACACCGAGCTCGCTGCGCTCGAGACGCAGCTCGCCGGGGAGCGCGAGCTCGCCGACAAGATCCTGGCCATCAAGGCGCGGCTGACCGGCCGCGACGCGAAGGCAGCGGCGGCGCCCGCGACGACAACCGCGCCCGCGACGGCAGCGGCGCCGGCTGCACCCGCACACGCACCCGCACCCGCACCCGCCGCGGCGCCGCTCGCCCCCGCCGAGCGGGAGAAGCTGCGCGCGGACCTGGAGCGCCTGCGGGCCGAGCTGAAGGCGAAGCAGGGCCAGAACCCGCTGGTCCACGTCGGCGTCGAATCGCAGGCGATCGCCGAGATCATCGCATCATGGACCGGGATCCCGGTCGGGAGGATGGTGTCCGACGAGATCACGTCGGTGCTGAATCTCAAGAACCGCCTCGAGGAGCGCGTCGTGGGCCAGCCCCATGCGCTCGAGGCCATCGCGCAGGCGATCCGCACGTCGCGAGCGAACCTGACCGACCCGAACCGCCCGATCGGCGTCTTCCTGATGGTCGGCACGAGCGGCACGGGCAAGACGGAGACCGCCATCGCGCTCGCCGAGATGCTCTACGGCGGCGAGCAGAACATGACCGTCATCAACATGTCGGAGTTCAAGGAGGAGCACAAGGTGTCGCTCCTCATGGGCTCGCCTCCCGGCTACGTCGGTTACGGCGAGGGCGGTGTCCTCACCGAGGCGGTCCGGCGCCGTCCGTACAGCGTGGTGCTCCTCGACGAGATGGAGAAGGCGCACAACGGAGTGCAGGACGTCTTCTACCAGGTGTTCGACAAGGGGAACATGCGCGACGGCGAGGGCCGCGACATCGACTTCAAGAACTCCGTCATCATCATGACGTCGAACGCGGGCACCGACTCGATCATGAAGCTCTGCGCGGATCCCGACACGATGCCCACCGCCGAGGGGCTCGCCGAGGCCCTGCGGCCCGACCTCCTCAAGATCTTCAAGCCGGCTTTTCTCGGCCGCGTCACGCTCGTGCCGTACTTCCCGCTCCGCGACGAGGTGATGCAGAAGATCGTGCGCCTCAAGCTCGGCAAGATCCGGCGCCGCGTCGAGGAGACCTACAAGGCCCGCTTCGAGGTGGACGAGGCGGTGATCCGCAACGTGCTCGACCGCTGCCGAGAGGTCGAAAGCGGAGCCCGCAACATCGACAACATCCTCAACCGCACGCTCCTGCCCGAGCTCGCGCAGGTCGTCCTCGCGCGCATGGCCGAGGGCCGGCCGATCGAGACGATCCGGATCGCCATCGCCGAGGGCGGCGGGTTCCGCTACGACCTCGCGCCCTGACGCGGGTTCGCCAGAAAGAAAACGCGTGCAGAGCCCCGTTCGCGGCAACTAGGATCTGCGGCGCAGAGTCCCCATCAGAGAAGGAGCGCACATGGCCGTCGATCAATTCATCAAGATCCAAGACATCCCGGGCGAGTCGACCGACAAGGGTCGCAAAGACCAGATCGACGTCTTGGCCTGGAGCTGGGGCGGGAGCCAGAGCGGCACCACGCACGGCGGCGGCGGCGGCGGCGCAGGCAAGTGCAACGTGCAGGACCTCTCCTTCACGAAGTACCAGGACAAGGCGTCGCCCGAGCTCTTCAAGGCGATGCTCACGGGCAAGCACATCAAGGAAGCCACGCTCATCCTGCGCAAGGCCGGCGGCAAGGCGGAAGAGTACTTCTCCATCAAGATGGAAGAGATCCTCGTCACGAGCCTCTCCATGGGCGGCTCGGGCGGCCAGGACCGGCTGACGGAGAACGTCACGCTGAACTTCGCCAAGTTCGTGATGGAGTACAAGGCCCAGACCGACAAGGGCGCGCTCGAGTCCAAGGGCATCAAGTGCATCTGGGACATCGCCGCGAACGCCGACGCGAGATAGCACCGGCCGCATCCCGTCCCCCGGGCGCCGCTGGCTCGGGGGACGGTTTCGCGCGAGGAGCGACAGGGCCGGGGCCCCCCAGAGCCCCGGCCCTCTTGCTTTTGCGGCGCCGCCGCGTTCGGCGGGGGAGGAGTCGAGACGATGCCGCCGACCTTCACGCAGGCGAACCGCCCGCTCTCCGCCACGACGCCGCTCGGCAAGGACGTGCTGCTCCTCACCGAGTTCTCGGGTGAGGAGGAGATCTCGCAGCTCTTCTCGTTCGAGCTCGAGATGCTCGCCGAGAAGTCGAAGACGATCGCCTTCGACCAGCTCCTCGGCGCGGACATCGGCGTCGAGCTCCAGGGCGTGGACGGCAAGAAGCGGCACTTCCACGGCATCTGCAGCCGCGTGTCGCAGGGCGACACCGACGAGTACTTCACGAGCTACACCCTGACCGTGGTGCCGAAGTTCTGGCTGCTCACGCGCGGGTCGCGGTGCCGGGTCTTCCAGAACGTCTCGGTGCCCGACATCCTGAAGACGGTGCTCACGGGCCTGAACGTCGAGTGGAAGCTGAACGGCACCTACGAGCCGCGGAACTACTGCGTCCAGTACCGCGAGTCGGACTTCGAGTTCGCGAGCCGGCTGATGGAGGACGAGGGGATCTTCTACTTCTTCAAGCACGCCACGGGCTCCCACACGATGGTCGTCGGCGACACGACGATGGCGCACCCCGACGTCCCCGAGGGTGCGAGCTTCAAGTACGAGCACGCCGAGGGCGGCAACCGCGTCGACGAGCGCGTGCTCACGTTGGAGAAGGAGCAGGAGATCCGCGCCGGAAAGGTCACGCTCTGGGACCACAGCTTCGAGATGCCCGAGAAGACCCTGGAGGCGTCGGAGCCCATCGCCGAGAGCGTGGCCGTCGGCAAGGCGACGCACAAGCTGAAGGTCGGCGGCAACGCGCAGCTCGAGATCTACGACTACCCAGGGACCTACGCCGCCCGCTTCGACGGGATCACGAAGAGCGGCGGCGAGCAGGCGGGCGAGCTGAGCAAGATCTCGAGCGATGCGACCCGCACCGCGAAGCTCCGGATGCAGGAGGAGGCGGCACCCGGCATCGAGGTGAGCGGAACGGCCACGTGCATGCGCTTCACGGCCGGCCACCGCTTCACGCTCACCGGCCACGGCCCCGGCGACGGCGCCTACGTGCTGACGTCGGTGACCCATCGCATCGCCGCCCCGTCGGCGTTCGTGACGTCGTCCGAGGACGAGGAGTTCGAACCCTACACGAACGAGTTCACGTGCATCCCCGCGGCGCTCCCCTTCCGTCCGGAGTGCACGACGCCCGAGGCGATCGTCCAGGGTTGTCAGACCGCGTTCGTGGTCGGTCCCGCGGGCGAGGAGATCTTCACCGACAAGTACGGCCGGGTCCGCGTGCAGTTCAACTGGGACCGCGACGGGAAGGACGACGGCAGCGCCACGTGCTGGGTCCGCGTCGGCTCGCACTGGGCCGGCAAGCAGTGGGGGGCGATCCACATCCCGCGCGTCGGCGACGAGGTGATCGTCGACTTCCTGGAGGGCGATCCCGACCAGCCGATCATCGTCGGCAGCGTCTACAACGCGAACCAGATGCCTCCGTACGCGCTGCCGGACAACCGCACGCAGAGCGGGCTGAAGTCGCGCAGCACGCCCCACGGGTCGGAGGAGAACTTCAACGAGCTCCGCTTCGAGGACAAGAAGGACGAGGAGGAGATCTACTTCCACGCGGAGAAGAACTTCACGCGCATCGTCGAGAACAACGACGTGCTCAGGGTCGGCTTCGAGAAGGCCGACATGGGCGACCAGACCATCGAGATCCGCAACGACCGCACCGAGACGGTCCAGAAGGGCAACGAGACCGTCACCATCGAGGAGGGCAAGCGGACGATCACCGTCAAGAGGGGCGACGACCTCCACAAGGTCGAGGAGGGCAACCGCACGGTCGAGGTCGACAAGGGCGACGACACCCACAAACTCCAGTACGGCCATCGCATCGTCGAGATCGGCATGGGCAACGACACGCTCACGATCAAGTCGGGCAACCGCACGACGAAGCTCGACATGGGCAAGTGCAGCACCGAGGCGATGCAGGGCATCGAGCTGAAGGTCGGCGAGAACTCGATCCTGATCGACCAGACCGGGATCACGATCAAGGGGCTGACGATCAAGCTCGACGCGTCGGTCCAGCTCACCGCCAAAGGGACGCTGGCCGAGGTCTCGGCCAGCGGGATACTGCAGGTCAAGGGCGCGATGACGATGATCGGCTGAGCGGAACCGAACCAGCATGGCCACCAACCTCATCGGAGTGACGGCGCGCGGGGCGGCGGAGATCGCGCCCCACGTGGCCGACCTCTCGCCCGAGGCGAAGGCCGCGCTCACCCCCGCGCTGACGCCCGGACAGTTCCTCGACGCGCTCGTCGTGAAGTCGCTCTACGCCGACGCCGTTCGGTTCCTCGCCCACGCGATCGGACGCCGCGAGGCGGTGTGGTGGGCGTGCGCGTGCAACCGCCAGACCCTCGCGAACGACACGCCGGGGCCCGCGGTCGCGGCGCTCATCGCGGCGGAGACGTGGTGCCACCGGCCGACCGAGGAGAACCGCCGCGCGGCGCACGCTGCGGCGGAGGCGTCGCAATTCGAGCATCCCGCCGCGTTCGCGGCGATGGGAGCCTTCTTCAGCGGCGGCAGTCTCGCCCCGGCGAACGTGGCGCAGGTCGTTCCGCCGGGTGCCTTCCACACGGCGCGCGTCGTCGCGGGCTCGATCATCCTCGCCGCGGTGCGGCGGGAGCCCGCGCGCGCCGCCGAGCGCTACCGTGCCTTCGTCGCGCAGGGCGTCGAGATCGCGAATGCCGCCGCGGCGCAGGCCCGCCAGCACGGAGGTGCGTGATGGGTCAGCCGGCCGCGCGCGCGAGCGACATGCACGTCTGCCCCATGCTCACCGGCCCCGTCCCGCACGTCGGCGGACCGATCCTCCCGCCGGGCTGCCCGACGGTCCTGATCGGCGGCATGCCGGCCGCGCGCGTCGGCGACATGTGCGTGTGCGTCGGCCCGCCGGACGTGATCGCGCTCGGCAGCTTCACCGTGATGATCGGCGGAATGCCGGCGGCGCGGCTGGGCGACATGACGGCGCACGGCGGGTCGATCGTGCTCGGCTGCTTCACCGTGATGATCGGCTGACGCGGCGCATCAGACGAGCCGTGCCGGCGGATCCGCGATCGAGTTCACGTTCCCGAGCCGCACCGCGCCGCGGCCCCTGACCGAGACGATCGGCAGGAGTCCGCGAGCGAGCGTACGTTCGACGCCGCGCGTCGCGAGCCACGTCTCCGCACAGGGCTGCAGTTCCGTCTCGCCGTCGCGCGTCGCGACGAGCGCCGGCAGGTCGTCGATCTCCGGGTCGACGTCTTCGCCCGTGGCGCGAGCGCGCGCGATTGCCAGCGCGACCGCGAAGGCGCCGTTGCCCCACAGCAGGCGTTCGTGTCCGAACCCGTCGGCGAGTTCCTCGAACGAGAAGCCCTCCGCCTGATCGGTCGCCTCGCCGTACGGGAGACGGACGAGCAGTCGCGGCCAGGCGACCGCGACCGACGCGGCCTCCGGCGCGCGCCGCAGCGCGGACCAGACGGTCTGACCCGTCCCGTCCGAGGCAGCGTTCCAGTCGCCGGGATCGGGCGTCTCGCCGAGCGAGCGGCATCCGACGACGCCCGGCGCAGCGCCGGTCACGAGGTTCGCCTGCCCCGCACGGACGATCCGGGCGAGGCGCAGCAGCGTCGCGACGTCGCGCGGTTCGGCGTCGAACGCGAAGTCGGCGACGACGAGCGACCAGGGCTTGCCGCCCTGCGTGCCGACGGTGCGCTCGACGAGGATCTCGTGCAGCCCGCTCGTCTCGAACCCGCCCGACACGCCCGCGTCGGCGGCCACCTCGTCGCGCGAGACGTCGAGGAGGGCGATCTTCAGTTCCGCGCCGGTCTCGAGACGCCGGACCAGACGGTGGATCGAGCGCCACGTCGCCTCGAGCGACCGGAACGCCGGATGACGCAGCACCGCTCGCAGCCGGGCCGCGAGCGCCGCGTCGGCGGCGGCGACCCACGCCGACTGGCCCTGCACCGCCCCGGGCACGCGGATGCGGGCGATCTCCGGCGCGACCATCCCGCGCACGGCCGCGTCCCAGTCGTCTCCCGCCGGCTCGGCGCGCCGCGTCGCGGAGCCCGCGAGGAGTTGTTCGAGGACGCTCGCTCCGTCCGTCTCCGGCGCGAGTTCCTCTCGCGTCTCGCGTCCGGCCGATGCGCGCGCAGACTCCGGCTCACCGGCACCGAGCGCACGCCTCGCATCGCCGAGCGCGTCGTCGAAGGTCGCGGGGTTCGCGAGACGCCTGCGCAGCGTCATCAGCTCCCGCAATGCCGGCACGTTCTCGACGAGCGCCTCGGGCCGGAAGTCGTCGAGGCTCCTGAACACGAGCACCGCGTCGCCGCCCGCCGCAACGCGCAGCGACGGCGCCGTCGCCGCGATCACGTCGTCGAAGACGTCGCGGTCGATCGCGACCGTCCGCCGCTTCGCGAGCGCCCGGCCCGTCTCGACGACGCCGCGGCTGGCGCGACCGGTCAGGTCGGCCATCACGAGGAGTCGGAAGGCCTCGTCCTCGCCCGGCCCGGATGGATTCGGCATAGTGGCTCCTCGCGCGCGGCCCCGGCCTCCCGGCGGACGGTTCGCGGCGATGATGGTACCGGACGGGCGGCGCCCGCTCCCGCCGCGCGCCCGCTCCCGTCTGCGGCGCGGCCACCCGCGGGGGCGGGGAAGTCGGTTGCGCGGCCGTCGAACGCCCGACTAGACTTCCGCCGACGTGACCGCGCGGCGGAGCGATCCCGCCTCACCGACGACTCCTCGGGCCGGGTGATGGCGAGGCCGTGTCGCGCGGCCGCGACACCGTCGGGGCGATCGCGCCGCGCTCGGGCACGGGCGGCTGACCGGGAGCGACCAACATGTCACTTGCAGACTGGATGGGGAAGTACGGGGACCGCACGCTCGGTCACATGATCCTGCCCGGCAGCCACGACGCCGGCACGGCGAAGGACCACATCGAGCTGACGACCTTCGGCACCCAGTCGAACGCCGCCACGCAGAACCTCACGATCAGCCAGCAACTCGGGGTCGGCACGCGCTTCTTCGACCTCCGGCTCGACGTGCACGAGAACAAGGTCGTGGCCCACCACACCACCGGCGGTCAAGGCGCCTACAGCAGCATCCCCGTCGACCGTGTGCTCGAGACCGCCGCTCTCTGGTGCGGCGTGCACAGGTCCGAGGTCGTGATCTTCAGGATCTCGCACACGTCGATCGCGACCAACGTCCACGAGATCATCAAGAAGAGCGCGGCGGGCGTGCTGCACACCGGCACGGGAAACCTCTGCGAGAAGACGCTCAAGCAGATCGCGTCCCAGGGCGGCGGGATGATCTGCATCCTCGATTCGAAGAAGTTCGGCACGGTCATCGACCAGGCCCAGGGCATCCACGCGTACAGCAAGTACAAGGGCGCGGGCATCAGCAACGGCATCGCGACCTGCGGCTGCTACTCCGGCACCCATGCGCTCCACAACGTGGTCTGCAACGGGCTGAAGGGGCAGTACGAGCACAACGAGAAGCACGGCAAGGACCACCGGCACCTCTGGCAGGTCTACTGGCAGAAGACCTACAAGAACCCGGCGTCGAGCACGGGCATCGAGCGGGGCACCACCAAGAAGGCCGTCTACAACACCGGCGACAAGAAGGTGCACGGCGGCACCCACGCGTCGACGGCCTACATGCTCCGGCTGATGCAGGGCGAGCGCGCGCCCACCGAGCAGGGGTTCGAGGACAAGTACAAGCTGTCGGGCGGGTTCATGAAGAAGAACGTCATGTACTCGACCCTGGCCTTCCGCAACTACTCGCTCCCGAACATCTTCAGCTACGACTTCGTCAACGAGGATACGAACAAGCTGATCGTCGCGATGAACGAGAAGTCGCGGCAGGAGGTCGAGGACGAGGGAGCGTGAGACGCGCGCCACCCTCCCGCCCATGACGCAGCCCGACACGCCGGACGCCGGACCCGGCGCGCCGCCCGCCCGCGAGGAGGTGCACCAGCTCTCGCTCGAAGACGCGGTCCAGCTCGCGATCGCGAAACAGATGGACGGGCTCCTCGACGAAGCGGAAACGGTGTACGCGCAGATCCTCGCGAAGCATCCCGACCACCCCGACGCGCTCCACTTCCAGGGCGTGCTGCGGCACCAGCAGAAGCGCTCGGAGGAGGGCGTCGCGATCATCCGGCGCGCCGTCGAGATCAGCCCGGGTTACTCCGACGCGCACAACAACCTCGGCAACGTGCTGACGCAGATGGGGCGTTTCGGCGAGGCGGTGACCGTCTACGAGAAGGTGATCGCGCTCAGACCCGACTTCTCGAAGGCGTGGAACAACCTCGGCATCGCGCTGAAGAACCTGGGCCGGATGGAGGAGTCGATCGCCGCGTTCCACAACGCGATCAAGTTCGAGGCGGAGTTCGGCAACGCCTACTTCAACCTCGGCAACGCGCTGAAGAAGCAGGGCAAGTTCGACGACGCGATCACGGCCTACGTCAAGTCGGTCAAACTCGACGCCCACGACTGGCCGGCGTACCGCAACCTCGGGAACACGCTCTACGCCGCCGGACGCATCGCCGACGCGGCGGAGGTCTACGCGGAGTGGCTGAAGCGCGAGCCCGACCACCCGATCGCGCTGCACATGCTCGCGGCCTGCTCCGGGACGAACGTCCCCGACCGCGCGTCGAACGCGTACATCTCGGCGCACTTCGACAGCTTCTCGCGCAGCTTCGACGAGATGCTGACGGTGCTGAAGTACCGCGCGCCGGACCTCCTCACCGAGGCCCTTCGGCGCGAGGTCCCCGGCGCCGCGGCGTCGCTCGACATCCTCGACGCCGGCTGCGGAACCGGATGGTGCGGCCCCGCGCTGAAACCGATGGCGCGACGCCTGACCGGCGTCGACCTCTCGCCCGGCATGCTCGCCAAGGCGAAGGCGCGCGAGGTGTACGACGAGCTCGTCGAAGCCGAGCTCACGGAGTATCTCGGCGAGCGGCCCTCCGCGTTCGATGTCGTGCTCTCGGCGGACACGCTCGTCTACTTCGGACGCCTCGACCCCGTGTTCGTCGCCGCGGGCAAGGCGCTGCGACCGGGCGGCCGTCTGCTCTTCACGGTGGAGACGGCGCCCGAAGAGGACCTCCCGGGCGGCCAGCGGCTCAACCCGCACGGCCGCTACACGCACGCCGAGTCCTACGTGCGGAGCTCGCTCGAGGCCTGCGGGTTCACCATCCGCTCCTGCGAGCGCGAGCCGCTGCGGATGGAGAAGGCGGCCCCGGTCGCCGGTCTGGTCGTCGTGGCCGTCCGCTGACGGGGCGGCGGCGAAAGCGTGGTGTGTCGCGATGCCGCGCCGCCGCCCCCGCTCAGCCCTTCACGCAAACCACCTGCTTCAGCGTGTGCACGATCTCCACGAGATCGCGCTGCGCCTCCATCACGGCGTCGATCGACTTGTACGCGGCGGGCGTCTCGTCGATGACGTCAGCGTCCTTCCTGCACTCGACGCCCTCAGTTGCTGCGACGTGGTCGGCCAGCGTGAAGCGGCGTCTCGCCTCGCCCCGCGACATCGCGCGTCCGGCGCCGTGGCTGCAGCTCTCGAAGCTCTCCTTGTTGCCCCGGCCGCGCACGATGTAGCTCTTGGCACCCATGCTGCCCGGGATGATCCCGAGGTCGGAGGCGCCCGCGCGGACCGCGCCCTTGCGCGTGACCCAGACCTGCGCGCCGAGGTGCTCCTCGCGGCTCACGTAGTTGTGGTGGCAGTTGACGACCAGCGCGTCGGCCGCAAACGGCGCGATGCCCGGCGTCGCGCGCGCGGCGGCGACGACGGCGTCCATCATCAGCTCGCGGTTGCGCATGGCGAAACGCTGCGCCCAAGCTACCGCGAAGCAGTAGTCGTCGAAGTGCGTGGCACCCTCTTCGAAGTAGGCGAGGTCCTTGTCGGGGAGGTTCGCGATCTGACGCCCCATGTCGTTCTTCGCGAGCTCGATGAAGTGCGTCCCGATCCGGTTGCCCACGCCGCGCGAGCCGCTGTGGAGCATGAACCACACGCGCTGCGGGTGCTCCCGAACTCTCCGCAGGCGAGTTCGGGTCCGCTCTTCCAACGCGGACCGCCCCCGTTCGTCGCCGGCGCGATGCGCCTCCTCCTCACCGTCGAGGCAGACCTCGATGAAGTGGTTGCCCGTGCCGAGCGTGCCGAGATGTTGCAGGTGCCTGGCGCGCGCGACCTCGGGGTGCTTCTCGACGATGCGGCGGAAGCCCGTCTCCATCTCGCTCCACGCCGCCACCTGCGCCGCCGGCGGATCGTGCCACGTGCCGCGGTCGCCCTTGCCGCCGTTGTCGGTGCGGCCATGCGGGACCGCCTTCTCGATCGCCGTGCGCAGCGCGCGCAGATCGTCGGGAAGGTCGGATGCGGTCAGCGTCGTGCGCACGGCCATCATGCCGCAGCCGATGTCCACGCCGACGGCGGCGGGGATGATCGCCCCGCGCGTCGCGATGACGCTGCCGACCGTTGCGCCGATCCCCCAGTGGACGTCGGGCATCACCGCGACCCATCCGTGGACGAACGGCATGCGCGCGATGTTCGCGAGCTGCGCGCGGGCCTGCGCCTCGATCGGCACGCCGCGCGTCCACGCCTTGATGGGGACGAGCGCGCCCTCGTCGTGGAGCAGGTCGTAGTTCGGAGCGGTCAATCTGCGGCCATCCTCTCGCCAGGGAGCGGTTCGTCGCAATGACCGCGGCGGCGCGTGGACCCCGTTCGCCGGATCAGCTCGCCTGGAGCAGCGGTTCCGGCAGGCTCGAGGCGTGACTCATGGCCCGATGGAGATCGGTCGCCTTCTGCGCGCTCAGCCAGAACTCAGGCGACGTACGGAGCGCGGCGCCGAGCTTCAGGGCCATCTCAGCGGTCACCGCGCTACGGCCGTTCACGATGCGGTTCACGACCTTCACGTCGCAGCCGAGGTGATCGGCGAGCTGCTTCTGCGAGATCCCCATGGGATTGAGGAACTCCGCCCGGAGGATCTCGCCCGGCGTCGTGGGCTTCCTGCGCGGCGTGGTCTTCTTCATGACGGCTCCTAGTGGTAGTCGCGAACGTCGACTTCGGCCGGACCGGAGGGCGTCCAACGGAAGACGATCCGCCACTGGTCGTTGACCCGGATGCTGTGCAGGCCTCGAAGGTCGCCCCGCAGCGCTTCGAGCCCGTTGCCCGGTGGCGACGCCAGGTCCGACAGCACGTTCGCGAAATCGACCATGTCCAGCTTCCTTGCGACGGTCCTCGCGCGGTTGGCCCAGCCGGCTCCCCTCGCGATGTGTCCCTCTCGGAAGAACCTCTCGACGACGGGGTCGGCGAAGCTCCGGATCGCCACGGCACCGAGGATACCGCCAGACGGTATACCGTGTGAAGGTATGCCAGGCGTCTTGGGATGCGAGATCGCGCGACGACCGGCCCGTCGGCGCTCGCGCGTGCGCACCGCGCGGCAGATCGGCGACGCGGGCAGCCCGGTTCGGAGCGGCAACTGCCCTTGGACAGCCACGCACGCGCGCGCCCTCGAACGGGTCGGTCAGTAGTACTGATACTGCGGGCTCGACAAGAGCGCGAGCGCCGCGGTGCGCCAGGTGGTGCCGGGCTCGCGCAGGGCGGCGGTGAAGGCGGCGTGCTCCTTGCGCTCGGGGTCGCGGCCGAGGAGGCGGCGGAAGAGCTCGCGGATCTGCGAGTCGGCCTGGTCCGTGGTGATCCCGGTCGAGCCTGGCGCGGCGGAGGCGGCGGCCGCGGCGGGGGCGAGGACGGCGCCGGAGTCGAGGAGGACCTTCGCCATCACGCCGCGCAGGGGTTTCGGATCGGAGATGGCCTGCAGCGCGTTGCGCATGTTGCGGAATTCCTCGTACGCCGGCGGACGGCCGAGGAGGTCGACGAAGAGACTGCGGATGAACTGGCGGTCGTTCTTCGGCTTCGGCGATCGCGCGGGGCCGCCGTACCGATCCGAGAGGAGCCACTCGCGCAGCACCTGGCGAAAGAGGCGCGGGTCGGCGGCGAGGAGGGACAGCGACGCCTCGTGCTCCGCCTTCGGGAGCTCTTCGCCGAGGTAGCGCATCTGCATCCGCCGCAGGAAGAGATCCACGTACGACGGCTGCGCGAGCGTGATGCGCACGACGTCGCTCTGGCTGTCGCCCTTCTCGTCGAAGATCCGCGACACGGCGCCGTCGTACATCTTCTTGCCGGCGGCGAGCACGCGCGGCTCCTTCTGGACCTCCATCCCGAGGAACTGCTCGAACACGACGGTGACGTAGGTGTCGTTGCCCGGGTTGCGCGCGTTGAACTCGGCGGAGAGCGCGAACTCGCGGTGAACGTCGCGGAACGAGATCTCGCCCGCCGCCATCTTCTCGGGCACGGCCGCGAGGCGGTCGGAGACCGGCCGGAACTGGTCGATCAGGAGGAAGTAGAACGACTCCTCGTCGAACCAGTTGCGCCACGACTCCGGCGAGCTGAGCATCGCGTCGACGCGCGCCTCGGCGGGCATCGTCGCCCAGCGCGCGAGCTCGTCCTCGGTCGGGGTGCGGCCGAAGAGGTCGAGGTGGAGCTCGCGGGTCAGGCGCCGCGTGGCGGAGTCGATCGAATCGGGCGAGGCCGTCGGGGCGGCGGGCGCGTCGTCGCGCTTCTTCGGGACGACCGCGAACCGGAGACGCAACGGCCAGCCGGAGAGCTTCCCGTCGCTCGGGCGGCAGCGGATCACCCACGGCCCCTCCCGGTCGGGGACGATGCGGGTCCTCTTCGCCCGCGAGTCCTCCACCTGCGCACGCGCGTTCTGCGGCGCGTCGGCGACGTCCCACGAGACGGACACCGGGTCGCCGTCGGGGTCGTAGGTGAGCGAGGCGTCGAGGGGGACCTCCTCGCCGAGCGTCACGGTGCGAGGCAGCGGCGCCGAGACGGCCACCGGGGGTGCCGCCGCCGGCCCGGCGCCGAAGATCCACGCCACGAGAGGGCCCTTCGGATCGAGGAGGGCGCGCGGCAGGTGTTCGTCGTCGGCCTTTCCGCCGTCGTGGTCGATCCCGCCAAAGGAGACCGGGACCAGCTTGAGCAGCACGGTGCTGCGCTCAGGCGTCGCGGGATCTAGGAACTTCACGACGTTCTCGTAGTTCAGGCGGACGGCGTCGTCGGTCCAGGCGCCGTCCTTGCCGCGCGCGACCAGGCGGTTCTTGGACTTGTTCTCCGGGTCGGCAGCGTCGTGGCAGGAGGCGCAGTTGCGGTCGAGGAGTGGGAGGACGTTCTCGCGGAAGTAGACGGGGTCGTGGACCACGCGCCGCGGCGCGCTCCCGGCCATCGGACCGCCCATCGCGTCCGGCGGGGAGTCGTCGGCAGCCGCCGGGCCGCAGACGAGCGTCGCGACCGCCAGCGCGGCCGGAGCCGTCAGGGAGATGCGTCGCATCGGCGGCCAGCATACCAAACGACGAGGGGAGGTCCCTTGCAGGCCCTCCCCTCGCGCGAAACTGGAGACCGACTACTTCTTCTTCTTCGTCTTCTTCGCAGTCGACTTCTTCGCGGCCTTCTTCGCAGGCTTCTTCTTCGCAGCCATCGTTCCCTCCATGCATGAGGAGCGGGAGTCTCTGCGCGGCGACGCGCCGCGCTCACTCCCTTCATCGTCAGCAGACACGATTTCCTTCGACGTCTCCGACAGGAATCTTGCACCGGACGCCGCCGAGTCAACCCAGTCGAGGTACTTCGCGTTCACTCGGACGACGTCGAGAGCGACGATTTCCGGCACCGAGTACGGGTGGATCCGCGCGATCGCCGCGACGAGTGCGCCGAGCGCCGAGTCGCTCGTCTTGATGACGAGGAGCGCCTCGTCCGAACGCTCGACGGCACCCTTCCACCGGTAGACCGACGCAACGCCGCGCACCACGTTCACGCACGCGGCCACGCGCTCGCCGACGAGCCTCTGAGCGAGCATCTCAGCGGCTTCCAGGGGCGCGGTCGAGAGCACGACCTTCACCGCGGGTCCTTGTCCAGGAGCGCTCCCGCGTCGAGATCCACGAACGGTCCCTTGCACGCCGGCATCGTGCCGATCGACACGCGCACCGCGCGCCGCGCGGGGACCGCGACGACGCTCATCACCGACAAGGGACCGCTGTTCGCGGCGCCGAGCGCCGCCTCGATCTCCACCACGCCGATCGCCCCGATCTTCGAGTCGATCGCCGCGCAGAGATTTCCGAATCGGACGTCGCCTTTCTGCGTGCCGCGCGCCTCGTCCGCCCAGTTCGTGCCCGTCACGGTGTCCCCGGACGGGGTGCGTCGCACGACCGATTCGGAGTCCGCTTCGAGGAACTCGGCGCGCACGGCGTCGGCCACGATGTAGTTCTGCGGAACGGTGCGGGCGGCGCCTTCGATGACGCGAACCGCCTCCGCCGCGGTCCCGAAGTCCTCGAGGACCATCCGCTGCAGCGACATCACCGGGATCCCGCCCGGCTTCGACGGCGGCGCCTGCTTCGTGAACTGGACGAGGTTCGCCACGAAGAGCCCCTTCGCGTTCATCCCGGTCAGGACGCCGGGCAGGCCCGGGAAGCCGAACGACGCGAACGCGTGTCCGCGATCGGGATGCCGGACGACGACGAGTCCGTGCTGGTGCAGCTTCCCGAAGTCGAACCAGTCGAGGTTGCGGCCGACGATCGTCTCGTGCGCCGGGGTCGCGACGCCCCAGGCGGCGACGGCGGCGCACGCGCGCAGGTCCTCGACCACCTCGATCACGGTCGCCGCGACGACGAGCCAGTCCTCGTCGACGCCGGAGGCCTTCGCCGTCGCGCGCAGTTCGCGCATCTGCTCATCGGGAATGCCCGCGGCGTACGTCCGCGCCTTCTCGACGGCGACCTTCAGGTCGCGCTTGATCCACGGAAGCTGCTTCAGGTTGGCTTCCACGAGATGGCGCAGTTCGGCGCCGCAGATCTCGCCCATCTGCGTGCCCATCTCCTCGGGAGTGCCCGAGAGATGGACGACGCGGACGCCGTTGACGCGCTCCTCGAACCCGCGCGCGGGCTTCCTCGGCGCGGCGACGACGACCGGCTCGGTCGCCGCCGCCGCGGCGCGGTCGTCCGCATGAGGCGTCGCGGCGCTGCAGCCCGAGGCGACGAGTGCGACGATGGCGAGGGACAGCGCGAGACGAAGTCGCAAGGATCACCTCCGCGGGAACGCGGCGCAGATCCTACCTCGCCGGCTCCCGTCCGATCACGCGCCGAAGGAACTCGCGCAGCCGCGGACTCGCCGGCGCGGCGAGGAGTTGCGCCGACGGACCGTCCTCGACGACGCGGCCCTGGTCCATGAAGACCGTCCGCGACGACACCTCGCGCGCGAACGACATCTCGTGCGTCACGACCGCCATCGTCATGCCGCCCGCGGCGAGTTCGCGCATCACCGCGAGGACGTCGCCCACGGTCTCCGGGTCGAGGGCGCTCGTCGGTTCGTCGAAGAGCATCACCTCGGGTTCCATCGCGAGAGCGCGCGCGATCGCGACACGCTGCTTCTGTCCGCCGGAGAGCTCGTCGGGGCGCGCGTCGAGCTTGTCTTCGAGGCCGACGCGATCGAGCAGAGTCGCGGCGCGGGCGCGGGCGTCTTCCTTCGCGAGACCGCGGACGAGGACCGGCGCGAGCGAGAGGTTGTCGATGACGCTGAGGTGCGGGAAGAGGTGGAAGGCCTGGAAGACCATGCCGATCCGCGCGCGCGCGGCGTCGATCCCGGGAGAACCGGCGCGGACCGGGAGGCCCGCGACCTCGACGGTCCCCCGGTCGGGCACCTCGAGACCGTTGAGACATCGCAGCAGCGTCGACTTTCCGCTGCCCGAGGGGCCGATGATCGTCACCACCTCGCCGCGGCGGACGTCGAGGTCCACGCCGTCGAGTCCGACGACGCTGCCCCAGCGCTTCACGAGTCCGCGGGCGACCACCACGGGATTCGCATCGCTCACAGTCGCGCCACAGTTTCGATGAAGGCCACGTGGCTCACAGTCTCGCCACCGGAAGAGGCGCGGGCGGGCCGAGACGGCGCTCGAGGCGCCGCGTCAGCCACGAGAGCGGCAGCGTCACCGCGAGGTAGAGGCCCGCGAGCGGCAGGTACGCGGCGAAGCTGTCGCCGACGTCGGAGGAGAGTCCGCGCGCGTGGTACGTCATCTCGGCGACGCCGATGGCGGAGAGGAGCGAGCTCTCCTTCACGACCGAGACCGCCTCGCCCGTGAGCGGCGGGATCATGCGGCGGAGCGCCTGCGGCAGGATCACGCGCAAGAGCGTCTGTCCGTGGGAGAGGCCGAGCGAGCGCGCCGCCTCCCACTGTCCGCGCTCGATCGACTCCACGCCCGCGCGCACGATCTCGGCGATGTAGCCGCCCGCGAACACGCCGAGGCCCGCGATGCCGACGACGAGGCCCTCCGACGCGCCGAACGTGCCGTGGAGACGGAGCGTCGTGGCGATGCAGAAGTAGAGGACGTAGAGCTGGACGAGGAACGGCGTCCCGCGGACGAGTTCGACGTACGTGAACGCGGCCTGATCGAGTGCGGCGGACTTCGAGACGCGCGCGAGTCCGGCGGCGGTCCCGACGACGAGTCCGACGACGAGTGCCCCCGCGGAGATCCCTGCGGTCATGGCGAGGCCGCGCAGGAAGAGCTCGCGCCGTTCCCACGCCTTCGCCCAGTGGATCTCGGCGGGCGCGAGGGCGATCGCGCCCGCCACCGCCGCGGCGAACGCGAGGACGACGACGATCCGGACCGCGGTATCGCGCGTCATCTCACCTGGGCGCGGACTTCTCCACGGCGCCGGGGAGCCACTGCTCCATGAGCCGCGGCACGGCGCCGCCCGGCTTCCTGGCCTCGGCGACGAACTCGTCGATCTGCGCGCGCAGCGGCGAGCCGAGCTTCACGGCCATGCAGTAGTCCTCGGTGCCGAGCGAGCCGGGCAGCACGCGCGTCGTCTTTGGGTACTGCTTCGCGTACTTCTCGACCGACATGACGTCGTAGACGAAGGCGTGGCAGCGGGCGGTCCCGACCTCCGTGGCAGCCTCGTTCTCGGTGCCGAACTCCTTGAACTGCGCCTTCAGGAACGCCGCCTTCGCTTTCGTGGCCCCCGTCGTGCCGCGCTGGACGGCGAAGGTGACGGACGGGTCGTCGAGCTGCGAGGCGACCGTGACGTCCTTCGCGAGGTCGATGTTCACGAGCACCTTCATCGGAGCCTGGGCGTAGGGCTTCGTGAAGTCCACGAGCCTGGTCCGCTCCTCCGTCCAACTCATCCCCGAGCAGATCACGTCGATCCGGTCGGCCTGGAGCGAGGGGATGAGGGAGTCCCAGTCCATGTCCTGGAACTCGACCGTGCGGCCGAGGCTCGTCCCGAGCTCGCGGGCGAGGTCGATGTCGAATCCCTCGAACGCTCCGTCGGCGTTCAGGGACTCGAACGGGGGGTACTTGGCCTCGATTCCGACCCGGAGCGCCCCGGAATCGCCCTTGCTACAGGCTGCCGGGACCATCGCCGCGAGCACCAGGAGGAGGACGTACCCGAGTCTCATCGCGCGAAGTCTAAGGACCGCCGGCTCAACCCCGGCGGCGGGAATCGCCGATGGGTCCAGATCGTCCCTTCACAGGCTCGCGATGTGGTGCGGGGACCCCTGGCGGCGATTGTTTCTTCGCGCGCGCGAGGGGCGTCTCTATAGCCTCACCCCCTTTTATCCCCGGCACGGACCCGAAAGTCCTCGCGCAGGGGGTCACGGAAACGAGCAGCACCGGCCGGAAAGGCCGCAAATGGTTTCGGAGGACCCTTCGGGATCGTGGCTCCGCTACTCACATCTGGGAATCCAGTTCTGCCTGACGTTCGGGCTCTTCACGGGGCTCGGGATGTGGGGGGACTCGCGCCTTGCCACGGAGCCGTGGCTGGTGACCGCGGGAGCGCTCCTCGGCATGACGGCGGCGACGTATCTCCTCGTACGGCAGACGGCGGCGCTCAACCGTCCGCGGCCGCCGAAGTCACCCCCGTCGTCGAAGCAACCGTGAGTGCCGGAGCCCGCCTCGCCGGCGCCGCGGTCATGGCGCTGATGTTCCTCGGGCTCGAGGCGATGGTCATCGTGTGGTGCGGCCTGCGCCCGGCCAGCTTCTCGGGCGTGGCGATCGGCGCCATGATCGGCCTCGCGAGCCTCGCGCTCGAGATCCAGATCGTGGAGCGCGCGATGCGCTCGGCGAAGGGCGACACCGCCTCGGCCACGTTCCAGACCTTCGCGATGCGCCTGGCGCTCGTCGCCCCGATCACGTTCGCCTTCCAGATGAAGGGCTCCGGCGTGGACGCGTCGGCGTTCGCCGTCTCCTACCTCGTCACCTTCTTCGTCTACCTCTGCTGGCTCACCTGGAAGTCCTACCACGCGCCGGTCCAGTACCGCGCCAAGCCGAAGCAGTTCGCGCCGCGCGTCGTCGAGAACGTCCGCGACCGCACGGCGGCCGGGTCCTCGCGATGAGCTCGTTCCTCCTCGCCAGCGGGGACCCGTTCCAGCACACGTGGAACACGTGGGAGATCCACTTCTTCGGGCTGTCGATCAACCTCCACGACATCGACATCTGCGCGAAGCTCGGGATCACGAACGTCGTCGTCATGATGATCGTGGTCGCGGCGGTCCTGCTCCTGATCGGCCTGCGCGCCGGAGCCGAGGCGAAGCGTGCGCTCGCCGAGAACCGCACGCCGCGCGGCATCGCGCACGTGATGGAGATCCTCGTGGAGTTCATCCGCGACCAGATCGTGAAGCCGCAGATGGCGCACCACTACGAGAAGCCTTTCTTCAACGCCTTCTTCTGCACGGTGTTCTTCTTCGTGCTCGGCAACAACCTGATCGGCCTCCTGCCCGAGCCGTTCGGCCACACACCGACGGGTCTCTTCTGGCTGAACCTCTTCCTCGCGTTCGGCGGGACGCTCGTCGTGATGTTCGCCTCGGGCATCTACGAGCACGGCATCAAGTGGCTCTGGACGGGCTTCGTGCCGCACGGCGTGCCGATCTGGCTCGCCCCGCTCATCTGGGTGATCGAGATCTTCGGCTTCTTCATCAAGCCGTTCGCCCTCACCATCCGCCTCACGGCCAACATGACGGCCGGACACATCATCCTCGCGGTGCTGATGGGCTTCCTGACGCAGTCGTTCGAGTCGAACGTCGTCGCCGGCTTCGTCTACGGAGCGAGCGGCTTCGGCTACCTCGCCATCACGGCCTTCGAGATCGCGATCGCCTTCATCCAGGCGTACATCTTCACCACGCTGAGTGCGGTCTTCGTCGGCATGTCGCTCAGTCACGAACACTAGGAACCAATCGTCCCGCGGGACCGGACTCGGCCCGCCTACCAGGAGGAACTGCCATGGACGTCGGAAGCTTGGGCTGGGGTTTCGTCGGCGCTGCGATGGGTGCCGCGATCGCGGCGGTCGCGGCAGCGATGGGTATCGGCAAGATCTCGGCGGCGGCGTGCGAGTCGATCGCGCGTCAGCCCGAGGCGGCCGGTGACATCAAGGGCAACACCGTCCTCACCGCGGCGTTCATCGAGGGCGTCTGCCTCTTCGCCTGCGTCATTGCGCTGCTGGTCAACGGCAACGTGCTGGACGCGCTCAAGGAGATGAAGCCGGCTCCGGCCGCCGTCGCGCCGCCCGGCGACAAGTAGTCGGCCGGACGTGCACCTCAGTCGCTCCTGGTGAGCGGGCGGCCGGAACCTCCGGCCGCACCGTCCGAGGTGCGCGAGGGTGGGAGCGAAGGAAGGAGTTGGGCTGATGTTCTGGATCTTGCTCGCGCAGGAACACGGCGGGAAGGGCGGTCCGCTCGACCCGATGAACGTCCACGAGCCGGCCCACTGGGCCGCGGGCGCGTGGGCGTGGGGCATCTTCATCCTCCTGCTCGTCCTGCTCGGGAAGTTCGCCTGGGGTCCGATCGCGAAGGGGCTCGAGTCCCGCGCGCTCCGCATCTCCGAGAGCCTGCGGAAGGCCGAGGAGATCGAGAAGGCCGCGCGCGAGCTGAACGAGACGAACAAGGCGCTCATGGTGAGGGCGCAGCACGAGGCGCAGCAGATCGTGACGGACGCCCGCGCCGCGGCGCAGCACGCCGCCGAGGACGTCCTGAAGAAGGCGCACGCCGACATCGAGTCGAGCCGCGAGCGCTTCACGAAGGAGACGCAGCTCCTCGTCGAGAAGGCGCGCGCCGACCTGCGCAAGGACACGGTCGAGCTCGTTCTCCAGACGACGGCGAAGCTCCTCGGCAAGACCATGACCGACGCCGACCACCGCCGCATCGCCGAGCAGTCGCTCCGCGACGCCGAAGCGGTCGCGAGGAACTGAACCCTTGGCGCACGACAACGTCCACCCGGTCGCCCGCGTCTATGCCGCGGCGCTCACGGAGATCGGCCGCGAGACCGGCACGCTCGGCGCCATCCACGACGACATCACCGCGCTGAACCGCCTCGTCGAGGCCGATCCGTGGATACGGCACCTCTGGCGCTCGCCGCGCCTCGACCGCGCCGTGAAGTGGCGCGCCATCGAGGCGGCGCTGACGGGCCGGGTCGGACGGCCGGTCCTCGGACTCATGAAGGTGCTCATCGACAAGGGCCGCGAAGCCGCGTTCGACAACGTCGCCCGCCAGTTCGAGCACCTGAAGGACCTCGCCGAGAACCGCGTCCACGCGCACGTCCTCGTCGCGCGCCCGCTCGCCGACGAACTGCGCCGCGAGATCCAGCGGCGCCTCGAGAAGGAGTGCGGCAAGACCGTCCAGATCCACGAGCGCGTGGACCCGGGCGTCCTCGCAGGCGCGTCGATCCGCGTGGGCGACCGCGTGATCGACCGCACGTTCCGCACTCGTCTCGCGGCGCTCCAGAAGCAGCTCCTCCAGAACTGATCGACGAACAAGGGCAAGG
>JANNHP010000311.1:0-24309 GCA_031404455.1 Planctomycetia bacterium | reverse complement strand
GATCGGCTGGCTCGACGATGCGGCGCGCGACCTCCACCGCCGCCTGATGGTGCGCCTGGTCAAGGGCCACTTGGCCGCTTCCTTCTCGTTTTTCTCGGTGCATTCGCCATACAGGTACATGATGCCGAGTCCATGCTCAGCGGAAACACATTCGAGGCGTCCAACAAAGGCGTCGGCGCCGGGTTCGCGCCCGATCCCTATCCAGAGTTCGGTCAGTGCGTGCACAAGATCGCGCGGCACGAAGACGCGCCCGGCCGGCTCTATATGCAGAACCACGGCGGATGGGCAGATTGGACCGGCCCTGGCGGGCCGCGGCCCGACATCGGCGTCCTGCGCAGCGACGACCATGGCCGCACGTGGCGCTCGATCGCGAAGGGACTGCCGTCGGACTTCGGGTTCCCGATCGTCGTCCACCCGCACGACGCCGACACGGTGTACGTGATGCCGCACGAGCCGATGACGCGCGCGTGCCCGGACGGCGCGCCCGCGGTGTGGCGCAGCGCGGACGGCGGCGGCTCGTGGAAGCGTCTCGCGAAGGGCCTCCCGAAGAAGGAGAGCTTCTTCACCGTCCAGCGCGACGGCATGACGGTCGACGACCTGAAGTCGCCCGCGCTCTACTTCGGCACCACGACCGGCCAGCTCTGGATGGGCAGGGACGGCGGCGAGAGCTGGGAGTGCATCTTCGACTCGCTGCCGCCGATCCACTGCGTGAAGGTCGCCGTCGTCTGACGCGCACGCGCAGGACGGACGTGGATCACACCGGAGGGCCGGGACGCGTGGCGTAGAATCCCGGCATGACCACCGAGACGCGTCCCACTCCTCTCTCCGCCGCGCTGCCGTCCGTCATCGACGGCTACGACTTCGACGCGGAGACGAGACGCGCGCTGGTCGCGATCACCGACTGCACGATCGCCGGCCACTCGGTCAACCGAGCGACGGCGAAGGTCCGCGTCGCGGCGGAGCCCGCGGATTGGGAGGCGACGCGCGAGGGCCACCGTCGCGAGGTGCTGCCGAACACGCTCGACCCGGATTCGCCGGTCGTCGAGCTCGGCTGGCCGACGTCGGGGCACTACCTGCTCTCGTCGCGCGGCGTCGAGATGGACCTGATGCTCGGTGTCGCGCAGAAGATCGTCGACGACCACCATCCCGCCGTCGAGCGCGCGGTGAAGAAGCTGGCCGACCTCGGACTCCTCGTCCGCCGAGAGATCGCGACCGACGACTACCTCCGCGCCGCGCCGCACGTCACGGGAGTGCACACCCCCGCCGACCTCGCGTCGCTCCTCAACCGCGCCGCGTCGGCCGCGTATCCCGAGTCGGGTCCGTGGAAGACGTTCTTCACCAACTCGGGCACCGAGGCGATGGAGGCGTGCCTGAAGCTCGCGTACGAGGTGAAGTACAAGCGCTTCATCGCGAAGCACGGCGCCACGGTGCTCGCGAAGGTCATGTCGGAACTCGGCATCAAGGAGTTCACGCCGCTCGCGGTGGACACCTCGTTCAAGGAGCCCGCCTACGAGGACTACCCGTTCTTCATCGCCGGCTGCCACAACGCGTTCCACGGACGCACGCTCGGCTCCCTCGCCGTCACCGCGAGCAAGAAGGCGCAGAAGCTCGGCTATCCGCGCTCGCGCTGGATCCGCCACATCCCGATGAACGCGACGGCGGGAACGCTCGCCGCGCTCGTGGACACGCGCTCGCTCACCGACGTCCTCGCCACGCCTGGGGAGCTCCGCCGTTCGATCGAGCAGGGGCGCATGCCCGCCGACCTCTTCGCCGGCTTCGTCGTCGAGCCTCTCCAGGGCGAGGGCGGCTACGTCCCCGCCACGGTCGAGTTCCTGAAGGACTGCGCCGCCGCGTGCCGCAGCGCCGACGCGCTCTTCCTCCTCGACGAGGTGCAGACGTTCGGCCGCACCGGCACGATCTTCTTCGGCGAGCAGTACGGCGTGACGCCCGACGCGTTCGGCGCGGCGAAGGGCCTCTTCGTCGGTGCGATGGTCGCGCGCGCGGACCTCACGAAGTACCTGCACAACGGCTGGCACAGCAACACGTGGGGCGGCGGCAAGATCTTCGACAACCAGGTCGGCTACGCCGTGCTCGACGCTCTCCTCCACGAGAAGAGCGACCTCTTCCTCGGCCGCTCGCTGCCCGAGAACCTGCGCCTCAAGGCGAAGCTCATCGAGGCCGCGATCGTCGAACTCGAACGCCGCCACCCGCAGACCGTCGTCGGCCACATGGTCCGCGGAGGACTCGCGCGCCTCTCGCTCCGCCGCCGCGCCGACATCATCCACGCGGGCTGGAAGCGCGGCGTGAAGCTCCTCGTCTGCGGCCGCGCGGGCGACGTCTCGGCGATCCGGCTCGTGTTCCTCGCGGACGTGCTGGCGAAGGAGATCCGCGACGGGTTCGACTTGATCGACGCGGCGATCGGCGACGTCGAGAGCGCCTGACCCGGCGCGCATGGACGGTCCGCGCCCGCCGCTCCTCGTCCCGACCGGCACGCAGGTCGTCACGCGCGTCGCGACGGCCCGGCCGAACGGCGCTCCGGACATCCCCGCTGGCTCCGTCGGCGTCGTCGCGGCGATGCCGGCGGACGCGACGCACGCCTACCGAGTCCGTTTCCCCGACGGATCGACGGTGTCGCTGCGCCGGACCGAGTTCGGGATCCTGAAACACGTCAAGGGCGAGGGCTTCCTCTCCGCCGCGGACCCGAGCGACGACTTCGAGTTCTTCGCGCAGCACGTCATCTACGGCTGCGTCGTCGGCTCCCGCGCCTACGGGCTCGACGAGCCGGATTCGGACACCGACCGGCGCGGCGTCTACCTTCCGCCCGCCGACCTGTACTGGTCGCTCTACGGCGTCCCCGCGCAGATCGAGCGCGAGGAGACGCAGGAGTGCCACTGGGAACTCGGCAACTTCCTCGTCATGGCGCTGAAAGCGAACCCGAACGTGCTGGAGACGCTCTGGTCGCCGATCGTGGAGAGATCGACGCCGCTCGGCGATGAGCTCGTCGCGATGCGCGGCGCCTTCCTCTCCCGGATCGTCTACCAGACCTACAACGGCTACACGCTGTCGCAGTTCCGCAAGCTGGAGCAGGACCTGCGCACGAGCGGCGAGATCAAGTGGAAGCACGCGATGCACCTCGTGCGCCTGCTCCTCTGCGGCATCGCGGTCCTGCGCGACGGCGCGGTCGAGGTGCGCGTGACCGAGCACCGCGAACGCCTCCTCGCGATCCGGCGGGGCGAGGTTCCTTTCGAGGACGTGGACGCGTGGCGCCTCGCGCTCCACCGCGAGTTCGAAGAGGCCTTCGGCGCGACGCGGCTCCCCGAGCGGCCCGACTACGTGCGCGTGAACGAGTTCCTCGTCCGGGCGCGCCGGAGTGCCGTTTGAACCTCGATACGCGGCTCGCGACAGTCGCCGCCGAGCACCCGTATCCGCTCGTCTTCGCGACGATCAGCGGCGCGCACCTCTACGGGTTCCCTTCGCCCGACTCCGACTGGGACCTCCGCGGCGTTCACGTGCTCCCGCCCGCCGAGGTGATGGGACTCTCTCCCGGTCGCGAGACGGTCGAGCTGAGCGGCGACGCGCACGGCCTCGACCTCGACCTCGTCACGCACGACGTGAAGAAGTTCATCGGCCTGCTCCTCAAGCCGAACGGCTACGTGCTGGAGCAACTCCACTCGCCCCTCGTCGTGACGACGACGCCCGCGCACGCGGAGCTCCGCGCAATCGCCCGCGAGGTCGTGACGCGCCACCACGTCCATCACTACGAGGGCTTCGCCGCGAACCAGTGGCGCCTCTTCGAGAAGGAGTCGCCGCCGCGCGTCAAGCCGCTGCTCTACGTCTACCGCGTGCTCCTGACCGGCCTCCACCTGATGCGCACGGGCGAGGTCGAGGCGAACCTCGTCACCTTGAACGAGACGTTCCGGCTCCCGTACGTCGCCGATCTCGTCGCGCTGAAGACCACGGGCCGCGAGAAGGAGGTCCTCGCCGACGCGGACCTCGCGCTCCACCGCGCGGAGTTCGACCGCCTGGTGCGGGATCTCGAAGACGCGGGCCGCACCTCGCATCTCCCCGAGACGCCGTCGCCGCGCGGGCGTCCCGCGCTGAACGACCTGCTGCTGCGGTTGCGTCTCGGTTCGCGCTGACGTGCATCCGCGCGGCAGATGTGATCGACACGGCGATCCTCGGCGTCGAGATCGCCTGAACCGGCGCGCGCGCCGGTTCAGGGCTTCGGCAGCCTCTCGACCTTCCGCGTCGGACGGTGCGAGACGAGGTCGTGCGCGGCCTGAAGGTTCATCCAGAAGTCGGTGGTCGTCCCGAACGCCTGGGCGAAGAGCCACGCCGTCTCGGCGGACACGCCGCGCTTGCCGCGAACGATCTGATTGTCGCGCTGCAGCGGGACGCCGATGTGCTCGGCGAACGCCACCTGGGTGACGCCCAACGGGGCGAGGAACTCCTCGAGGAGGATCTCGCCAGGGTGCGTCGGGATTCGGTTGTCCGGCCTCATCGTGCTCCCACGCTCCTTCCCTCGTCAGCCCGCCGCCTTCGTCCCCTTCCGCAGCAGCTTCGCGATGAACCCTGTCTCCTCGACGACCGCGGGCGCGGGCGTCCAGCCGTCGGGCGCCACGACGGCGTCGCGGACGCGGCGGACGATGTCGTCCACGGTCACGTTCTCCGCGGCCGCGGCGTAGCTCGGGATGATCCGGTGACGCATGACCGACGGCAGCACGGCGCGGACGTCCTCGGCCGTCGGCTCGCGGCGGCCGGCCATCAGCGCGCGCGCTTTCGCGGCGACGACGAGCGACTGCGCGGCGCGCGGCCCGGCGCCCCACTGAACGAGATTCCCGAGCGTCGGCGCGGAACCCTCGCCGGGCCGTGTCGCGCGGGCGAGGTCGGTCGCGTAGCGGGCCACGGCGTCGGGCGTGCGCGCGGCGCGCAGCACGGCCTGGAGATCGAGGATCTCCGCGCGCGACAGCACGCGCGGCAGTTCGGCCGCGCGGCCCGACGTCGTCCGCCGCACGATGAGCTTCTCGTCAGCCGCCTCGGGATAGTCGACCTCGATGCGCAGCAGGAACCGGTCGAGCTGCGCCGCGGGCAATTCGTACGTGCCCTCCTGTTCGATCGGGTTCTGCGTCGCGAGGACGAGGAACGGCTCGGGCAGCGGGCGCCGCTTGCCGCCGCTCGTGACCATGCGCTCCTCCATGCCCTCCATCAGTGCCGCCTGCGTCTTCGGCGGCGTGCGGTTGATCTCGTCGGCGAGCAGGAGATTCGTGAAGATCGGGCCCGGCACATAGCGGAAGCCCCGTCCGCCCTCGGGCAGGTCGCCCAGGGTCTCGGTGCCCGCGATGTCGCCGGGCATGAGGTCGGGCGTGAACTGGATGCGCTTGAACTCGAGGTCGAGCATCTCCGCGAGCGACGAGCAGAGCAGCGTCTTCGCGAGTCCCGGCACTCCCATGATCAGCCCGTGTCCGCCCGCGAGGAGGCAGTAGAGCACTTGCTCGACAACGTCCTCCATGCCGACGATCCGCAGCGCGAGACCCTCGCAGAGCGTCTTCATCGATTCGGGGAGCTTGCGCTCAAGCGCGGCGGGTTCCATGGGCGGAGCATAGCCGCACGCGAGTGCGCCGCGTGACGGATCGCCGCCTCGTCTTCCACCTCATCACCACGCTCGACCGCGGAGGCGCCGAGATCGCGCTGCTCCATCTCTGCCGCGCGCTGAAGGCGACGGGCCGGTGGGACCAGCGCGTCGCGTGGCTGAAGGGCCGCGGAGACCTCGCGCCGGAGTTCGCGGCGGCGGGAGTGCCCGCGCGGAAGTTCTCGCGGCGCGAGTTCGCGGCGGCGAGGCCCGCGATCGTGCACACGCACCTCTTCAAGGCCGACGTCGCGGGCGCGGCGCTCGTCGGACGCCGGCGCCGCGGGCGCGCGGTGCTCGTCTCGACGAAGCACAACGAGGATCGCTACCTGGTGGGCGCGACGCTCCGCGCGGCCACGTGGCGCACACTCGGGCGCCGCGCGGCGAAGCGCGCCGACGCGGTCGTCGCCATCACGCACGGGGTGGCGGCGTTCTTCCGGGACACGCTCGGCGACGCCGTCGGCGAGATGACCGTCATCCCGTACGGGCTCCCCGCGCCGCGAACCGTCGGCGCCGACGAGATCGCAGCGTTCCGCGCGAAGTGCGGCGTCGAAGGGGACGCGACGCTCGTGCTCTGCGTCGCCCGTCTCGACGCGCAGAAGGACCACGCCACGCTGATCCGCGCGATGCCGCAGGTGACGGCGCGGCGCGACGCGCGTCTCGTCCTCCTCGGCCGCGGGCCGATGGACGCGGAACTCCGTGCGCTCGCCGCGGCGACGCCCGGGTCGAACGTCGTCTTCGCCGGCTTCGTGGACGATCCCGCGCCCGCGTTCGCCGCCGCCGACGTCGTGGCGCTCCCGTCGAAGTGGGAAGGACTGGGACTCGCGCTCGTCGAGGCGGCGCAGCACGGACGTCCGGTCGTTGCGACGCGTGTCGGCGGAATTCCGGAGGTCGTCGTGGACGGCGTCACGGGACTGCTCGTCGCGCCCGGCGACGAGGACGCGCTCGCGGCGGCGATCACGCGTGTGCTCGACGATCGCGAACTCGGCGCGCGTCTCGGAGACGCGGCACGCACGCGCGCGGCGATGCTCTTCTCCGTCGAGCGGTACGCGACCGACGTGGAGGAGCTCTATGCGCGGCTCCTTCGGGAGTCGCGGCAATGAGGATCCTGGTCGTGGCGCGTCCCGGCGTCGGCGGCGTGGCCCGCGTCCTCGAGGCGATGTTCCGCCGGCTTCCCGCGCGCGGCATCGAGGGCACGGCGGTGCTGTCGGGCCTGGAAGGCACGGAACTCCTCGATGTGGCGACGAAGCACGGGTGGGACGTCGTCCGTCTCGACCTGAAGCGCGAGGTGAGCTTCGTCTCCGACGCGATGGCGGTCGTGAAGCTCCGCCGCGAGTTCGGTGCGCACGACCTCGTCCACGCGCACGCCGCGAAGGCCGGGGCGCTCGTGCGCCTCGCGCGGCCCCGCATCCCGGTCGTCTACGCGCCGCACGGCTTCTACTTCAGCTACCACACCGAGGAATCGAAGCCCTGGCGCAAGTACCTCGGCATGGAGAAGCGTCTCGCGCCGGCGACCACGCTGCTGCACTGCGTCAGCGAGGCGGAGCGCGATCTCGCCGTGCGGCACGGCCTCATCGACGCGCCCGACGCCGTCGTGCTCCCGAATCCGATCCCGCGGCGCCGCTCCGATTCGCCGACCGTCCCGTCGCCGCCTCCCGGCGAGCGGATCGTGCTGATGGCCGCGCGCCTCGCCGAGCCGAAGGATCCGTTGACGTACGTCCGCGCCGCGGGTCTCGTCGACTCCGCGCTGAACGCGCGGTTCCTGCTCGTCGGCGAGGGGCCGCTCCTCGCGGAGGCGCGCGCCGCGGCTTCGAAACTTGCCGCGGGCCGCGTGGTGTTCGTGCCGGCGAATGCCGACGTCCGCACGCTGCTCGCCGGATCGCGCGTCGCCGTGCTCTCGTCGCGGAGCGAGGCGATGCCGCTCTTCCTGCTCGAAGCGCTCGCCGAGGGAGTGCCCGCCGTCGCCACGGATCTCCCGGGATGCCGCGAGGCATCCGGCGACGCGGCCCTCTACGTGCCACCCGGCGACGCCGACGCGCTCGCGGCGTCGATCACGCGTCTCCTGCGCGACGACGCCGCCGGCGCCGCTATGTCCAAGGCGGCGCGGAAGCGCGCCCCGCTCTTCGACGAGGACCGCTGGCTCGCCGGACTCGTCGCGATGTACGACCGCGCGCTCCGCGGCTGAGGTTCAGAGGATCACGAACGGCAGCGCGCTCGACACGATGATCAGCACGATCACGATCCACTCGAGCACCTCCGCGCGCCGCGCGGAAGAGCGGTCCTGGACCTTCTCGTAGATGGTCTCGAGCGTCGCGAGCTTGCGCTCGTTGGCGTCGTTCCAGGCGGCCATCTCGAACCTGAGCGCCGCACTGCGGTAGACGCGGGCGAGGTACTGGTCGCCAACGAGTTTCAGCGCGTTGTTCACCCGCTCGAACAAGAGCACCGAGTCCACCTGCCCCTGCGCGATCCGCCGCACGGCGATGCGCATCGCGCTGGGAAGGAAGACGGGGCGCCAGAGCGCCGACCCGGAGACGACGTCGTAGGACTGGTGCAGCGATTCAGCGAGACGACTGTCGAGGAAGCGCATCTCGAGAAGCTGCACGTTCGCGAGCTCCAGCACCTCCCGCACCTCGTCGGGGTGGGCGTGGAACGCGAGCGCCGCGTTCCAGTCGATGAACACGACGTCGCCGGGCGTGCGGGTGACCGTCGTCGACGTGGCGTGCTCGACCTCCTGCGCGGAGAGGGTCACCCGCTCGGCGCGCAGGATCCGGGCGAAGCTCCCTCCGAACTCGCGCGCCATCGCGTCGAGCGCGACCGGCGACTCGAAATCGGTGACCTCGAACACCGCGTAGTCCTCGACGAGCGCCGCCACCTCGAGCGCCTTGATCGACGGCTTGATGCGCTCGACGAGCGAGTCGAGGATCGACCGGGCCGCCGCCGCCAGGTCGGTCGTCGCGGCGAGGTCGCATGCGAGCTCGCCGAGTTCCTCGAGCGACGTGCCCGCAGGAATCGTCAGCGTGACGGCGACGGCCCCGAAGTCGTAGACCGAGACCTGCGCGGACGACTCCACGCGCCGTCCCGCGATCGCGAGTTCCGGCACGGCCATGAGGAGCCGGAGCGCCGGCGTCGCCACTCGCATCGACGTCGGCGCGCTGCGCTCCGCGGGCGGCCGAGCGCGGACGAGGTCCGGCACGAGGCGCAGGCAGGCGGCGAAGTCGACCTCGCGGCCGACGTCGAAGACGAAGATCGCGCGGCACGCGGCGTGGCGGATCGTGAGGGTCGGCGCGGAGGTCACGCGCGGACTCTACGCCATCGGCGCCCGGCGCGGTGTGACCCGCGTCCGCGCGCGGCCTCAGCGCTGCCGGGTATCCGCGAGTCAGCGCACGCGGCGCATCGGCACGTCGATCGCGACCTCGGCGGCGTCTCCGACGTCGATGCCGTTCACGTGCGCGTCCTCGAAACCGGCCGACCGGACGGTGAGGTCGTAGCGGCGCCCCGACTCCGCGGAGAGAAACGTCGAGAGCAGCGGCGACGAGGACGCGCCCTGTCCGAGCCGCTCGGGCTCCGGACCGCCCTCGTAGCGGAGGCCGTACTCCGCCTTGCGCACGTCCACCGGCTTGCGGGTGTCGGCGTCGATGAAGACGAGTTTCACGCGGCACTCCGTCGTCACGACGAGGTGCACGTCGGCTCTCCCGGCGCGGATCTCGCTCGCGCCGCCGCGGTACGTCCGTCTCGCTCCCGCCGGACCGCCCTCGCCATCGGGAACGCTCACGTGGATCGTGATCGTGTCGCCTGCGAGGTCCGTGAACTCGAAGCGCCCGTTGGTGTCCGTGCGGCACCGCGGCGCGGGGTTCTTCTCATCGCGGACCTGGGCGACTTCGAGCCAGAGATCCTGGACGGGCTTCCCGCGCGCATCGACCACGACTCCCGCGATGCGACCGCCGCGGCGGAAGACGATGTCCCCGACGTCCGTCACGTCGCTCGTCGTCGCGGCGAGGGGAACGCTGCGGGCCGGGTACCCCGGCGCCTCGACCCAGAGCTCGAAGGCGCGCCGCGGCCCGTGCGGCGGAGTGCGGAAGCGGCCGTCCGCGTCGACCGTGGTCGGCCACGTCGTCTCCGAGCCGTACCAGAGTTGCACGGTCGTGCCCGGGATCGGCTTCGCGTCGCCGTCGAGCACACGCCCGGAGATCGCGCGAGCCGGTTCCACGACGACGTCGATGCCGCGGGTCTCGTCGTACGCATCGAGCTTCACCACCCGCCGGCCTTCCACGTGCCCCTTCGCTGTCGTGCCGATCCCGAAGCCTCGAGTCGCGCGTTCGCGGTCGATCGTCAGGTCGAATGCACCGTCGGCACCGGCGACGTCCTCGACCTCGAACCACTGCGGGTCCGCCTCGTTCCCGGACCACGCGCGGACCTCGATCTCCGCACCGCCGACGCCGGCGCCGAACTCGTCGAGCACGCGGCCCCGGATGCGGAGCTTCGGCTTCGCGTCGTCGGCCGGGACTTCGGACTTGGACGGCGGCGCGGTCGCGGTGCCGGGGACCGGTCCGTTCGCAGGGACATCCGCGGGGACAGCGCTGCGGGGACGCGCAGCCCGTGCTGGACGTCGCGCTTCGTCCGGAATCGACGCCGGCGCCTCGTCCGGAAGCCCGTCCGGCGATCGCTCGGGACCGGTCGCGCACGACCGCGCGAGGAGGAGCGCTGCGACCACCGCAGCCGCGAGCGCTGCGAGCAGGACGTTCGTCGATGCGCGGCGCACGGCCGAATGCTAGCTGCCGATAGCGGTCAGAACGGGTCGGCTACTTTTTTACCGCTTCTCGGCGCGCACGATCCGGTCGGCGGCGACGTCCGTCAGCACCGTCTCGCCGCCGCGCTGCCACGTCACGACGACGCGATCGGCCTTCGCCGCGGCGCCGAGCCCGAAGTGGAACCGCGGTTCGCTCGCGGAGCAGAACGACCCGCCCGCGACGAAGAACCGCGTGATCTTCCGTCCGCCCGCCTCGACCGCGACGCGCAGCGCGCCCGGGGCGTCGACGGTGAGCCAGTGCCGGCCGCCGCGCGGCGAGTCGTTGCGGAGCACCGTCGGCGTCGAGTCGATGTTGGACACGACGAGGTCGACGTCGCCGTCGCCGTCGAGATCCCCCATCGCCAGGCCCCGGCTCGACTTCGCGACCGCGAGACCGGGCCCGGCTCCCGAGGTGGCGTCGCTGAACCGTCCGTCCGCGTTCTCGAGCAGGAGGTTCCTCTGCGCGAACTTCGTCCTGCTCTCCGGCGCCGTGTCGGCCTGCGGGTAGATGTGGCCGTTGGCGATGAACAGGTCCTCGTCGCCGTCGAGGTCGAAGTCGGAGAAGACGACGCCCCACTTCAGCGGCGCGAATGAGGGCTCGCGCACGCCCGTCTCGATCGCTACGTCGCGGAAGAGGCCGCGGCCGAGGTTCCGGAAGAGCGTCGCCGAGTCGTCCGCGAACGTCGTGAGCAGGATGTCGGGGCGCCCGTCGGAGTCGTAGTCGGCGACGGCGACGCCCATCCCTGCCTGCGCCGCGCCGCCGCCCTGCAGGCCCGCGCCGCACCAGAGGCCGGTCTCAGTGAACTTCCCGCGACCGTCGTTCTTGTAGACGTAGCTCGGGTTCGAGTCGTTCGCGACGTAGAGGTCGAGCGAGCCGTTCTCGTCGAGGTCGAACGCCGCGACGCCGAAGCCGTAGTACTCGCCGACGTCGGTGAGCCCCGCCTCCTCGGTCGCCTTCGTGAACTTCCCGCCGTCGTTGCGGAAGAACTCGTCCTTCTTGCCCTTGAGGCCGAACGGGCCGGGCATGACCTTCGCGCCCTTCCAGTCGAGCGTCGGCTTCGCGTGGAGCACGTCGTCGAGAGTGCAGTCCACGTACGCCGCGATGAACAGGTCGTCGTCGCCGTCGCCGTCGGCGTCGAAGAAGCAGGCGCCCGCGGACCATCCGTCGATGCCCGGGCCGTCCTCGACCTTCGAGAACCGGCCGCCGCCGTCGTTGTGCCAGAGCGCGTCCTTGCCGAAGTTGGTGACGAAGAGGTCGGGGCGACCGTCGCCGTCGTAGTCGCCGACCGCCATGCCCGTGCCCCACGCCTCGCCGCCGACTCCGGCCTCGGCGGTGACGTCCTCGAACGTGCCGTCGCCGCGGTTGCGCCAGAGCGCGTTCTTCGCGCGCTCGGCGATCTCCTCGCCGGCGAGGCGCCACCCGCTGACCACGTAGAGGTCGAGGTCGCCGTCGGTGTCGTAGTCGAAGAGGGCGAGTCCGTTGCCGCCGGACTCGAGGAGGTGCGGCTTCTCGGGGCGTCCGCACCACGCGACCGTGGTGACGCCCGAGGCCGCGGTGACGTCGGTGAAGACGAACCGCGGCCCGGGCGCCTTCGCCGGCGCGGGCGCCGCCCCGGGCCGGACCGGGGGCGGCGCCGGGACGTTCGCGTCGCAGGCGCCCGCGCAGAACGCGAGCGCCGCGACGGTGCAGAAACGAACGTTCACTTGCCGGCGAGGAGAGGAGCCGCAGCGGCCTCGAAGTCCGCCCACGCGGCCTTGCGTCCGCCGCCCTCGTCCTTCGCGGCCTGGAGTGCTGCCGACGCGGCGAGCGCCTTCTTCTTCGCGGCCTTCGTCACGATCACGAAGCCCTCGTCGTAGACGCCCTTCGCCTCGCCCTCGGCGTTGTGGTGGTGGCCGCCCTCGATGAGGCGCTTCCGGATGCCGCCGACGGCGTTGTCGCCCTCGTTCGCGAAGAGCGCCATCTCGGCCGCGCACTCGTCGAACTTCTTGTCCTCGAAGAGGCGGTTCGCCGCGTTGTAGTGGATCTCGAGGATCGACTTCACCAGGTGGTGTTCGGTCTTCTTCGCGCCGAGGATCGTGTCGGCCAGCGAGTCGTACGCCGACACGAGCGACTTCCTCGTCTCCGCGCCGAGCGCGAACGAGGCCCCAGCGATCACCAAGGCGCCGCACAGCAACATTCCCCGCTTCATCGTGTCCTCCAGTGAGATGGGCCGCCCGGTCTCCGGGCCGCCGCGCCGTGGAAGCTGTCCGTCGCGCTTCCGGCAAGATGCTACGGGGGCGGCCCGCGATCGGGACGGACTCACGCAGGCGGCTCGGGAGCGGGCGGCTCGGGCCGCTGCGCCGTGACGACGCCCGCGATGACGAGCGCGGTGCCCGCCCAGAACGTGAGTCCGATGTCGGCGTCCGGGACGGGACGCCCGAACGCGTGCAGCGACGCCGTGAGCGCCGCCGTCGCGACGGGTTGCGCGTTCGTGCAGACGGAGACCTCGACCGGGTGGAGATGCCGCAGCAGCACGTTCCACATCAGCATCATCACGCAACTCGCGAGGATGACGAGCGACGCGAGTCCGACCCACGCCTCCGCAGGCAGTGCCGCGAAGTCGGTGGCGACGAGATCCGCCGTGGTGAAGGGCGCGAGGAGGGCCGCGCCGAGGATGAGGCTCCACGCGGTGACCGTGCGCGAGTCGTGCGCGCGGACGAGCGGGACCGTGAACACCGTCGCGACGACCCAGACGACCGCGCCGATCGCGATCCACATGTCGCCCGTACGGATCTCGCGGAACCGCGGATCGCTGTGGTCCCACGGCCGCATCACCACGAGCACACCTGCGAACGCGATGACGACGCCGAGAGCCTTCACTCCGGCCGGCATGCGTCGCGCGAGCGCCGACTGGAGCAAGAGGACGCCGAGCGGCGTCATCGCATAGAGCAGCGCCGCGTGGCCGGGTGCGGTGTCGCGCAGGCCGAGGAGGAAGAGGTACTGGTTGAGAGGGACGAGCAGGAAGCCGAGCGCCGCGACGCGCAGCCACTCGCCCGGCGTGAACCGCGGACGCGGGATCACCCATCCCGTCAACGCGAGCAGCAGCACCGCCGACGCGACGGCGCGCGCGAGCGTCAGCGCGCCGATCGACGGGAAGTTCGCCGTCGCGCCCTTCGCGAGCACGTAGTTCACCGCCGCGAACACGACGTGCAGCGTCATCAGGATCCAGGTCGTGCCGCGTCGCATGGGTCAGCGCAGATCGAGCAGGATCTTCAGCGCCCCCGGCCGCGCGGCGTGCTCGAACGCGCGCTCGAAGTCGGCGAGCGGGTAGGTGGCTTCGACGAACGGGGAGACGTCGATCGTTCCCGCCACGAGCCAGGCTGGCGCCGTCTCGAAGTCGTCGCGATCACCGCAACGCGACCCGACCACGGTGACCTCGTTCACGACGACGGACGTGAGCAGCGCCGCGGGAATCACCGAGTCGCCCGCGCAGGTCGACTTGACGACGATCGTCCCGCAAGGCCGGACGATCTCGACCGCGCGCGCGAAGCCATCGGGCGAGCCGGTGCAGTCGACGACGACGTCTGCGGCGGGCGGCGACGGATCGTTGCGCCCGACGAGCGTCACGAGCGGCGTGCGCGTTCTCATGACGAGTGCGACGAGTCTTCCGAGCCGACCGGGTCCGATGACGGCCACTTGGGTCGTCTCCGTCACCTTCACCTGGCTGAAGATGCGTCGCGCCGCGGCCAGCGGTTCGACGAAGACTGCCGACTCGTCGGGCGGGCTGCTGCCGAGCAGGCGAAGGTTCCTCCCCGGCAAGGAGAGGCGCTCCGCGAAGGCGCCATCGCGCTTCACGAGCCCCAGCACCTCGCGGCGCTCGCAGTGGTTCCTGCCGGCACGGCGACAACTCTTGCACAGCCCGCATCCCACGTTGATCTCGCCGACCACGCGGCGTCCGACGAGTTCCGGCCTCCGCCCGCACCACTCCACCACGCCGACGAACTCGTGCCCCGGCACGCCGCGGAAGCCCTTGTAGCCGCGCAGTATCTCGAGGTCCGTCCCGCAGATCCCCGCGAGCGTCACGCGGACGATCGCCTCGTTCTTCCGCGGCTTCGGGTCGGGGTAGGCGGCGTCGAGTCGGAGCCCGTCGTCGGTGAGCACGAGCGCCCGCATCACTTCGCCTGCGGTCGCGGCATCAGCACGCGCGACGCGGCAGCGAGCACCTGCGAGGACGTCACGTCCTCGAGGCACTTGTGGTGCACGAGCGGGCAGACCTTCTCGTGGCACGGCATGCAGTCGAGCAGCGGTTCGCGGCGCACGATCTCGCCGCGCGCCTCGGGCTGGTCGGTCATCTGCGGATCGGTCGAGCCCATCACGCACACGTAAGGGACGTCGAACGCCACCGCGAAGTGCCGCGGGCCGGTGTCGGTCGTGACGAGCAGCGCGAGGCGCCGCACCAGCGACTTCAGGCCGTTGATGGTGAGCACGCGGTCGCTCGTGCGGACGACGTCGCCGCCGCCCACGGTCATCGAGATCGCATCCTCGACCTCGCGCGCGAGCGCCTCCTCGCCGGGGCCGCAGAGCACGATCGCGCGCAGGCCGCGCGACTGCCGGAGTCCCTCAGCGACGCCCGCGAACCCGCGCGCCGTCCACAGCTTGCTCGGCCCGAACGCCGCGCCGATGTTGAAGCCGACGAGAGGCGTCCCGTGGACGACGCCGCGCTCGAAGAGGAACTTCGACGCTTCGGCGTCTCCCGCGGGCGTCGTCGCGAGCCGCGCGTGCGCCGAGAGCACCTCGCAGCCGAGTTGCCGGGCGAAGTCGAGATAGTACTGCGGCATCGGGCGCGGCACGCGGCGGTGTCCGCGCATCTCGGGAACGAGTTTGTCGGTGAGCAGGAACCCGCGTCCGCCGTAGGCCCAGCCCATGCGCCGCGGGATGCCGGCCATGCGCAGCAGCAGCGCCTGGCTGAACGAGTTCGGGCACGAGATCGCGAGGTCGAACTTCCGCCGCCTGAGGTCCTTCGCGAGGCGCCACATGCCTGCGAGTCCGGCGTGCTCGTCCTTCCTGCGGTAGACGATGATCTCGTCGATCCCGCCGAGGCCCTCCAGCACCTGCGCGCCGCTCGGCAGCACGAGCAGCGAGAGGCGCGCGCGCGGCTGACTCTGCCTGAGCGTGCGGACGAGCGGCGTCGCCATGACGACGTCGCCGAGCCAGTTCGGCATGCGGACGAGGATGTTGTCGAACGCTTCCATCAGGCCCCCTCTCTAGCGCACCGCTGCGCCCGCGAGAAGGAGCGGATCGCGCGGGCGGGCTCAACGCGGCGCCCAGTCCGGGCCCGCCGGCCACGACGCCCGCCAGTCCATCGTGTCGGGACTCGGCACGAACCCGAGCGCCGCGTAGACGGGACGGCCGGCCACGGACGCGCGGAGCGACGCCCGCACCACGCCGCGGCCTCGGCACCAGTGGAGCGCAGTTCGCATGACGGCGGTCGCGACGCCGCGGCGCCGGGCGGAGGGCTCGGTGTAGAAGTTGATGAAGTACGCCTCCTCGCCGCCGTCCGGGCAGTCGGGCCCCGGCGGGAGCCGGCGCAGGATCGCCGAGCCCGATCCCAGCACGGCGCCGCGCTCCTCGGCGATCCACGCGAGCCACGCTCCGCGGGCCATCTCCGCTTCGATGTGACGAAGCGCCGCGGACTCGATCCGCGCGATGCGCGCGTCGTCGGTGGAGAGCGTCCCGATCGAGATCAGCATCCCGACCCGGTGCCGCGCCAGCGTGCCGGCGTCGTCGTCTCCCGCGCTGCGCACGCGGAACGATCGCTCCATGACGCTGTTCTCCTCGCGGTCAGCCATGCGTCCCGCCGCGCGACCAGTTCGCGACGTGCGCGGGGACGTCGAGCGCGAACGGGTTCCCGGGATCGCTCTCCGGCGGACCTGCGACGGCGCGGAGCGGCAGAGTCCCCGACCACTCGCGCAGATCGCGGTCGGCCGCGGCGTCCACGGGCGGCCCGCTGCGGACCTTCGCCGACGCCTCGTCGACGGGAAACCACACGACGCCGGTGCGGTCGAACTCCGCATCGCTCGGCGCGCGCACGAAGCCGGTGCGGCCCGGCACCACGTGCTCCACGAGCGCCGCGAGCGCGGCGCGCTTCTCGGGCCGTCCGGACAGGGCGACGCCCGCGCCGAACAGCACCACCGACCGGAAGTTCATCGAGTGGTGCGTCGCCGAGCGCGCGAGCACGAGGCCGTCGAGGAGCGTGACGCAGATGCACGCCTGGGCGCCCGACGCGAGCGTCCGGAACAACCGGCCGTCCGCGGCGCCGTGGAGCACGATCCCGCCGTCGTGCGGCGCGTAGATCGTGGGGATGGCGAACGGCGCGCCGCCCGCCACGAACGCGACGTGGCAGATGAGCCCCTCGCGCACGATCGCGTCGACGGTCGCGCGGTCGTAGTGCGCGCGTTCGGGGTGACGGCGGACGGCCGTCCGCGCGGTCGGAGCACGGTCGCTGCTTGCTTTCGGGCTGGTCATCGCGGCAAGGTATCGCCCTCCGGAGGGGCTCAACCCTCCAGATCACACAAATGGAGACCTCCAGTGGCGCAGTGGGCACCGACGATCGCCATCGACGACCGGCGCGCCCGCACGCCGCTCTTCGTGCGGATCGCCGAGGCGGTGTCCCACGACGTCCGGCGCGGCCGGCTCCGCCGCGGCGCGAAGCTCCCGGGGGCGCGTTCGCTCGCGAAGACGCTCGGGATCGATCGCGACACCGTCACCGCGGCCTACCGCGAGCTCCGGACGCAGGGCTGGGTCGTGGCGCGCCCGGCGCGCGGCGTGTTCGTCACGACCTCGCTCCCCGACCCGGCGCACCGCCGCGAGACGGGAGCTCTGCGCGTCCGCGCGGGAGTTCCCGAGCGCCCGGCGTTCGCGTTCGACGAAGCGCCGAACGACCCGCGGCGGCACGTCGCGCCGCCGTCCGGCACGCTGGACTTCGCCGGCTCGTCGCCCGATCTGCGCGAGTTCCCCGTGGCCGAGTACGCGCGGGCGCTTCGCCGTCAGCTCCGCCTCGGCGGCGCGCGACTGCTCAGCTACGGAGATCCGAGAGGGCACCTGCGGCTCCGCGAGGCGCTGGCGGCGCTCCTCTCGGACCGTCGCGGGCTCGCGGTCACCGCGGACGACCTGATCGTCGTCCGCGGGAGCCAGATGGGCCTCACGCTCGTCGCGCAGGCGCTCGTCCGTCCCGGCGACCTCGTCGCGGTGGAGTCGCTCGGCTACGCACCGGCGTGGAAGGCGTTCGAGAACGCCGGCGCCCGCCTCGTGAGCATCCCGGTCGACGACGAGGGCGTGGACGTCGGCGCGATCGAAGCCCACCTGCGAACACGCAGCCTCCGCGCCGTCTACGTGACTCCGCACCACCACCAGTATCCGACGACCGTCACGCTCTCGCCCGAGCGCCGCATCCGGCTCCTCGACGCTGCGAGGCGTCACCGCTTCGCGGTCGTCGAGGACGACTACGACCACGAGATGCACTACGAAGGGCGGCCCATCCTGCCCATGGCGAGCGCCGATCGCGACGGGGTGGTCGTGTACCTCGGCACGATGTCCAAGACGCTCGCGCCGGCGATCCGGCTGGGATACGTGGTGGCGCCTCGCGCGCTGATCGCCTGCATCGCCGAGCGGCGTGCGCAGATCGACCGTCAGGGCGACTTCGTGACGGAGTCGGCGGTCGCCTCGCTGATGGAGGACGGCGCCGTCCGCCGCCATCTGTACCGAATGCAGCGCCTCTACCGGCAGCGGCGCGACGTCCTGACCGGCGCGCTCGAGCGGCATCTCCCGGGCGTGCTCTCCTTCCGCGTCCCGTCGGGGGGGATGGCGCTGTGGGCGGATGTCGCGGCGGAGGTCGACGTCGAGGCGTGGGCCCGCCGCGTGCGGGAGAAGGGCGTGGTGCTGCGGACGGGCAGGGCGTTCACTCGGGACGGTCGCGCGATCCCGAACGTGCGGCTCCACTTCGCGGCACTGCGCGACGGCGAGATCCGCGAGGGCGTGCGGCGGATGGCGGCGGCGCTGTGACGCACCGAGCCGAAGCCATCTCGCCATCGACGGCCGAGCACTACGCCTGGGGCGGCGTGTGCGACGGGTGGCGACTGCTCTCGCTCCCGGACCTCAGCGTCATCGAGGAGCGTGTTCCGGCCGGGGCGGGCGAGGTCCGGCACTTCCACGGGCGCGCGCGGCAGTTCTTCTTCGTCCTCTCCGGAACGGCCAAGCTCGAGTTCGACGGCTCGTCGGTGACGTTCGGCGCAGGTCAGGGCGTCCACGTGCCGCCGGGCGTCGTCCACCGGTTCGCGAACGCGTCGGACAAGGAAGTGGTCGTCCTCGTCATCTCCGCACCTTCAACGGCCGGCGACCGAACGAACGTCGGCGCCGACGGCTGAACGGACGCGTCAGGCGCGCAGCACCGTCCACAGCCCGCGGACGACGAACCGCCCGGCGACGCGCAGTTCCTCGGCTTTGCCCTTGCGCCCGACGGCGGCTCCGAGTGCGTCGCGCACCGCGTCGGTCGCGAGCTTCAGAACGAGCAGCGGCTTGAATGCCAGGCGGAACGCGGTCCCAGCGCTCCGTCCGTGGCAGCGTTCGACGTAGGTGAGGAGGCTGACGAAGTACCACGTCAGCGCCCGCTCGCGGTCGTGGTCGGCGCTCGATCCCCCCGCGTGCCGAACGGTCGCCGCCGGGACGAACCGGACGCCGCGGCCCGCCAGGGCCGCGCGCCGGCAGAGGTCGGCGTCCTCGAAGTAGAGGAAGTACCTCGGATCGAAGCCGCCGAGTTCGAGAAAGTCGCGGCCGCGGACGAGCATCGCGGCGCCCATCACCACGAACTCCTCCGACGACGGCGGAGTTCGATAGACGGAATAGGCACGGGCTCCGATGCGCAGGAAGCGAAGTGCGGTGTGCTGATGGAGGAGAGCGAGTCGCGTCGGGTGGCCGCGCACGGAGAGTTGCGGGCGTCCGTCGTCTCCGACGATCGTCGGCCCGAGGATCGCGGCGTCGCGATGCGCCTCGCCCTCCGCGACGAGACTCGAGAGTGCTCCCGGCGTCAGCTCGGTGTCGGCGTTGAGCACGAGGATCCACGCGGCCTCCGGCACGCGCGCCGCGCCGAGGTTCGCGGCCGCGCCGAACCCGAGGTTGCGCTGGTTGGCGACGACGACGACGCCATTGCCGAAACGGGCGCGGACCGCATCCGCGGTGCCGTCGCGCGAGGCGTTGTCCACGACGACGACCACGGCCGCGTGACCCGGAACCGCGCCGTGCTCGAGCGCGCTCGCCACGCAGCGCAGCGTCGCCTCGCGCGTCTCGAACGACACGACGACGATCGCGATCGTCGCCGTCACGTCCGCGCGCACTCCGCGATCGCCGCGGCGAACGCCGGGCCGAGGACACGCGCCGACCAGCGCTCCTCGATGCGGGTCCGCGCGAGGCCGGCCATCTCCCGAGCAGTCGCCGGAGACTCCGCGATCCGCACGAGCGCGGACTCCCAGTCGGAAGGAGTCGCGGCGAGGTGCCCCGTCCGTCCGTCGTCGCAGATCTCGACGTTCACGCCGACCGGGCTCGCGACGGCGGGAACGCCGCACGCCATGTACTGGAGCAGCTTGAAGCCGCACTTCCCGCGGCTGAAGGGATCGTCGGAGAGCGGCATGAGACCCGCGTCGAGGGACTGAAGGAACGCCACCTCGCCCGCCTCGCTCCAAGGCGTGAACTCGACGGGAAGTCCGGCGAGTTGCGACGGCGCCGCGTCGGCCATCACGGCGATCACGGTGCCGGGGCGCGATTCGCAGACCCGCCGAAGTGCATCGCCGACGAGCGACAGATACCCGCGCGTCGAGCGAGATCCGATCCACCCGACGCGGAAGCCTGCGTGCTTCGCGGATCCGGGCGAGAAGCGGTCGGTGTCCACCGGCGTCGGCGCGAGGGCGCGGCGCGTGTCCGGCGCGTCCTCGGCGGCGAGTTCGAGCAGGTACGGGTTGCCCGCTGTGACGAGGTCCGCGGTCCTCACGGTGTGCCGGAACCGCCGACGCCGCACGTGCGACACCGGCTCGCCGCGGAACGGGTCTCGGAACATGACCGCGTCGTCGATGTCGTAGATGAGCCTTTCAACCGAATTCCGCGCCGCGCGGAATTCGGCCCAGGTGAACAGCTTCCGCGAGAGCACGACCACGTCCGCGTCGCGCAGCGTCCGGAAGAGCGCGAGGCGCGCGACGAGTCGCTTCGGGATCTCCGCGTAACGGACGTCGTCGAACCCCGCCGCCGTCAGCGCCGTCTCGGCGGCACGGAATCGGTGCCGCACGACCGGGCCGTGCGCGTCGTCGCAGAGCACCACGAGCTTCACGGCTTCACCGCGGTGACGAGGAACCCCGTCGTGTGACGGCGCTCGCGGTCGAGCGGGTCGAGGAGGATGCAGAGCGCCGGCGCGAGCACCGTGAAGAAGAGCATCGAGAACGGCTGCAGGACGAGGAACACGATCTTCCACACGAGCGCGCGGTCCTTCCGGAAGAGGTGCCGGTGCGCGGGCTGGATCTTGTCGCCGAGGAACGCGAAGTACCCGCCCTCGGGCTCGATCGACTCGGCGCGGAGACCCGCGCGCCCGAGGAGGAGCGCAATCCCGTGGCGCGTGTAGCGGAAGTAGTCGTGCGGTTCCTGGTGCTCGCGGAACTGCAGCGGCGCCGTCATGTAGAGGCGCCCGCCGGAACGGAGCACGCGCGCCGTCTCCTTCAGGAAGAGTTCCGGGTCGGTGAGGTGCTCCAGCGTCTCGGTGCAGAGCACGGCGCCGACCGAGCCGTCCTTCACGGGCATGCGGAGGAGATCGCCCACGAGATCGAGTCCGCGATAGTCCCACTTGCGGTCGCCGCGGCGGTCGTCGAGAGCCACGTACCGGCAGTGACCGAGCCGCGCGCGATACGGTCCCTCGCCCGCCCCGGCGTCGAGGACGCGTTCCCCGGCGGGAACGCCCGCGGCCGCGCGGTCCACGAATCGGGACACCGCCGTCCTGTGCAGGTCGAGGCGTGACCGAAGTCCGCGAGGCAGGATCGAGCGTAGACGCAAGGGATGCGATCGTACTGTCGGCGCGAGGGGGCTTGGTATGCTCGTTGCGGGCCGACAAGCCCAGGAAGCCCTCCCGAAGGAGCCCCATCACCATGAGCACGACGTTCCGCCGCCTCGCCCGCACTCTGGCCCTCGGCCTCTCCGTGTTCGCCGCGTCCCTCGCCGTCGCGCCGGAGACGCGCGCCGACGCCATCGACGACCAGATCACTGCGATGAAGAACTTCGAGAAGGCCGGCGAGGAAGGCAAGTGCATCGCGAAGATGCAGGAGCTGAAGGACTCGGGCGACCCGAAGGTCCTCGCGGCGATCAAGGACCTCAAGAGCTCGAAGAAGGACAAGATCGCGGTCCAGGCGATGCGGATGATCGCGAACCGGAAGGACCCCGAGCTCCTGAAGTGGCTCATCACGAAGCTCGACGACAAGGACCTGCGCGACGAGAAGGACGGCCGGCCCGAGGTCTACAAGGGCGTGCTGGCGTCTGTCGCCGCGTACCGGAGCAAGACCGCGCTGAAGGCGCTCGAGGACGTCGTGAAGAAGTTCATCTCGACGAACGCCGACTACGCCACGCTGGCGATCGCGGCCTACGGAACGGTCCCCGAGAAGCCGGTCGTGGAGCAGCTCTTGAAGTGGCTCGAGGCGACGGACTCGCGCGCCGGCGGGCAGGGCGGCGGCGGAGGCGGCAAGGGCAAGAGCACCGAGACCTACGAGATCGAGGGCAAGGCGAAGACGCAGATCCTCGCCACGCTGTTCGACCTCACCGGTCAGGAGATCGCCGACGCCGTGACGTGGCGCGCGTACTGGACGACGAACTCGAAGACGTTCACGTTCCCCGACCCCGACGCGCCTGCGCCTGCCGAGGCGGCGCAGGGCGACCCGTCGAGCCTCAGCGAGTACAAGGACGAGGCCTACGGGTTCTCCATCAAGAAGCCCGACGGCGACTCGTGGAAGTTCAGCAAGGCGGACTACCCGGGGCCGAGGGTGGCGCTGTCGTACACGAAGCCGGACGACCCGGCATACCTCATGGGGAAGGTCTACTTCACCATCCACAACCCGGCGAAGAGCAGCCCGAAAGACATCAAGGCCTTCGTGGACTGGGTCATCAACGACACGTTCAAGAAGCAGCTCGTCATGGATGAGGCGAAGCCGCCCACGGTCGAGGAGAAGAAGATCGGCAAGACCGATTGGACCGTGGTGCGCGGCCTCGGCGACGGCGACGGCGTGAAGAAGTCCTGGGGCTCGGTGGAGCGCCGCTACTACCTCGCGAAGGTCGACAAGAACATCATCTACATCGACGCGATCATCCGGCTCGGGGCGGAGCCCGCAGAGAAGGAGATGCTCTGGAAGTGCATCGAGGGGACGGTCATCACCGGCACGGCCCCCGCGCCGAAGAAGTAGCCCGCCCGAGCGCGTCCAGCAGCGAACGCAGCCACTCCCGAGACGACGGCGCCGACTCGCGCGCCGCGCGGCGCACCGACGCAGCGGTCTTCGCGTCGCGAAGTTCCGAGAGACGCTCCGAGACCGCCGCCGCGATCGCGGACGCATCCCCCGCCGCGACGACGCTGACCGCCGCGCCCGCTTCGGCGGCACCGTTCGCGTACGTCGTCACGACCGGCACACCGCACGCGAGCGCCTCCAGCGTCGCGAGCGAGCACGGGTCCCGCCACGTCGGCTGGACGAAGACGTCGGCCGCGCCGTAGAGCGAGCGCGCGTCGTGCCGCGGCAGCACGCGGACGCGATCGCCGAGCCCGGCGCGTGCCGCGGACCGCGCGGCGGGCTCGTGGCGGACGCCCGCGGCGACGCACACCCACTTCTCGCCGCGCAGACGCTTCAGCGCGTCGAGCAGCACCGGCCAGCCCTTCAGCCGCCACGCGCCGCCGAGGAAGAGGAGGACGGGTGGCTCGTCCGGGATCTTCAACTCGCGCCGAATCCGCGCGCGGTGTTCGTCGCGAAGGCCGGGGTGGAACGCGTCCAAGTCCACGCCGTTGCGGTGGACCTCGACGAGCGGCGCGCAGTCCGGCCATCGCGCGAGGATCTCGCGGCGCACGAGGTCCGAGACGCACCAGATCCGCGCGCGGCCAGGACTCTCGAAGAAGCGGCGCTCCAGCGCGAGGAGCGCGCGTTGCTTCGGAGAGAAGCCGTGAAGCGCGCGCGAGACGGCGCCGAGGGCTCGCCCCTTCGATCGCTCGACCGCCGCGAGCGTCTCCGCATGGACGCCGCCGTGCGGCCAGTAAACGTCGACGCCGGTGACGTGGCGGACCCCGAGGACGACGTCGCAGGCGTCCTTCCGGGCCGCGGCGACCGCGCGCTTCGCGAACGCGGCGTCGCGCATGCCGCGCGGCGAAGGCGGCACCGTCACGCGATGGAACCGTCCGGGCGCGCCGTCCGCGGCCGACATCGCGTAGACGGCGACGGCGTGGCCCGCCGCGATCGCCGCGCGGACGAGATCGGCGAGCGCGCGCTCCGCGCCGCCCTTCGCCGGGTCGAAGCGGTCGATCACGACGCCGACCTTCATCGCTTCGCCTTGCGCGCCTGACGCGCGGCGATGCGCCGTTCCTTCGCCGCGACGCGCCGCGCGAAGCGTTTCGCCCGCGCGTCGAGACGGTCGATCCGGAAGTACTCGCGCAGCCAGCGGACGGCGTCGGTCCGCGTGACGGGCGGCTTTGGGAGTCCGTGCCAGAGGGCGGCAGCGTCCTTGACGAACCATCGTTCCTTCGGGAAGGGGGCGCGGCCCGCGCGAGTGAGGTCGATCAACCGCAATTCAAAGCGAGGCATCTCACCTGTAGGGGCGACGCATGCGTCGCCCGCGGTGGATACGAGCGCACCGCTGATCTGC
>JANNHP010000310.1:0-10849 GCA_031404455.1 Planctomycetia bacterium | reverse complement strand
TCGCCTCCGGCGTGGTCCTCGCCCAGGAGAAGAAGCAGGACCGCGAGACGAAGGTCCGCGGCGACAAGGAGCGCGTCGCGGCGATGGACTCGTGGATCTACGCCGACCTTCCGCGCGGCGTCCTCGAGGCGAAGAAGTCGGGCAAGCCGCTGCTCGTCGTCTTCCGGTGCATCCCGTGCGAAGCGTGCTCGCAGATCGACGAGGACGTGGTGACGCGCGACCCGATCGTCGCGAAGCTCCTCGACCGGTTCGTCTGCGTGCGAATCCCCCACGCAAACGGCATGGACCTCTCGATCTTCCAGTTCGACTACGACCAGTCCTGGGCGGCGTTCATGCTGAACGCCGACATGACGATCTACGGGCGCTACGGCACGCGCTCGCACCAGACGAAGTCGGAGGACGACGTGTCGCTCGAGGGGTTCTCGGCGGCTCTCGAAGGCGCGCTCGCCCTGCACGCCGGATATCCCGCGAACAAGGACGCGCTCGCGGACAAGCGCGGCGCCAAGCTGACATTCGCGGTGCCCGAGGAGTACCCGTCGCTCAAGGGCAAGTACAAGTCGTCCCTCGACTGGGAGGGCAGAGTCGTGCAGAGCTGCATGCACTGCCACATGGTCGGCGAGGCGCGGCGGCTCGAACACCGGTCGAAGGGCAAGGCGATTCCCGATTCGCTGCTCTTCGCGTATCCCCACCCGAAGGCTCTCGGGCTCGCGATGGACCCGAAGCAGAAGGCCCGCGTTTCGGCGGTCGCGCCCGGATCCTCCGCCGAGAAGGACGGCCTCCGCGCAGGCGACGACTTCGCGTCGCTCGCGGGCCAGCCGATCCTCTCGATCGCGGACGTCCAGTGGGTCCTCCAAGGCGCAGGCGATGAGGCGGCGATCGAGACCGTCGTGACACGCGAGGGGAAGCCCGTCGCGCTGAAGCTGACGCTGACGCCCGGATGGCGGCGCCGCGACGACATCGGCTGGCGGGTCTCGTCGTGGGACCTGCGGCGGATGACGACCGGCGGCATGCTGCTCGAGTCCGTCCCGGCCGAGGAACGCACGAAGCTCGGCATCGAAGCCGGCGCGATGGCGCTGCGCGCGAAGCACGTCGGCCAGCACGGCGAGCACGCGGCGGCGAAGAACGCCGGCTTCAAGCAGGGGGACGTCGTCGTCGCGGTCAACGGGCGCAGCGACGTGAAGTCCGAGACCGAGTGGCTCACGTGGCTCGTCAACGCGAAGAAGCCCGGCGAGAAGGTCCCCGTCACGGTGCTGCGCGGCCGGGAGAAGGTCGAGCTGACGCTGCCGATGCAGTGAAAGTCTGTGAGGCAGCCGCGAGGCGCGGCTGCCTCACGGACTTTCGATGGCCCTCGGTGCGGTCTCGAGCGCGCGACGCCGGTCGGCGCCCCCCGGATTGGGGCCCGTTCTCGTGCGCGCGACGGACGACCGAGTGCCGTCGCCGGGTCGTTCGAGGTCCGTGAAGCAACCCAACCGGCTGCTAGCCTTTCACGACTTCCCAGATCTCCGTCCCGAAGTAGTCCCACGGCAGGCGCCCCTCGTCGCAGCGGGCGGGATCGGGGTCGAACTGGGTGTCGACGAAGTAGACGATCTGGCCGCGCGTCGTCGCGAGGTTGCGCACGCCGTGCGCGACGCCCGGAGGGATGCGGACGAGGCGTGAGGAGCCGTCGCCGAGGACGAGGCGCTGCGTCGCGCCTTCGGAGGCGGAGCCCTTCCGCACGTCGCCGAGGACGACGAGCATCTTGCTCGCGGGCGGGATGTACCAGACGTCGGTCTGACGCTGGTGCAGGTGGAAGGCCTTCGTCGCCCCCGCCTCCATCTCGCTGAAGTTCACCTGCTTCACCTCGAAGCCGGGCAGGTCGCGGTGCATTCCCGCGCCGAGGCGCCCGAGCTCGGTCATCGAGCCGCCGTCGTCGTAGAAGCGGCGGAGCTCCACGATCTCGACGCCGGCGATCTTCGGCGGGGCGCCGTAGCGCTGGACCGAGTACGCCTCCCTGGCTTTGTCGTTCAGCATGGCGGGAGTATCGGCGCGAGGCGGACCGAGGCACGAATCATCGGACGCCGCGGGCGGCGCCACGGCGACGCCCGGGCGGCCGCGGTCAGCGAGCCTTCCAGAGCACCCAGGCGCCGAGCCCGAGCATCAGCACGCCTCCGGCCCTCTCGAGCCAGATCGGGGAGACGAGTCGGCCGATCGCGGCCCCAGCGACGACCGCGATCAGGCTCGTCAAGACGAGCGCGAGGGCGCTGCCGAGGAACACCGAGAGCCGCCCGGTCGTCGAGGCTGCGGCGAGCCCGAACGTGGCGAGCTGGGTCTTGTCGCCGAGCTCGGCGACGAAAACGGCGACGAAGGTCGAGGCGAACACTTTCCAGTCCATGCCCTCGGTGGAGCCTCCCGTGTGAGAAAAGTCAAAGGAAAGGCAGGAACTTGGACCTGTCTCGAGCGTCTTAGATCCTAGTGGCGCGCGATGGAGCCTCGGATGCGGCCGGGGCCGGGAGCGTTCGAGATATGCCGAGGAAACGCAGAACCGAGCGAGTCGGCCTCCTGCCGGAGGATCGCCTCCTGACCGGAACCTGGTGGAGATGCCTCCGCCACGGGCTCACGGAGGACCCCATCCTCCTCGGCGGCTGCACCTACTGCCCCGTGGACTCCTGCGCCCAGGCTGCGGTGCTCGTGCACTCGGCCCTGCAGGACAAGCCCGAGGGCCGTCGCGGCTGGAACGACATCGCCGTCTGACGACCGCCCCCGGATGCGCCGCGGCGACCGCCTGATCTCGGTCCCCGTCCCCGATCAGCGCGTCGCTACACTCCCGCGGTGAGCCTCGAACCGACGCGCCGCGCAGCCGACCGACACGTCGTCGCGTTCGCGTGCGCCGCACTTGCGCTCGCCACGCTCGCGTGGGCCTACCGGGATGTCGTGGAGTGCGGGCTCGGAGCGTTCGGCGACGCGTGGCTCGTCGGCGGACACCTCCGTTCGGCGGCCGAACGCGTGCCCGACGACGCCGTGTCGATCTTCACGACGCGCGGGGAGATGCGGCGCCCTCTCTTCTGGATCGCGATCTACGCGGCACAGCACCTCACGGCGAATTCCGTCGCGGCGATCCACGGCCTCACCCGCCTGCTCCACGCACTCGCGTTCGCGGGCACGGCGCTCCTCGGCGTGGCCATGTCCCGGCGAGTGGGAGGCACGTCCGGCGCGGGGTTCGTGGCGGCGATCGCCGCGGCGGCGATCTGGGCCCTCCACCCCGTCCACACGGAGACGGTCGCGAGTGCCGCGACGCTCGGCGTCGTGCTCGGGACCGCGCTCGCCGTCGCCGCGGCGCTCGTCCGGGTCGCGGTTCCGGATCGAGCCGCCGCGAGCGCGGCCTCGGTCGGGCTCTTCGCGCTGGCGCTCGCCGCCGATCCGTTCCTCTGCTTCGCTCCCCTCGCACTCCTGGGGCTCGACAGGGCGACGCGTCCGCCGGACACGGCGGAGGCTCGGTCGCGGGCCGGCCTCGTCGTCGTTTCCGCGCTCGGGGCGCTGTCGCTCGTCGCGACGATGTCGTGCCGCGAACCCGGCGGCGGACCGCCACTTCCCGCCGGCGCGTTCGCCACGGCCTCGGCGATGATCCGCCCGCTCCGCGCGGTGCTCTGGCCGCTCGGACTGCATCCCGCGTACGACGCCCCCGCCGGGTTCCCAGGCGAGATCGCGCCGTCGCTCTGGATCGACGCAGCCACCGCCGCCGCGCTCTGCATCGCGTGCGCCGTCGGCGTCCGGCGCCGGACCGGCTGGGGACACGCGCTCCTCGCCTACCTCGCGCTCACGGCCGGCCCGGCACTCCTCTCCCGCAATCCGGCCGGTTCGGACCCTGCCGCGTACGCGGCGACGGTGCCGCTCGCGGTGGCCGCGGCGATCGCCGTCTCGGGGTTCCCGGTCCGCGGACGGCGCGTCGTACTCATGGGCGCCGTCGCCGCCGCGGCCTGGTTCGCGATCCGCACGGCCGCCGAGGTCCCGCACTTCAGGGACGAGGAGACGCTCGCGCGCCGCGTGGCCGAGATCGATCCGACGAACGAGAGGGCGCTCGTCGCGGCGGGCGACGAAGCCCGCCGCGCGGGCGCGCCGGTCGCGGACCTCGTCCACTGGTACGGCGTCGCCGCGGGCTACGAGGACTGGCGCCCTTACGCGCGCGCCCGGCTCGGCGCCACGCTCCTCGAGACGGGAGACGTCGCGGGCGCGCGGCAGCACCTCGAACGCGCCGCCGTGATCGCGCCGTGGCTCGCGTCGGTTCGGTTCGACCTCGGCACGCTGGACATGCGGGAGGGTCGCCTCGACGCGGCGCAATCGCAGTTCGAGGCGGCGAGCCGGCTCGACGCGGAGTCCACCGACGCTTGGCGCCTCCTCGCCCAGGCGCGCGACGCGGCCGGCGACCGGGAGGGCGCGATCGCCGCGATGCAGCGTGCGGCGGCGCTCCGGCCGGGAGACGCGGGACTCACGGAGACGTTGCGCCGGCTCGAGAAGTAGCCGGGGCGGGACCGTTCCGGAAACGACCGCGGCCGCCCTTTCGGGAGGCCGCGGCACCCAGGCGCGACGCCGATCGCGTCGGACGCCTTCTCATCCCATGCCCAAGGAGCCGGGGAGCCTAGCGCGGGCCCGGCCCGGTTGCAATGGCCGTCCCGCTTCCGCGGGCCTCGCACCATCTCCGCGCGAACGGCCGACCCGCGAGCCAGTAGAGGACGCCCGCGATCCCTAGGCTGAACACGAGCGACACCCCCACCGAGAGGAGGTTGAGCAGGGTCGAAGCCTGGTATCCGGCCGGTACGCTGATCTCCGAGCCTGGGACGGCCTCGTTCATGTCCATGACCGACTGAAGCAGGCGCGCGTGCCAGTCGCCGAGCGGTCCGAGCCAGAGCACGACGAGCCACGCGGTCGCGGCCCCGGAGTGCAGCATGTCGGCGACGAGGAGCGCGCGCACGGCCCGGCGTCCGCGGTCGCTCCCGGCGACGAGCAGGGCGGAGGCCGCGAACATCAGGCAGCCGATCCCGATCGCGGCACCTCCGGCGACGCGGGCGTAGGGCTCGAAGATCGTCGTCAGCTCGGCCAGTACCCCCAGCATCGCCCCGACCTCGGGCGGGAGGTCGTTCACATCGCGGGTGCGCCCCAACCGGTCGACGAGGAGCGTCACGAGTCCCGTGACCACCAGTCCGGCGATTCCGCTCAGCACGCAGAGGGCCGCCCGGACCGCGAGGCCGAGCCCGAGCCACGCCCCCGAGGTCGAGACGCGCTCGGTCGAGACTGGGTACGCGGGGGCAGTCATCGGCGCGCGACATGATCTCAAAGGGTGTGAAGAAACCCCGCGCGAGCGTCGGTTGGGCCCTGGCGAGCCGGCTGCAAGGCGCTCGCGTGAAGGCAACTCCGCTGAGTTTCCGAGCGCGAGCTACGCGGCAGCAGGCCGCCAGGGCTCAATTCACCGTCGCTCAGACCGGAGCGCGCGCGCGACGCCGGCGCCGCGCGGGGTTCCTTCACACTCTTTCACATCGAGACACTGCGCTGAAGTCCGGCGCAGTCCCGTGTCGATAGCCGATGCACGCCCCGGCGTGCCGCCTCGCGGACGCCGGATCGTGCGTGGAGGAATCGATGGCGGAGACCGAGCCGGTCCGGCAGTTCAAGCAGTTCCGGGGACGGGACTGGCTCGCGCCGGCGTCGAAGGCCAAGACCGCCACCGCCGACGGCGGGCCTCCGCCGCTGCCGGGCGCGGCCGCCGATCCGGACGCCGCGCCGCACGGCAGGCTCCGCACGAGCCGGGACCTCCAGTTCGAGCGGTACGCGGAGCTCAGGCGCCAGCTCGACACGCGTCCTCACGACGAGGCGGTGCTCTGCGAGGCCGCGAAGATCGCCGAGGACCTCTGCCTGACGATCGAGGCGATGGAGCTCTGGCGAGAGTGCCTGCGGCTCGATCCGTCCCACCCTGCCGCGACGAAGCAGCTCGCGGGACTCGAGCGGCGCGCGGCGGCGACCGGCGAGACCGGGTCCGAGAGGTCGACGACCGCGAAGACCCGCGAGCAGCCGCCCGAGGCCCCGCCCTTCTGGACGCACTTCGGTTCGATCCTCTCCTACCCCTTCCGCGGACGCGGCCTCGGCGTCTTCGTCGGCGCGTCGATCTTCTTCGCCGTGGGCGAGGTGATCTCCACGCTCAACGTGTTCTTCGGCTGGTTCGTGATGCTGTGCCTCCTCGGCTACCTCGCGGCGTGGCAGTTCGACGTGCTGTCGCGCACCGCCGCTGGAAAGGACGACCCGCCGGAGTTCCCCGAGCTCGTCACCATCGTGGACAGTTGCGTCCTGCCGGTGCTCGGCTTCCTCGGCTGCGCGCTCTTCGCGTTCGCGCCCATGATCCTCGTCGGCGCGCTGACGGTCCAGGGCACGATCCCTGCGACGCCGGGCGTGATCGCCATGCTCGCCCTCTTCATCCCGTGCGGGTTCGTGTTCCCCATGACGGTCACGGTGCGCGCGCTGACGCAGTCGATCGGCGAGGCGATGACTCCGTCGCGCGTCTACGGCTCGATCGGCCGCGTGCTCCCGGACTACCTGATCGCGTTCGTCTCGCTCTGCGCGCTCTGGTTCGGGTGGTCGGCGGTCCGCGTGGGCCTGCTCTTCGGACTCGGACTCACCTTCGGCCTGCCGACCGCCGACGCCGTGCTGCGCCTCGACTACCTGCGCATCGTCGGATGGCTGATCTACACCGCAGCGGTCTGGCCGCTGCTCCTCTACGTGTGGTGCGTGCAGGGTCACCTGCTCGGATGCCTCTACCGTCAGAGCTACAAGCGCCTCGCGTGGTTCGTCCCCGCAGGCGCCGAGACGCAGAAGGCGAAGCGCCTCTCGTTCGCGGTGGCGCTCGCCGGCGCCGGCGGCGCGCTGCTGCTCGTCGCAGGCGGCTGGCTCACGTACCTCATGTGGCCGGGCGACCGCGCCAACGCCGCCCTGTCGGGCGGTCCTGGTCCCGTCGTGCCCGGCGTCGAGCTCACCTACTTCTGGGAGAGCACCGACGGCCCGGCCGGACTCGCAACGTACACCTTCGAGGAGCAGGGTGCTGACCGCATGACGATCGTGGCCGGGTACAAGCGCGCGGGCGACTGGGGCGTCTCCTCGTCGAAGGGCTCGGTCGGCGTCGTCGACCGGAAGAACGGCGTGCTGCTCCGGGGCGACGGAGAGGAATCGGGCATCGGTCTCCACGAGAAGCAGGGACGTCACTCCCGTTTCTGGGGACCGAAGCGCGGCAGCCTGAACGCCACCTACCTGAACGACTGGTCGATCCGCGGCGACCTGCTCTACAAGGGCCGATGGCACGCGTGGCGCGTGATCGAGCCCGAGACCTCGGCCGAGCTCTACTACGACAAGACGACCGGCGTGCTCGTCGGACGCAAGATCACGGGCGTCGGCTTCACGGTGACCGAGTGGCTGACCTCGGCGAAGGGACTGGCCGGCCTCGCGAACTGCCCGCCGCCCAACCGCTCGTTCGAGGAACCCGCGGAGGACTCGATGCCGAGATTCGAAGACGGCTACGATCCCCCGCCGTCGCTGCCCCCCGGCGGGCCGCGCCGCTACGCGCGCTGAGCTTTCCGAGCCCGCGCGAGCGCCACCATCGTCAGGCATCCGAGGGCGACGAGCCCCGCGGACACCGTGAACACGCCCGCGATGCCGATCCGTCTCGAGAGCCAGACGCCGGCGAACGGCGCGAAGGCGCTGCGCAGGCCGACGAAGAGCACGTGGACCGTGGTGTAGGACCGCGCGCGTCCGGGCGGCGCGAACGACATCGGCCCGAGCGTCCATCCGAGGTTGACGAGCGCCATCGTCACGCCGAAGAGCACGAAGCACGCGACGAGTTCGCCCGCGCTCGCGACGAACGGCATCAGCAGGAAGAAGCCGGTGAGCAGGCCGAACGCGGCCGCGGTCGTCCTCACGACGCCGAAGCGGTCGAGCGCGCGGCCGCACGCGAGGATCGTCACGGCGTAGGCCAAGGGCTGCGCGAGTCCCGACGCCGAGGTCCACTCGCTGTAAGTCAGCCGCAGATCGTGCGCGGCGTAGATCGTGATGAGCGGGTTGCTCATCAGGAAGCCCGAGCCGTAGAGCAGGAACCCCATCTCGTAGACGAGGAACGCGCGGTCGTCGCGCAGGATGCGCCCCGTCTCGCGCCACGCGTCCGCCGCCGCCGCGAACGCGGATCCCGGCCCTCCCCACTTGCGCACCGTGGGCCGTCCCGAGCGGTGCCAGTGGATGCGCGAGAGGATCCAGTGCTCGACGAGCCCGAAGACGCCGGCGAGCGGGAAGAGGACGCGCAGCCAGCGGTGGTCGGCGTCGAGCAGCCAGCCGGACGCCTTCGCCGCGGCGATCGACGAGAGCTTCGAGACCGTCGAGAGCGTCGCGAAGAGCCGTCCGCGCACGGCGAGGGGATAGTTCGCTGACGCGAGGGCACTCCTGTGCGGCACGTACGCCGCGTCCACCGCCGCGGCGACGATCACGACCCCGGCGAAGAGGTGGAGTCCCCACCCCGCGGCCAGCGCGCGGTCGTCCACGAACGCGACGAGCAGCATCGGGCCGTTCGCCGCGAGGCCCATCCAGAGGAACGCCTGGCGGATGTGGAAGCGCGCGAACGCCGCTTCCCACACGGGCGCCGCGAGCCAGAGGATCTGCCCGAACGACACGAAGAGCGCCGCGACCCAGTCCGGCGCCCCGAGAGAGCGCACCGCCGTGAACGACGCCACGCCGACCGTGCCCTCGACGAGCCCCGCGCAGAGTTCGGCGCGCCACTGGCGCGACCACGTGTAGCGGGCCACTCGGGCGACTGAGCGGTCGGGGACGAACACCCGGAACGTGTAGCGGGTCGCAGAGCGGACGGCGTCGATTCCCGGGCGACGCGGCCGCCGTCCGCCGTCCGCCGTCGCGACGGACGAGGCAGCTTCGGCACGGCGGCGGAGCGGGCGTTAGCGTCGTCGGCGCCGGCGCGGACGCGGGCCTCACGTGGCCCCAGTCCCCGACCGACATCCGCGACGAACTGCAGCCGCTGATCGTCGGCGCGCACGCGGCCGTCGATCCCGTCGAGATCCTCGACTTCGTGCTCGGCTTCGCGCTGATCGACATCCGCGACGACGACCTCCGATCGCACCGCCGCCGCGCGTCGGCGTCACCACGACCCTTACGATGTCGCAGTGACCACCATTCTCTACCTCCACGGCTTCGCGTCGTCGCCGCGAGGGCGCAAGGCGAAGCTCCTGCGCGAGATCCTCGAGCCGGAGGGCTTCCGGTTCGTCGCGCCCGACCTGAACCGGCCGTCGTTCGAGAAGCTCGACTTCGAGGCCATCGCCGCTGCGGCGCTCGACGCCGCGCGCGCGGATCCGCCGGCTGTCGTCGTCGGCAGTTCGCTCGGGGCGCTCGTCGCGCTGGAGATCGCGCGGCGCGGCGCGATGTCGCCGCTGGTGCTGATCGCCCCCGCGTTCGCACTCGCCGCGCGCTGGACCTCCAGGCTCCCTCCGGGCGATCCGCTGCGGTTCTTCCATCACGAGGAACTGAGCACGATGCCGATCCACCGCGCCTTCTTCGAGCGCATGGCCGGCGTCGAACCGGAACGCGACCCGCCGCCCGTCCCCGTCACGATCGTGATGGGTCGCAAGGACGAGTCGGTCCCCTTCGACGGCGTGGAGGGCGCGTGGCGCCGCTGGCGCGCGAGCGGACATCTCGCGGACGGGTCGGAGTTCGTCGCGATCGAGGGCGGGGACCACGGCCTCACCGCGTTCGCGCCTCTCCTCGCCGACGCGATCCGCCGTCGCGCCGAAGAGGTCGCGTGAATCGCAACGGGCGGCCCGAGTGGCCGGACCGCCCGGACTCGAAGTCGGAGACTCGAGGCGTCTACTCGCCCGTGACCTTCGTCGTGTACGTGGCGAAGAGGCCGAGCACGCTCATGGCATGCGTATCAACCGTCTGGATGTTCCCGATTCCACCGTTGCGGCAGGCCGCGTCGATGCTGGCGTCCCCGGTAGCGATCAGCCCGAGGATGCTCATCGCCTGTGCCTGCCCCGCCTTGGTACCGGGCCCCTTCTCTGCAGCGCCATCGTAGTACGAGGGGTACTTCACATCGGTGTAGAGCAGTCCGGGAAGCGGAGAGCCAACGATGGCGCACCCTCCAAGCACGACCGTCGAGCCCACGGCGAGGAACACAGCCTTTACGACTCGCATGCTTCTCTCTCCATTCGGACGAGCCCGTCCTGCCGGCACCGTAGTTCGCGTGCCACTCCGAACTGGGCTTCGTGACAAGGCACATTCACTCTCGGCACCTTGCCGAGAACTCCGGCGGGACTCTATCGATGCGATTCAGTCCCTGCTAACGTGAAATCAACGTCTCGTTCACACACCACCCGACATCGAATCGCAACGGGCGGCCCCGCTCTCGCGAGTCCGCCCGTGAAACGAACCGTTCAGACCGGCTGGTTACTTGTCGTACCAGGCCGTCTTCGGGTCGGTGACCTGGTCGTGCGTGAACGCGGCGCCCTTGCCTTCCCACGCGTCGTAGCCCCAGAACTGGACCGTGTTGAACACGAGGACGTCCGGGATCCAGGAGATCCAGAGCACGATCGGATAGACGGGCAGGATCGTCGACAACGCCGTCGTGATGATCGGCTCTTCCTGGTACTGCTTGTTCCAGTAGTCGTCCACCGTGTGGTGGGCGGGGCCCGGGCCGGCCATGCAGCCTGCGACGAGCAAGAGGCCGGGAACGGCTAGCAGGGTCTTCTTCACGATCAACCTCCCATGGAAGGACGGATTCCGCGGAACCGTTCCGCAGGCGGGAGTTTCGCGACTCCGCCCCCGAGTTCATCCCGGAAAAAGACCC
>JANNHP010000309.1:0-12227 GCA_031404455.1 Planctomycetia bacterium | reverse complement strand
GCCGATCGGCACGGCGCGCATGGCGACGCTCTGCCTGCCCGGCGCGCGACTCCACGTCGGGGTGAAGTGGGACGAGAGTGCTGAACTGCGCGCGGCGATCTCCGATCCGGCGCGGCCGCCGATCCTGCTCTATCCGGGACCCGGCGCGCGCGACATCCTCGCGGACCCGCCCGCGGGACCCGTCACGCTGATCGTCGTGGACGGCACGTGGTCGCAGTCGAGGTCCGTCGTCCGGAAGAATCCTGTGCTCGCGTCGATCCCGCGCTTCGCCTTCACCGCGCCCTCGCCGACGGAGTACCGCATCCGCCGCGAACCGCGCGACGAGTACGTCTCCACGATCGAAGCGCTGATGCACGTGCTCGGCGCGCTCGAGGGAGACCCGGAGAGGTTCCGCGCGCTGCTCGTTCCGTTCCGCGCGATGGTCGATGCCCATCTCGCGGCGCAGGCCTCGCAGATGCGCGTGCGGGTCCGGCGTCCGCGTCCGCAGGTCCCCGTCTCGGCGCGCATGCCCGCGGCGATCACGGCGAGGCACGAGGACCTCGTGTGCGTCGTCGGCGAGGCCAACGCGTGGCCGACGTCGGGCGACGAGCGCGGACTCGGCCACGAACTCGTCCACTGGACGGCGCGCCGCGTCGCGACCGGCGAGACGTTCGACGTCGTCGCGGCACCCGCGAACCCGATCTCGCCGGGGACGTCGTCGCGGATCGGCGTCGAGGAGACGCGCCTTCGCGCGGGCGTGACGAGGGCGGATCTCGTCGCCGCGTTCGCGCGGTTCCTGCGCCCGACGGACGTGATCTGCTCGTGGGGCACCTACGGCCCGCGGCTCTTCGAGGAGAGCGGCGGCGCGCTGCCCGCCGCGCGTCTCGACCTCCGCGCGATCGCGCGACGACTCCCAGGTCCGAAGGTCGGAACGTTCGAATCGTACGCCGCGCGAATGGGCGGAGAGCCGCCGCCCGGCTCCCCCGCCGACCGCGCGGGACGCCGTCTCGCGATGCTCGTCCGTGTCGTCGATGCCTGGCGGGCGCTCTGCGCGGGAACGGGCGCTCCGGTCGTCCGTCGCGGCCGCGCCGAGGACGCCGACGCTCTCGCGAAGATCCTCCGCGCGTCGATGCGCCGTTCGATGCCGTACCTGCCCGATCTCCACACGCCCGAGGAGGATCGAGCGTTCCTCAGGGACGTCGTGCTCGCGCGCGAAGAGGTCTGGGTCGCCGAGGCGGACGATCGCGTCGTCGGCTTCGCCGCCCTCGCGACGCGCGACGGCCTTGACTTCCTCGAGCACCTCTACGTGGCGCCGGACCACCAGCGGCGCGGGATCGGCGACGCCCTCTTCGCCGCGGCGCAGCGCTGCCGGCCGGACGGCCTGCGTTGGTGGGTGTTCCAGCGCAACGACCGCGCGCGGCGCTTCTACGAGCGGCGCGGCGCCGTCCTCGTGCGCCTCACCGACGGCGAAGGGAACGAGGAGAAGACCCCCGACGCGCTCTACGAGTGGCGTCCCCCGGGCGGCTGACGACAGCGCACCGCGGCGCCGGCGATCCGGATCGCCGAACGCTCTGCCGAACTTGCCGACGGCGTGCCCCTCCGCGGCACGAACTGCGCTGCCGCGCGGTCCGTCCCGCTCGCTCGGCGCCGGACGCTCGCGGCAGGGTCTTTGCCTGCGGAGGTCCCGCGTAACATGCCCGGCCCCGCGCAGCATCGGACGCCTGCGCAACCCGAGAGACCCCGAATGGACACTGCCCGCACGCGCGCCCAGGTCGTCGGTCAGTTCTTCGCCGTCTCGTGGGTGGCGCTCGTGCTGAACATGCTCCCCTTCCTGAAGTCGGTGGACTTCGCTGGGCCGGGACTCGCGGTCTACGTCGCCGTCGTCCTGCTCACGTACGCGGCCATCTATCTGCTCCCGCCGCTGCTCCTCGCATTCGGCCTGAACGCGCTGCTCTCGTGGCGCGTCCTCGGCGGTGCGAAGGGTCGTGAGCCCCACTGCGGATGGCGGACGTGGACGGTGTACGGCGTCGCCGTCCTCGGGTTCGCGTCGGTGCAGATGGTCATCCTCGCCGACCGGCACATCCACGCGATCTTCGGCTACCACTTCAACGGCTTCGTGCTGAACATCCTCACGACTCCCGGCGGCATCGAGTCGATGGGCGGCGACGACGCCACGACGATCACCGTCGCCGCGATGGCCGCGGGCTTCGTCGTCCTCGAGGCGGGCCTGCTCGTCCTCGTGCTGCGCGCGAAGTGGTTCCGCGGCGCGGCGGTCGCGCTGTTCAGACGGCGGCGCGTGGTCGCCGGAGTGGTCCTCGCCGCGACGCTCAGTTCCGCAGAACGGATGGCGTACGCGGTGTCGGTCGAATGCGACTACACGCCGGTGCTCACCGCGGGCAACGCGTTCCCGTTCTACAAGGGACTGCGCATCCGCGCGCTCGGGCCGATCCTCGGCATCCCGAAGCGCACCGGACCTTCGGTCCGCATGAAGACGGGCTCGTCGAATCTCCGCTACCCGCTCGCGCCGATCCGCCAGGGGCCGCACGAGCGCTGGAACATCGTGTGGCTCGCGTGCGAGTCGCTCCGCGCCGACGCGCTCGACGCCGAGGTCATGCCCGCGACGTGGAAGTTCTCGCAGTCCGCCGCGCGGTTCGAGCAGCACCTGAGCGCGGGCAACGGCACGCGCATGGGCATGTTCGGCATGTTCTACGGCCTCTACGGCCCGTACTGGTTCCCGTTCCTCGATTCGACGCGCGGCCCCGTGCTGCTCGACGTCCTCAGGGCCGACGGCTACCAGATGAGCGCCTTCACGAGCGCCGCGTTCACGTATCCGGAGTTCGACCAGACGATCTTCTCGCAGTTCGGGAAAGAAGAGCTCCAGGCCATGAACACGAAGATCGGCTGGAAGAGCGACCGGAAGAACGTCACCGATCTGCTCGCGCGCATCGACCGGCGAGATCCCGCGCGCCCGTTCTTCACGTTCATGTTCTTCGAATCGCCGCACGCCCCTTACCACTTCCCTCCGGAGGCGGTGATCCGCGTGCCTTTCCTCGACTCGATGAACTACGCGACGATGGACGTCGAGCGCGACATCGAGCTCGTCCGCGCCCGCTACGTGAACGCGTGCCGGGCGCTCGACACGGAGCTCGCCCGGATCTTCGAGCATCTCGAAGCGTCGGGGCTCCTCGACCGCACGATCGTGATCGTGACCGGCGACCACGGCGAGGAGTTCATGGAGAAGGGCCGCTGGGGCCACAACTCGACGTACGCCGAGGAACAGATTCGCACGCCGCTCGTCATCCGCGTGCCGGGCCGCGCGCCCCTCGTCGTGAAGCGCCTGACCAGCCACCTCGACCTTCCCGCGACGATGATGACGATGCTCGGCGTCCTGAACCCCCCGTCGGACTACTCTCTCGGCTTCGACCTCTTCGGACCCGAGGTACGCGTCGGCACCGTCGTCGCGCAGTGGAACGACATCGCCTATGTGGACGCCGAGTGCAAAGTCGTCTTCCCGATCCGCGCGTACGACTACTCCGACCAGGTCGTCACGACGCGCGCCGACGCACCCGTCGCCGACCGCGACGCCCTGATCGCCGCGCGAACTGCGCGATTTGCCGAGCTCGCGAAGGAGCTGGGCCGCTTCGGAAGGTGACGCCCTCAGCGCGCGGCGTCGGCCGCGTGCGCCTTCGGCGTGAGGTCGGCCGCGCTCGTCGCTCCGGCTCGCAGGTCAAGGTCGACGACGGCCGGGAGCGCGCCGCCGCGGCTTCCGTCGGGCCCGAGGAGGCGGCGCGACGACGCCGGGCCTCCCGCGGGCGCCGCGGCGACGTAGATCGCCTCGGACTCCGAGAGCTTGCGGACGAACGCGAACTCCATCGTGTCGCCGTCGCGCTCCGCGATGATCTCGCCGCTCGCTGCGGCCTTGGAGATCGGAGTCGCGCGTACGCTCGTCGGAAGCTGCTTCGGCGTGGCGCGGACGCGCAGCGCCACCTTCGCCGCGGGAACCGCGATCAATTCCGGCGCCTCCGCGCAATCGGGGACGATCCCCGCGATCTCGAATCCGTCGGCGCGAAGCTCCACGTGCGTCGCCGCGGGGAACGCGAACTCCGCGCGGCCGTCCTTGCCGGTCGTGGCGAGGATCGCGACGGTCGCCGCGGTTGCGCCACCCAGCCGGTCGCCCGCCGGCACGACCTCGACGCAGAGCCCCGCGACCGGCGCACCCGCGGGATCGACGACGCGCACCCGCATCGTCCGGGCGCGCGCCGGCGGATCCGCGAGACCCGGCCGCTCGGCGCCCGAGAGCGCGAAGAGGAACGCGACGAGGTCGTCCTTCTCCGCGGCCGAGAGTTCGAGCCGGTGCAGCAGCGGATCCTGACCGTCGTGCGGTGTGCCTCCGCGGTCGTAGTGCTCGACGACGTCGACGAGCGTGGCGAGCGAACCGTCGTGCATGAACGGCCCCCTCTTCGCGACGTCCCTGAGCGACGGTGTCTTGAAGCGCATCTGCTCGCGCCGCTTCTCCGCGGCGTCCGTGACGAGCGCCGCGCGGCCCTCGTCCGCGCGGTCGAGAGCGTCGCGGCGGTCCTCGGCGCGCGCGGTGCGCAGCGCGATGCCCGTGTCGTGAAACTTCCCGTCGCGCAGCGGCGCGCGGCCTTCGACGGGACGCGTGTCGTGGCACTGCACGCAGCCCGCCTTCCCGTGGAAGACGGCGAGACCACGGACGGCCGGCGCTGGGAGCGCGGTGTCGTCGCCCGCGAGGAAACGGTCGAACGGACTCGTCGACGACCGCAGCGACCGGACGTACTCCTCGACCGCGACCGCGATGCGGTCGTGCGTCGGCGCGTCGTCGCCGAACGCGTCGATGAAGGCGCTCGCGTAGAAGCGGTCGGCCGCGAGGCGGTCCGAGACGCGCACGAGCGCCGGCGGATCGCCCTTGCTCGCGCCGTAGCTCGCGGGGAACGACGCCGTGTCCGCCGCGAGCGCCGGCCGCTTGCTGCCCTTCTCGGCCGAGATGGTCCGGAGGAGCGCGAGCGGCGCGATGCGCGCGTCGAGGAGGTCGCGCAGCGTCGCGAACTCGCCGTCGGAGTGGAGCGGGCCGTCGGTGAGATCGGTGAGCGGCATCGTGCGGCGGCGCGCGAAGCCCCACTCGTCCACGGACGGATGCGCGCGGTCGGTGAACCCGTGCGCCGGATCGTGGCACGACGAGCACGACACCCGCCCGCCGCGGCTCACGTTCGGGTCGAAGAAGAGGCGGCGGCCGAGTTCGACCTTCGCACGGACGCGCGCGTCCTCCGCGGTGGAGGGTTCGCCGGCTTCCGGCCGGGCGAGCACGACGCTCGTGATCGAGAGGAGGGCGACGAGTCCGAACCAAGCGTTGCGCATCGGCGGAACCTCCCTTCGGTCCGCGGCCATTCGACCACACCTGCGCGGCGCGTCAACCCGGCGGCCCGGTCAGCGGTGGACTGCGCGGCGCCGTCCCGAGAGGTCCGACATCGCGCGCTCGAGCCCCGCCAGCGTCAGCGGGTACATGCGGTCGCCGAAGATGCCGCGGACGGCGCCGATCGTCTCCACCCAGCGCCAGCGCTCCGCCGGAACCGGGTTCAGCCACGCGGCCTTCGGCCACTGCTCGACGAGGCGTCTGAGCCACACGGCGCCCGGGACGTCGTTCATGTGCTCCACGGATCCGCCGGCGATGTCGAGCTCGTACGGGCTCATCGACGCGTCGCCGACGACGATCAGCTTGTGGTTCTTCCCGTACGTGCGCAGCACCTGCTCGGTCGGGATCGCCTCCACGAAGCGGTCGGAGCCGGCGCGCCACACGCGCTCGTAGACGCAGTTGTGGAAGTAGAAGTGCTCGAGCCGCGAGAACTCGGCGCGCGCGGCCGAGAAGAGCTGGGACACGACCGCGACGTGGTCGTCCATCGATCCGCCGCTGTCGGTGAAGAGGAGCACGCGCGCGCGGTTGCGCCGCTCGGGGCGGAGCTTCACGTCGAGGAGACCGGCGTTTCGCGCGGTGGCGTCGATCGTGCCGGGCAGGTCGAGTTCGTCCGGCGATCCCTCCCGGACGAACTCGCGCAGGCGCCGCAGCGCCATCTTCATGTTGCGCGTGCCGATCTCCACGTCGCCGTCGAAGTCCTTGAAGTCGCGGCGGTCCCACACCTTCACGGCCGTGCGGTTGCCGGCGGTGGTACCGCCGATGCGGATGCCCTCGGGGTGATAGCCGTAGGCGCCGAACGGCGACGTGCCGCCCGTGCCGATCCACTTGGAGCCGCCCTGGTGGCGTTCGCGTTGCTCGCGCAGCCGTTTCGCGAGCTCTTCCATCAGCTTGTCCCACCCGCCGAGCGCCTTCACGAGCGCCTTCTCCTCGGGCGTGAGGAGCCGTTCCGACATCTTGCGCAGCCACTCCTCCGGCAGGGCGCGCGCCTCCACGCCGATGCCCGCCGCGAGCTCGCCGAAGTGCCGCGCGAACACCTGGTCGAACCGGTCGAAGAAGCGCTCGTCCTTGACCATCGCGGCCCGCGCCACGTGGTAGAAGCCCTCCACGTCGAACCCGGCCACGCCCGCGTCGACGGCTTCGATCAGCGTGAGGTACTCGCGCAGCGAGACCGGGATGCCCGTCTCCCGCAACGAGAGGAAGAACTCGACGAACACTACGCCCGGCGGCTGCGCCGCACTCCGCCGCTGTGCTTCACCGCGGCCGTGTCCTGCTCGCTCTTGAGCAGGGCCCCCGCGAGCGGCGGCATCGAGCCCTCCACCTTCGCGAGCGTCTCCGGCGAGACGCCCTCGTGAACGAGGAGACGTATCCAGTCGAGGAGCTCCGACGTCGACGGCTTCTTCTTCAGTCCCGCGACCTCGCGCAGCCCGAAGAACACGGACAGCGCCTCGCGGAGCAGCGACTCCTCGATGCCGGGGAAGTGCACGTGGACGATCCGGGTCATCGTCTCCCGGTCGGGGAAGCGGATGTAGTGGAAGAAGCAGCGGCGCAGGAAGGCGTCGGGCAGTTCCTTCTCGTTGTTCGACGTGATGAGGACCAGTGGACGCCGCTTCGCGCGGACGGTCTCGCCGGTCTCGTAGACGTGGAACTCCATCCGGTCGAGCTCCTGGAGCAGGTCGTTCGGGAACTCGATGTCGGCCTTGTCCACCTCGTCGATGAGGAGGACCGCGCCCGTCTCGACGAGGAACGCCTCCCAGAGCTTGCCGCGCCGGATGTAGTTCGCGACGTCGTGCACTTTCTCGTCGCCGAGTTGCGAGTCGCGCAGACGCGCGACCGCGTCGTACTCGTAGAGGCCCTGGTGCGCCTTCGTCGTCGACTTCACGTGCCACGCGAAGAACGGGCGCCCGAGCGCCTTCGCGACCTCCTCCGCGAGCACCGTCTTGCCGGTGCCTGGCTCCCCCTTCACGAGGAGCGGACGCTCGAGAGTGAGCGCCGCGTTGACCGCGGCGAGGAGGTCGGGCGTCGCCACGTACGTCGAGGAGCCGTCGAATCGCATGGCGGGAGGATGCGCGAGCGCGGGCGGCGGAGCAACGAAGGCATTGGGGAAGGGGTTGGTGCCTGACACCGCGCCCGATCGCGCGATACGCTGCCCCGCGCATGACTCGCGGAACCCGACGACGATGAGATCACGGTCGCTCGCGGCCGCCGTCGCCGCCGCGTTCGCCGTCGCCGCTTGCGACTCCCGGGCGCCCGGCCCGGATCCGCCCGCGCCGACGCCGTCTACCCCGCCCGTGCCGACTCTCCCCGTCTTCGTCGACGTCGCGAGGCAGGCCGGGCTCACCGCGGAGAACCACACCGGCCGTCCCGGCGAGAAGGACTGGCTCGCGGCGGCGATGGGCGGCGGCGCGATCGTGCTCGACTACGACCAGGACGGGCGGATGGACCTCGTCGTCGTCGACGGCACGATGCTGACCGCGGAGGGCGTGCTCGAGTACCACGACGCATGGCGGACGCGCGTCTACCACAACGACGGAGGCCTGCGCTTCACCGACGTCACCGCGAAGTCGGGCGTGGACATCAAGGCGTTCGGAGTCGGCGGCGCCTCCTGCGACTACGACGCCGACGGCCTTCCGGACTTCTACGTCTGCTGCTGGGGCCGCAACTTCCTCATGAAGAACCGCGGCGACGGCACGTTCGAGGACGTCACCGACGAGTCGGGCGTGCGCGGCGACGACGCGGACTTCAGCACCGCGTGCTGCTTCGGCGACGTGAACGGCGACGGCGTCCTCGATCTCTACGTCGCGAACTACGTGGCGATGCGCGAGGTGATCGACAGGACGCGCGCGCTGCACCGTCCCGGACGGAACACGATGTGGGGCAACTACTCCGTCTACTCGGGGCCGCGCACGCTTCCCGGGCAGGTGGACCGCCTCTACTTCGGGAACGGCGACGGGACCTTCCGCGAGGTGACTGCCACGAACCTGGCACCCGAGGACCCGCCCGCATACGGGTTCCAGGCGGTGATGACCGACCTCGACAACGACGGCGACCTCGACATCTACGTGGCGAACGACGGCGTGCGCAACCTGCTCTGGGTGAACGACGGGAAGGGGCACTTCCTCGAGCGCGGCGTCGGGTCGGGGGTGGCCGTGGACTGCGACGGGAAGGAGAACTCGTCGATGGGCGTGGACGTCGCCGACGTGAACCGCGACGGCTGGCTCGACATCTTCGTCACGAACTTCGTCGAGGAGCACCACACGCTCTACATCAACGGTTCCGGAGCGGCGAAGCGCCGCACGTTCTCGGACCGCTCGCACAGCTACGGGATCGTCCAGCCGTCGGCGTGGCGGATCGCCTGGGGCACGAAGCTCCTCGACTACGACAACGACGGCGAACTCGACCTCTTCATGGCGTGCGGCCACGTCTACGGCGACCTTCCCGAACTCGAGGCGCGGACCGGTTCGAGCTACGAGCAGCGGTGCATGCTCTTCCGCGGCGTCGGCGCGCCGACGCACGCGTTCGCCGACGTGTCCGACCGGAGCGGTCCGGCGCTCGCGATGAAGCGCGTGTGGCGCGGCGCGGCGTTCGCCGACTTCGACGACGACGGCGACCTCGACGTCTTCCTCACCGCCCTGAACGGTCCTTGCGCCCTTTTCCGCAACGACGGCGGCGAGCGCGGCAACCACCTCGTCTTGCGGCTGATCGGCAAGGGCGGGCTCCGCGACCCGTGCGGCGCGCGTGTCACCGTCTACCTCGAGGACGGCGTCCCGCGCATGGAGGAGTTGCACCACGGCATCTCGTTCTGCGGCGACAACGACCCGCGCCTCTTCTTCGGCACGGGTGCAGAGACCTCGGCGAAGCGCGTCGAGGTCCGCTGGCCCGGCGGCGAGACGCAGCGTTTCGACGACGTGCGGACCCGCGACGCCTACGTCGTCGAGCAGGGCAAGACGCGCCTGCGCAAGGACAGGCGCTGACGCGGCGTCAGTTCGGGTCGGAGGTCTTGAACGTGTTCGACTGGAACGTGTTGTCTCCGGCCGATTCGTCGTCGAGGTCGAACTCGCGGCTCTTCGACGCCGAGTTGCCGACGAGCGTGTTGAGCGACGAGTTCACGTCGAGGTAGAAGCCGTCCTCGCGGGACGTCTTCGCGGTGCAGTTCTCGAGACGGGAGTTCGTCACCGAGGTGAGATCGTAGCCGTTGCGCGCGCTGCCGATCGCCTGGCAGGCGAGCAGCGTGGCACCGTCCACTTCCATCTGGAATCCGTTCGACTTCGACTTCTTCGACGTGCACGACTCGACGCGCGAGCCCGCGCCCTCGACGTCGAACCCGTCGTCGTCCGACGCCGTGGACGAGCACTGGAAGGCCGTGCTCGCCGGGGCGCCCAGGTTGAAGCCGTCCGAGCCGGCGTCCTTCACCTTGCAGTTCTCGAACCGCACCGGACCCGCGCCCCGGTCGTCGGATTCGAACCCGTCGTCGCGTGCGTCCGCGACGGAGCACCGGGAGACGACGATGTCCGACCCCAGCACGTCGATGCCGTCGTTGACGCAGTCCTTGATCTTCACATTCGTGATGTCGCTCGACGTGACGGGTGTCCCGGGATCGCTGTCGGCGAACGAGATGCCGTCGCTGCCGCAGCCGGAGATCTTCCCGTCGGCGAGGTGCACGCCGCTCGACCCCATCGCCTCGATGCCGTCCTCCGTCACCGACCGGACGGAGAACCGCCCGATCGTCACGTCCTGCGAGCCGACCACGAGGAACCCGGTTTCGCCGCCGGTCACCGAGAACCCCGCCACCGTGATGCGCGCCGAGCCGTCGATGCGCATGCCGATCGTGACCGGGCGCAGGGTGACCTTGCCGAGCCCCTGGATCGTCAGGTCCGTCCTCCCGGCGACGACGACGTCCTCGTCGTACTTCCCCTTCGAGACGACGATCGTGTCGCCGGCCTGCGCGGCGTCGATCGCCGCCTGGATCGTCGGCTGGTCCTTCGGCACGAGGATGATGGCAGCCTCGGTGACCGCCGGGACGGCAGCCAGGGCGAGCACGGCGAGCGCTGCGCGGAATCCCATCGATCACCTCGTTTCGGAGCTCACTGTCGCACGGAACCGGAACGGCCGCAACGTGCGCGCCCGGCCTGGCCCCGTTGCATCCGGGAGCCTCGCGCGTCCTTCACCGTGCCCGCCGTCGTCGCGACCGGCGGAACCAGCATGTCCCTCCGGAGGATTCCCACGATGCACTGGACCCGATTCGCGGGGGCGACGGCCCTCGCCCTCGCCGCTCTCGCAGCCTCGACGATGACGACGAGTGCCGAGGAGACGACCCCCGCCGCGTCGCCGCGCGTGATGCCGCCGTCGGAGACCGTCTACGACGTGACCCACTCGTTCACCGTCAAGTCCCTCCCCGAGGGCGCGAAGAACGTGCGGATCTGGTTCTGGATGCCGGAGGACCGGCCCGAGCAGAAGGTGAACGACTTCCGGATCGTGGACGCCCCCGAGGGCGCGCGCGTCACGCGCGACGCGGCCTACGGCCGCTCTTGGGTCTACGCCGAAGCCGCCGCCGACCCGAAGGCCCCGCCGAAGATCGTCACCAAGTTCACGATGACGCGCCGCGCGGTCGGCGGACTCGCGGACCCGGCGAAGACGAGTCCCATCACCGAAGAGCACCGCCGCACGTTCGCGAAGGAACTGCGCCGCGACGAGAAGCACATGGAAGTCACGCCCGAGATGCAGAAGACGGCGGACGAACTCTGCGGGACGGAGACGAACCCGGTGCTCCAGGCGCGGAGGATCTTCGACTTCGTGATCCTGAAGAGCGACCACTACTCGAAGTTCGGACCCGCGCCGAAGGGCAAGTGCCTCGGCGACGCGATGGAGTGCATGGCGGGTCTCGGCGACTGCTGCACCGACCAGCACGCGCTCTTCATCGCGCTCTCTAGGGCGCGCGGCATCCCGTGCCGTCTCGTGTTCGGCAGCCGTCTGCGCACCGTGAACGAGGGCAAGCCGCACGATCCGGGCTACCGCTGCTGGCCGCTCTTCTTCGCGCCCGGAATCGGATGGGTTCCGCTCGACATCTCGTCGGCCGACGCCGCCACCGAGGCGCCCGAGTCGTGGTTCGGCGGACTCGACGACCAGCGCGTCGAGTGGGCCGAGGGCCGCGACTTCGACCTCGAACCGAAGTCGGCCGAGCGGCCGGACCTCGTCATCCGCGGCTGGGTCGAGGTGGACGGGAAGCGCCACACGGTGTTCGACCGCGTGGTGGAGTTCCGCCGGAAGTAGCGGCGCTCACCCGCGCGCGTTCGGCCGCTCCGGCTCGGGCGTGAAGTCCTCGCCGGGGTTGACGAATCGGTCGGCCTCGAACCGGTACTGCCGGTCGTGGAGCTGACGGTACCGGCCGCCCGCGGCGAGCAGCGCGGAGTGGGTTCCGCGCTCGACGATCTCGCCGCCCTACAGCACTAGGATGTCGTCGGCCGAGCGGATCGTCGAGAGACGGTGCGCGATGACGAACGTCGTCCGGCTCCGGCGCAGTGCCGCGAGGCCGTCCTGGATCAGCGCCTCCGTCTCGCTGTCGAGACTCGACGTCGCCTCGTCGAGGATCAGTATCCGCGGCTCGGCGAGGAGCGCCCGCGCGATGGCCACTCGCTGCCGCTGCCCGCCCGAGAGCTTCACGCCGCGCTCGCCGACGACCGTGTCGTAGCCCTTCTCGAACCCGCGGACGAACTCGTCGCAGTGCGCCGTGCGGCACGCGGACTCGATCGCCTCTCGCGTCGCGCCTGGCCGCGAGAACGCGACGTTCTCGGCGAGCGTCCCGTCGAAGAGGAAGTTGTCC
>JANNHP010000308.1:0-9320 GCA_031404455.1 Planctomycetia bacterium | reverse complement strand
CATCGCGCGGACGAGGAGAGGCGTCCAGACGGCCGACGGCCGCGGCTTCGCGGAATCGTACGTGCCGTCCACGCCCCGCAGAGGCTCGACGATGTGAAGGACTCCTCGAACCCAGTTGTGACGTATCTCCGGCGACGCCCGCCGCGGCAACGCCGCGTCGACGAGGGCGGCGTCCTCGTCCCGCGCGTTGAGTTCGAGCAGATCGAGGACGCGGACGTCGAGCGCGCGCGTCGGGACGTCTCGGATCACCTGCAGCGCGAACTCGCGGACGCGGGCGTCGCGGAAGTGCTCGAGCAGACTGATCGCGTTCACCCGGATCAGGCGCACCTCGTGCTGGGCGAGCTCGAAGAGGCGCGGGTGCGGCGACGGCGGCTTCTCGCGGCCCCATGCCCAGAGGCGGCGCAGGAGGCGTGGCGGCTTGGTCTCGACGAGCAGACGGCGCCACGCTTCCGCGCGGTCGGCGGCGGTCGCGTCGCGGGCCCAGTTGCGGAGCCGCCAGTAAAGATCGCGCCGACGGCGCGACCGTACGAGCCGTTCGAGCGTGTCCAGATCCGAGGGCTCCTTCGGCTCGCTCCGGCGCGACCCCTGGACCCTGTTGTGCGCTTCGACCAGCGTCGCGAGCGGCCGGAGACGGGCGCGGTCCTCCGTCTCCTCCCGCAGCACAGCCAGCATGCGGCGCGGCCCGATTTCGCCGCGGGCCGTGCTGACGATCCAGCTCCAGTCGAAGCGGCGCGCCTCGCGCCAGCGGCGGCCGAACGAGCGGATGACGCGATGCCATCCCGTCTCGCCGAGCCCCCAGATCGCGTTCTCGGCGACGCGCGGGCAAGGCGCCTGCACGTCGATCGTCCGCAGGAGCGCACGGGAGGCGACGCGATCGCCGTCGAGCGCGAACCGGGCGAGGGACGACGAGATCTGATCCCGGTCGGCTCGATCTCGAATCGTCCGCGAGGCCGCGTCGAGGACGGCGCGACGAACTACGTTCGTCGCGCCGCCGTCGCGCGCGATGTCGAGGAGCCAGCCGTCGAGGTTGCCTTCGAGCTGGGTGTCCCTCGTCGGATTGCGCAAGCAGGCCGCCGCGAGGAGGTCCTCGCGGCCCGCGAGACCGTGGCGGCGCACGTCGATCCGGGCGCGCCCGAGCCCGAGACGCAGCGCCCGCGCGAACTCGCGGCGTGTGAGAGGACCGTCCCCCGACACCTACGCCGTCGACAGGTCGTCCGCCCGCCCGACGAGCTCGCCCCGTAGCCGGACGAGCGCCTGGCCGTGGATCTGGCAGACGCGGCTCTCGGAGAGTCGCAGGAGCTTGCCGATCTCCTTCATCGTGAGCCCCTCGAAGTAGTAGAGCTCGAGGACCTCGCGCTCCTTGTCGACCAGCTCGCCGAGCACGACGTCGGTCGCCTCGTGCTTCTCGAGCTCGGTGATCGGATTCGGGTGCCGCCGGTCGACCAGCGAGGCGAATCGCGCGCCGGAGTTCGTGTCGTCGTCGGACTCGTCGGACTGGCTGAGCGAGTAGATGGCGAGGCGCGCGACGTCCTTCTGGAGCGCCTCGTACTCGTCGGTCGAGATCGCGAGCTCGGTGATGATCTCGCCGGCCGTCGGCGCTCTGCCGAGCTTCGCCTGGAGCTTGCGCACGGCGACGCCGAACTTCTGCGCGCGGCTGCGCACGAGACGCGGCACCCAGTCGCGCGATCGCAGTTCGTCGAGGATGCTCCCGCGGATGCGCAGCGAGCAGTACGTCTCGAACTTGATGTTGCGCGTGAGGTCGAATCCCTCGACGGCATCGAGCAGGCCGAGGACGCCCGCGCTGCGGACCTCCTCGACGTCCACGCAGCGCGGAAGGCGCTCCGCGATCCGCTCCGAGAGATAGTCGACGAGCGGCAGGTAGGCCTCGATGAGCCGGTTGCGGAGCCCGACCTCGTCGGTGCGCTTGTACTCCGCCCACATGGCCTCGAGCTCGGGGCTCTTCTGAACCAAGTCAACCCTCCGCCGTAGTGGGTGATCGGCGAACCCGCACTACGGATAGTGGCACTGTACCGACGCCGAGCCTGGGGCGCAAGGGGGTACCCAAGACTTGGGGTCGCGGCGCGCCGATGCGGCGCGAGTTCCGGCCACTGGTGCGACAACGGCCGAAGCGCTCGATCCGACGCTCGTCACTCACGTCGATTCCCGGTCAGGGCTGAGCCCTGGCCCGCAGCGCAGATCAGCCCCGAGTCAACTGCAGCGTGTACGCGTGGCGCAACTGCGAGAGGAGCTGGTTCATCCGCGCGCGTTCCGGCTCGGAGTCCCGAGGTCGCGCCCCTACTGTCCGAGCGCGCGCAGGTACCCGTGGTTCACGAACGTCTGCCCGCCGAGATCGACGAGGTTGGACGCGGCGGTGTCGAAGTACAGGAAGCTCCCGGTCCGTGAGAGGCGCGGCGAAAAGCAGCCGCCCAGCGCCTCGCCGCTCGGCCCCACGCCGGCCTCGACCACGGTCGCGGCCTCGCGGTCCACCAGGAAGAGGTCGTTGATGTTCCCCACGGTGCCGCCGCCGGGGAACGTGTAGCTGCCGATCGACAGGAACGTGATGAAGCGGCCGTCGCCCGACATCGCGGGCGAGTGGCTCCGGCTCACGCGTTGCGCGCCAGCCGCGTCCAGCGAGACGCGCGTGGTCGCGCCCGTCTGGCGGTCGCGGAGGTAGATGTCCTCGACACCGTTCGTGTCGGCGGCGACGAACGCGGCGGTGCTGGAGAACGCGACGAAGCGGCCGTCGTCGCTCACCCAGGGGTCGAACCCGAAGCTCAGGGCACCCGTCTCGGTCAGGCTCACGACTTCGGTCGTACCCGCCTGGCGGTCGCGCAGCCACACGCGCACGACGCCGACGTTCGGCCCCGGCGGGCCGCCGCCGATCAGGTCGTGGTTCGAGTAGAACGCCACGAAGCGTCCGTCGTGGCTGAGGCGCGGATGGCCGCAATTGGCGGGATTGCTCCCGCCCTGCGGGTCGCCGCCGGCGGAGGTCACGGTGATCCGCTCGTAGGCGCCGCTCGCGCGGGTCCAGACGAACATGTCGTAGTCGTCACCGGCGTCGCCGGGAACCCAGTCGGCACCGAGCGAGGAGAAGGCCACCACGTTCCCGTCGCCCGAGATCGCGCCCCCCCGACCGTCGTAGAGCGAGAACCTGCCGCTGGGGTAGGGAACGGTCTGGCCCTTCGCGCTGGCGACGACCGTGTTGACGCCGGTCTGCGCGTCGAAGAGGATCACCGCCGGGTTGGAACCGTCCTCCCCCGAGACGGAATCGGATCGCGTCTCGTAGACCACGAAGCGGCCGTCGCTGCTGAGCGAGGGTCCGTATGCGGCCTCGGAGTTGACGCCGACGGACGGCTCGATCTGCCCTCCGGCCGCCGTGCGACTGACGCGGATCGTGGTGCCGGCGACGGTGTCGCGCAGGAAGACGTCGATCAGCCCGTTCGTGTCGCCCGCGACGAGGTTCGTGGCCTTCGATTCGAAGACGACGACGCGGCCGTCGTCGGAGACGTTGCGGCTTCGCAGACCGGCCGGGGCGATGTCGTAGAGAGGCTGGTCGCCCGGGACGCCGGCGCTGTTCTGCGAGACGAGCACGATCTCCGGCCCGCCCTTGCACTCGACGTCATCCGAGAACTCCGACGTCTCGATCCGCGCGTTGAAGGTGATGCCGTCCCCGGGGAGGCGCGTCGCCGTGAACGTGAGCGTCTTCGAGGGCGGACAGGGCGCGCGGCCGGCATCGGGGAAGCTGAAGGTCCCATCGGCGGCGGCGATGGTCTCTCCGAGCCAGAGGACGCCTTCGCCGTTCGCGGGATTGCCGTCGCGCGCGCCCTCCTCCACGGCGTACGCATCGATGCGCGCTCCGGGCTCGGACTTCCCGGTGACGCGGCCGGTCTCCTCGTCGAACACGAGGTCCTTCGGCCAGCCCACGTTGCGGTTCGCGGTCTTCTTCTTCGAGTTGGGCGTGACGCCGCCCGGCGAGAGGTCGAGACCGGCGCCGCCGTTGCCGCCGAACGCCGTGCGCGCGACCTCGAGCGTTGCGCCGGCGTCCGCGAACACACCCGCGTCGCGGTTCCCTGTCACGGACCCTCCGCGCACCGTGGCGCGGACCTTCTTGGCCACCACGATCCCGGTTGCCGACGTCGTGAACTTGCCGTTCTCGCTGATGAAGTCGCGGGCGGCCGTCAGCGCGGCGCCGGTGCATCCCGTCACCGTCGAGTCGCGCAGGGTCACGTCGCCCGAACCGCCGAGCAGGTTGATGCCCGCCGCGGTGGCGCCCGTCACGGTGTTGCCTTCCACGGTGACGCCGCCCACGGCCGCGCCGCTGATCACGATGCCGCCGCCCGCCTTGCCCACGCCGTTGCCGTTGACCGTGTTGCGCGACACGGTGGCGGCCTTCGACGTGATCACGTGCAACCCCCGAGGCACCGCGCCGGTCACCGTGTTCGATTCGGCCCGGAGCTCCGTCGTCTTCGTGGTGCCGCCGACCGCGAGGCCCGCGCCCCAGCCCTGCGGCGCCGTGACGGTGTTCGCGAGCACGTGGAGGAATCCGCCGGCGCCGGTCTTCGGCATCGTGACTTCCAGGGCCGCCCTCTTCGCCAGGAGTTTCGCGGTCAGTCCCGAAACGCCCGACACCGTGTTCCCTGAGACCACGATGTCCGCACGCATCGTGCGGATCGAGCGGCACGTGTTGCCCGTCAGCGTGACGGGGCCGACCGGGTCGAGGTCGGACTCGGTCACGGCGACGGCGCCGGCGAACTCGTTGCCGGCGATGAGGCCCGATCGCGTTGCGAAGCGCGCGTCGCCCACGACCTTGTTCCCGGCCTCGAACACGAAGTCGGTGCAGTCGTCCTCGGCGAAACCGCCGAGGGACGTGTCGGTCCAGGTGTTGCCGGTCCAGCGCGAGCCCTCGCTGAAGCCGTCGGAGACCGCCGTCGACCCGCCCGGGTTCCGCACGTCGAAGGTGTTCCCCTCGACGCGTGCGTTCCTCAGGACGACGAGTTCGAGCCGCGACGCGCCCGCTAGCGTGTTCCCGCGGAACACGAAGTCATCGGTCCTGAGCCCGGTCACCGAGCTCAGGTCCCGGGGATCGCCCGCCTCGACGAACGCGTCCGTGAACCGCATGCCGGTGATCGTGATCGCGTCCCCGGTGACGTTCACCTTGCCCGACCGGATCTCCGCCGGGCCCTCGATCGTGAGCCCGGTCATCGTCGAGTCGATCCGGAGGATGGAGTCCCTGGGATCGAGCACGATGACGAACGGGCTCGCGAAGCGGATCGTGTCGCCCGGCTTCGCCACGCCCAGGATCTGACGGAGCGACCCGGTCGCCGGCGCAGTCACCGAATCCGTGCCGACGGTCACGGTGAGGACCTCGGCTCGCGCCGTCGCATGCGCGCCGAGGAGCGCCGCGACGGCGAGTGCGATCGATCTTGCTGCCCGGGGTCCGCTGATGCCGTTCCTGCTCATGGCGCGGGAGTTTAGTGGCCGTCCCGGAACAAGTGACGCAACTCCTCTGCGGCCGAGGAGCTGCCTGCAAGGCGGGCGCGCGGCTTGCCGGCGAAGAGCGCCCTCCTGAGCATCACGGTGCGCGCAAGCCGCGTGACAGAGTGCGTCAGTTGTTTCGGGACGGCCACTCACGTCCCCGCCGACTCGCCCGCTACGGTCGCGTGAGCTGCACGGTGTACGCATTTCGCAGTTGCGAGAGGAGCTGGTTCATCCGCGCGCGTTCCGGCTCGGAGGCCGATGCGCGGGTCTTCTCCTCGAGAACGTGCAGGAGATCGATGTGCCAGCGGGCCTGCTCGAGGTTCTTCTCGATCTTGCCGCTCGCGGGGTTCGCGACGAGCCCGAGGTGGACCATCGCGGGCGCCGCGATCACCTGCACGAGCACGTCGAAGGAGGGCGGCGGGAGCTCGTGCGCGGACGGCTCGCCCGCCGGGTTCGCGGCCACGGCCCTACGCCCCCGCCAGGTCCGTGACTCCGTGCTCCTCGAAAGGGAGCTCGAGCCGCGCGTGGTGGCGCGACGCCGCCTCGACGAACGAGCGGAAGAGCGGGTGAGGCTCGGTCGGCCGGCTCTGGAACTCGGGGTGGTACTGCACGCCGACGAACCACGGATGGCCTTCGAGTTCCACGATCTCGACGAGGTCGAGCTTCTCGTAGACGCCCGTCACCTTCAGGCCCTTCGCGACGAGGTCGTTGCGATAGACGTTGTTGTACTCGTAGCGGTGCCGGTGGCGTTCGTGGATGAGCTCGCTGCCGTAGGCGCGGAAGGCGATGCTGTCCTTCGAGACGCGGCAGGGGTAGCTCCCGAGTCGCTGCGTGCCGCCCTTGTCGGAGATCTTGCGCTGCTCCTCGATCCGGTCGATGACCGGCGCCTCGCACGTCTCGTTGAATTCGCGCGAATACGCGCCCGCAAGCCCGAGGAGCTCGCGCGCGGCGTAGATCGTGGCGCACTGCATGCCGAGGCAGATGCCGAAGTACGGGACGCCGTTCTGCCCCGCCCAGCGCGCCGCCGCGATCTTCGCCTCGACGCCGCGCTCGCCGTAGCCGCCGGGCACGAGCACGCCGTCGACTCCCGACAGCACCTTGGCCGGGTCCTTCACGTCCACGCGGTCGGTGGAGACCTTCTCGATCTTGACGCGCGTCCTCGACGGGATGCCGCCGTGCTGGAGCGCCTCGTAGATCGACTTGTACGCGTCGTTCAGCTCGATGTACTTCCCGACGACCGCGATCCGCACCTCGCGCTCGGGGTGGATGTAGGCGTCCACCATGGCGCGCCACTTCGAGAGGTCCGGCGCGTGCACGCGATCGCCGAGGCCGAGCTTCTCGATCGCGAGCGCGTCGAAGCCCTGCGCCGCGAGGTCGATCGGAACCTCGTAGATCGTGTTCTTGACGTCGAGCTCCTCGATCACCCCGCGCGGCTCGACCTGGCAGAAGAGCGAGAGCTTGCGCCGGATCTCGTCGGTCATCGGCATCTCGCTGCGGCAGACGAGGATGTCCGGGATGATCCCGATCTCGCGCAGCTTGCCGACGCTCTGCTGCGTGGGCTTGGTCTTCAGTTCGCCCGCCGCGCGCAGGTACGTGAGGAGCGTGAGGTGGATGTAGAGGCAGTTCGCCTTGCCCTCCTCGAAGCCGAACTGGCGGATCGCCTCGATGAAGGGAAGTGACTCGATATCGCCAATGGTGCCGCCGATCTCCGTGATGACCACGTCCACGCCGTCGCGGGCCTTCCTGATGGCGTCCTTGATCTCGTTGGTGATGTGCGGGATCACCTGGATCGTGGCGCCGAGGTAGTCGCCGTGGCGCTCCTTCTCGATCACCGACTTGTAGATCTGTCCCGTCGTGTAGTTGCTGTGGCGGTTGATCTTCGCGTGCGTGAAGCGCTCGTAGTGGCCGAGGTCGAGGTCGGTCTCGGCTCCGTCGGCGGTGACGTAGACCTCGCCGTGCTGGAACGGGTTCATCGTCCCGGGGTCGACGTTGATGTACGGGTCCATCTTCTGCATCGCGACCTTGAGGCCGTGCGCCTCGAGGAGCATGCCGAGGCTGGCACAGGTGAGCCCCTTGCCGAGGGAGCTCGTCACCCCGCCGGTGACGAAGATGTGCTTGACCGGACTTCGAGGGGAGCCGTTCAGGTCTGCGTTCGCCATCGGTGTGACAGTGTCGTTCAGACGGGGGGCTTCCCGGCAGAAACGCTCGCGCGACGGACGAAGTCCGCGTAGTCGGCGGGCGTGTCGATCCCCGCCGGAGCGTGCCTGCCGACGAGCACGCGGATCGGCCATCCGTGCTCGAGCGCGCGAAGCTGCTCCAGCTTCTCGGCCTTCTCGAGCGGCGTCTGCGGGAGGCGCGTGAACTCGATGAGCGCCTCGCGCCGGAACACGTAGACGCCCACGTGCCGGAGCGTCGGAGCCTCCTCGGCGCCCGCGTCCCGGTGGTGCGGGATCTCGGCCCGCGAGAAGTAGAGAGCCCGCCCCCGCAGGTCGCAGACGACCTTCACGACCGAGTTGCGCGCGGCTGCGCCGGGTTCCGCCGCGGCCGCGAGGGTACCGAGCGGCAGGGACGGTTCCGCCTGCATGGCGCGCACGAGACGGTCCACGTCGCCCGTATCGAACTCCGGCTCGTCGGCCTGCAGGTTGACGACGAGGTCTTCGGTGCGCGTCCGCGCGACCTCGGCGACACGGTCGGAGCCGGTCGCGCACGCGGGCGACGTCATCGCGACCTCGCCGCCGAACGAGCGCACGGCCGCGGCGATGCGCTCGTCGTCGGTCGCGACGATCACCGCCGTCGCCGTCGCGAGCCGCCGCGCCATCTCCCACGTGTGCTCGACGAGGAACTTGCCGGTCTCGCAGAGGAGGGGCTTGCCGGGCAGACGGGTCGAGGCGAAGCGGGCGGGCAGGACGACGAGGACGCCGCTCACGGCCGGCGCAGCGTGGGCTTCGGTGCGGTGAACACGCGCTCGTCGGGCGCCCCGATCCCCGCCTTCACGTCGAAGCCGGGCACCTGCGAGTGGGCGAAGAGCACGACGTTCTTCGAGTCGCGGTACGCCGTCGGCGACGGCCCCGGACCGATGTTCGTCGTCAGCATGAGGCCCTTGCTGTGGCCGTCCTGAGTGACGACGACGATCCCGCGCTGTCCGGCGACGTCGGGCAGGTTGTCGAGGCCCATGCCGTCGGTCGCGTACTGGAAGAAACCGAGCTTCTTCAACTGCGCGAGGAGCCCGCCCATCTGCGCGTCCGAGACGACGCGGATCTCGCTCGAGCTGGCACGGCCGCTCTTCAGCTTCTGCCCGATCTCGGAGGACTCGTTGACGAGGCTCGCCGACGCCGAGGGATTCGCCGGATTGAGGTTCTTCCAGATCACGGACACGTTGCCGCGGACGGCCTCGCCGTCCTCCCAGTTCCCGCCCGAGGACGCCGCGCCGGACTCGTCGCCGGAGCCGGACCCGCCGGGAGCGTCGTCGCTCGCGCAGCCCGCGGAGAGGCCTCCGGCGAGCGCCAGCGAGACCGCGAGGATCGTTCGAACGATGGGGCGCATCTCGGACTCCGTGGAAGGCGCGCCGCCGGGGCGCGCGGACGCCGGGAGCATAGGCCCGGCCGATCGGCACGCACCCCGGAAAACACGGCGCGGGCCGGTGCCGACATCTACGCTCTCCCCGTCATCGCCCGGCCACGGAGGAACCCCCACTTGCGAGCCTTAGCCCGGACAATTCACGAGGGGTTCGCGCTCATCGGCGCGAAACGCAGCCGATCGCTGAAGTCGGGCCGGGCGCGACGAGCGTCCGAACCTCGACACATCTCTGCGGCGGAGGATTTCGGCGCCGAGGGCAAGGCGCG
>JANNHP010000307.1:0-3586 GCA_031404455.1 Planctomycetia bacterium | reverse complement strand
GGACGAACGTCCGGCCGCCGAAGCCGTCGGGGCGGTTCAGGAAGTAGCCGTCGGCGAGACCCGTCCCGTTCAGCGTGACGAGGTCGTCCCAGCCGTCGCCGTCGGTGTCGACGAAGGCGCAGGCCGTCTTCTCGACGTCCGAGCGCGGGTTCCCGAAGTCCACCGGGCCGCCGGACGAGGGCCACAGGACCAGGAATCGGATCGGACCGTCGTACGCCATGGGCGGGACCGTCGCTTACCTGCCGACGGGGTTCGGTCCGGCGCCGCCCGCAGCGACGGCGAGCGCCGCCGTGGTCGTGAACGCGACTGCCCGGACGAGCGTCGGACCTCGGCCGCGGTTCCTGCCCATCCGCATCGCGCGGATCATATCCCACCCGGCCGCCGCCGCGATCCCGCTCCCGGGACCTACGGCCAGCGCCGGACGTGCCACGCCCACGCCGTGCGGACGATGTCGTCGATCGACGTGTGGCGCGGGCGCCAGCCGAGGACGTCCGACGCGCGGCCGGGCGCCGCGACGAGGAACGGCGGGTCGCCGTCGCGGCGCGGCGCCGCGTTCCACTTCACCGTGAGCCCGCTCACGCGCTCGACGGCGGCTATCACCTCGCGGACCGACGTCCCGCGGCCTGTGCCTAGGTTCAGCGCGCCGCCCGCGTCGCCCGCGCGCAGACGATCCACCGCCGAGACGTGCGCCGCCGCGAGGTCCTCGACGTGGACGTAGTCGCGCACGCACGTCCCGTCGGGCGTCGGCCAGTCGGTGCCGAAGACCTCCAGCGCCCTGCCGGCGCGCGCGGCGCGGATCGCGAGCGGGATCAGGTGCGTCTCGGGCTCATGGTCCTCGCCGACCGTGCCCGCGGCGTCCGCACCCGCTGCGTTGAAGTAGCGCAGGCGGAACGACCGGAACGCGAACGCCGCGTCGTAGTCGCGCAGAACCGTCTCGACCGTGGACTTCGTCGCGCCGTACGGGTTGACGGGCGCGTGCGGCAGGTCCTCCGTCAGCGTCGGGACGCCCGGTTCGCCGTACACGGCGCACGTCGAGCTGAACACGAGCCGCTTCACGCCGCGGTCGAGCATCGAGCCGAGGAGGTTCAGCGTGCCGCCGAGGTTGTTCTCCCAGTACCGGCGCGGATCGCGGACCGACTCGCCGACGAACGCGTTCGCCGCGAAGTGGAGCACGACGTCGAACATCCGGTCCCCGAGCACCGTCTCGACCGCGGCGCGGTCGCGCAGATCGGCGACGAGGAGCGGAACGCCAGGCGGGACCGACTCGCGATGCCCGCGCGACAGGTCGTCGAGGATGATCACGTCCTCGCCGCGGGCGAGGAGCGCACGGACGGTGAAGGAGCCGACGTAACCCGCGCCTCCGGTGACGAGGACGCTCATCCGAGCACCGGTTCGCCGACGAGGATGCGCCGCGGGACCTCGCGCGTCAGCCAGTCCTCGACCGTCTCGCCCGCGACCTTCCGGACGATCCGCGCGGCGGAGTCGAGCGTCGGTGGACGTCCGCGCGCCGAGTGTCCGTCGGACGCGAGGAGGTCGATCGCGCCCTCGGCGAGCCAGCGCTCGGAGATCTTCCGCGCCTTGCGCCCGAAGTCGCCCGCGAGGCTCATCGCCGTGATCTGGCAGGGGATGCCCGCGTCGCGGAACTCGTGGATGAGGTCCGGGTTGCGCTCGAAGTCCGCGTTGCGCTCGGGGTGTGCGAGGACCGGGAAGATGCCCGCCATCTGGAACCTCCACATGACTTCGCGCGTCGCGTGCGGCACGTGCGACATCGGCAGTTCGAAGAGGATGTACTTGCGCTCCGCGCCGTACGAGAGCACCTCGCCGCTCGCGAGATGCTGCGGCACGTCGGGCGACCAGTGGATCTCGCCCGCGAGGACGACGTCGATCTCGATCCCCGCCGCGGCGATCGCCGCGCGCACCTCGACGAGCTTCGCCTTCGCGACCGGTCCGGGAACGTGGAACTGCGGATGGAGCATGTGCGGTGTCGCGCAGATCGTCTTCGTCCCCGCCGCGGCCGCCATCCGCGCCATCGCGACCGAGTCCTCGATCGTCCGGGCCCCGTCGTCCACGCCGGGGAGGATGTGGCAGTGCAGGTCGATCATCGCGGAATCCGCCGGGTTCCGCGAGCATCGCGACGCGACGTACGGTGCCAGGATCGCGCCGTCGGGGCGTCGATGACTCCTCCAACGGGATTCGACTCCGCCGACCCGACGGCTCGTTCCTGGCACCGTATGTCGCGGGCGCCGGGCGAGGTCACGACTTCTGAATCCGGCAGAGGTCCGCGAAGCGCAGAAGCGTGGCGTCGATGTCGCGGAGCAGCGCGAGACGGTTCGCGCGGACGGCGAGGTCCTCCGCGTTGACGAACACGTCGGCGAAGAAGCGGTGCAGCGGGTCGGCGATGGCGGCGGCGACGCGCGAGACGTCGTCGCGGGAGAGCGGCTTCGGCGCCGCGGGGAGCGAGCGGCGGACTTCCATCCACGCGTGGAAGAGCGCCTTCTCGGCCGGCTCGGCGAGGAGCGTCTCGGAGGCCTCGCCGGACGTCACGTCGGCCTTCTTCGTGATGTTGCGGCAGCGTTCGGCGACTTCCAGGAGACGGTTGAAGCTCGGCTCCTCCGCGAGCGACTTCAGGTCGTCGAGGCGTCCGCGGATCTCGCCGACGCTGCGCCACGACGTCACGGCGTCGAGGTGATCGTGACGGAAGCCCTGGTCGCGCAATCGCTGGCGCAGGCGCGTGTCGAGGAACGCAGCGACCGCCGCGTCGCCGCCGGCGAGGTCGATCGCGCCGCGGAGGTCGAACGCCGGCTCGAACTTCTCGCACGCCTCGATGAGCGTGATCGCCGCGCGACGCACGCCGAACGGATCGTTGCTGCCCGACGGGAGGCCGACCTTCGTCCCGAACTGGCAGAGGACGTCGAGGTTCTCTGCGAGGACGAGGGCGAGCGGTGCGCCCGAAAGCGCGATGCCGTCGAAGTCGTGCAGATACTGGGCGCCGATCGCTTCGCACACCGCGGCGCTCTCGCCCTCGGCGCGCGCGTAAACGGCACCGACGTGCCCCTGCAACTCCGGGAACTCTCCGACCAGCAGCGTCACGAGGTCGCACTTGGCTAGATGACCGGCCCTAGCCGCAGCGTCGCCATCCGGATGCGTAGGTCCGACTTGTCGAACGACAATCTCCGACGCGAAGTACGCGAGCCGCTTCGACTTCTCCGCGAGCGTCCCGAGCTTCCGGTGGTACGTCACGTCCGCGAGCTTGGGCAGCCGGTCCGCGAGCCTCGTCTTCCTGTCCTCCGCGAAGAAGAAACTCGCGTCGTGCAGACGAGGCGTCAGCACACGCTCGAACCCGTGACGCGCCGTCTCGACTGAGTCGACGTCGCGGTCGAGGATCGCGACGAACCGCGCCTCGATCGATCCGTCGGCCGCGTGGATCGGGAAGAAGCGCTGGTGATGCTCCATCACGGTCACGAGCAGCTTCGGCGGCAGTTCGCGGAACCTCTCGTCGAACTTCCCGACGAGCGCGGTCGGCCACTCGACGAGGTTCGTCACCTCTTCGAGGAGCGCCTCGCGCACCGCGAGTCCGTTCACGAGC
>JANNHP010000306.1:0-4036 GCA_031404455.1 Planctomycetia bacterium | reverse complement strand
GAAGAAACCCCACGCGAGCGACGGTTGAGCCCTGGCGAGCCTGCTGCAAGGCGCTCGCGTGAAGGCAACTCCGCTGAGTTTCCGAGCGCGAGCTACGCAGCAGCGGGCCGCCCGGGCTCAAACTCCCGTCGCTCCGTCCGGAACGCACGAGCCGCGCCGGCGCCGCGCGGGGTTGCTTCACACCCTCTGAGCGCGCGCGACGCGCGGAGCGGATAGCCTCGCCCCCGATGGAACCGGGAACGCGGCTCGGTCCGTACCTCCTCGGTCCGGCGCTCGGGTCGGGCGGGATGGGAGTCGTCCACCGTGCGGAGGGGCCCTCGGGTCCCGTCGCGCTGAAGCTCGTCCACGCGAACCTCCTCGCGACGCCCGGGATCGAGGAGCGGTTCCTGCGCGAGGGCGAGATCGGGCGCCGCGTCCGTCACGAGAACGTCGTCGCGACGCTCGACGTCGGGGCCGCCGAGCACGACGGCGTGCTGCACCGCTTCCTCGTGATGGAGTACGTCCTTGGCCAGACGCTGCGCGCACTGCTCACGGAGCTCGACCGCGTGCCCGAGGAACTCTGCCGTCACGTGGGCATCGAGGTCGCGAAGGGGCTCGCCGCGATGCACGCGGCGGGCGTCGTCCACCGCGACGTGAAGCCGGAAAACGTCCTGATCACGGACGACCACGTCGTCAAGGTGATGGACCTCGGCGTCGCCCGCCTCGTGGACGAGTCCGTGCGCCTGTCGCAGTCGGGCGCGTTCGTCGGCTCGATCCTGTATGCGGCGCCGGAGCAGTTCGGCCGGCTCGCACCTCGTGGGGCGGAGAGCGGAGCGATCGGCGCGAAGGGCGTCGATGCAGTCGACGGTCGGGCCGATCTCCACGCCCTCGGCGTCGTCCTCTACGAGCTCTCGACCGGCACGCACCCGTACCAGGCCGACGACTTCCGCTCGGTGATGCGGCGCGTCCTCGACGAGAAGCCGCGCCGCCCCGGCGAGATCAACCCGCAGCTCAGCCCGTTCTTCGAGGAGGTCGTCCTCACGCTCCTCGCGAAGGACAGGGAGCAGCGCTTCCCGTCCGCCGCCGAGCTCGCGCGGGTCCTCGGCGAGGGCGAGAGCTCCGCGTGGTGGACCCGACGCGCGGAAGCGATTCGCTCCGAGTCGAGGCGTCCGCTCCGGAGGATCCGCATCCCGCGCGAGACGTCGCTCTACGGGAGGGAGCGGGAGCTCGCCCTCCTCCGCGCCGCCTTCGATCGCGCCACGGAGGGCGACGGCCAGGTCGTCCTCGTCGAGGGAGAGGCCGGAATCGGGAAGTCGCGCCTCGTCGATGAGTTCGTGTCCCTGCTGCACCGAGAGGGGCACGACGTGAGCTTCCTCTTCGGCGGCCACCCGCCCGGCGGTGCCGCGACGGCGTCGGGCGCCTTCTCGACGGCGTGGCGCGAGCACTTCGGCGACGCGTCGCTCGAGACGGCGCTCGCGGCGCACCTCGCCGAGAGCCCCCTCCTCGTCGCGCCCTTCGCGGCGCTGCTGCGCGGCGAGCCGCCTCCGCAGGGGACGGTGCCGCTCACGAAGGACTCGCTCCAGACCGCCTTCGTCCGCACCACGCAGTCGCTCTCGCGCGAGCGGGTGACGATCGTCGTGATCGACGATCTCCACTTCGCTCCCGACGAGGGCCGCTCGCTCTTCGCGGCGCTCGCGCACGCCGTGCCGGGGCACCGGCTGCTGCTCGTCGGCACGTCGCGGCCGCCGCTCGAGGAGACGTGGGCCACGAACCTGACGCGGCTCCCGCACGCCGCGCGGCTCGCGGTCGGGCGCCTCGGTCCGCGCGACCTCGCGGCGCTGCTCAAGGACGCGCTGAAGTCGGCGCGCCTCGCCGAGGAGCTCGCGCTGAAGATCGCCGAGAAGACCGACGGCAACCCGTACTTCGTCTTCGAGATCCTGCGCGAGCTCCGCGACGGCCGGTTCCTCACGCAGCGCGCCGACGGGACGTGGGCGACGACGAAGGTCATCCGCGAGATCGCCGTCCCTTCGACCGTGAAGGACCTCATCGACGCGCGGGTCGCGGAACTCGCCGAGAAGGACCGCGAACTGCTGCACGTCGCGGCGTGCTGCGGGTTCGAGTTCGACCCGTTGCTCGTCGGCGAAGCGCTGGGCATCGACCGGTTCGCGCTGCTCCGGCGGCTGGGGACGATCGAGAAGACGCACCGGCTCGTGCGCTCGGTGGGGCGCCGCTACGTCTTCGACCATCACCAGGTGCAGGAGGTGCTCTACGAGGGGCTCTCGGACCTCCACCGGGAGAGCTATCACGCGGCGATCGCGGCGACGATCGAGTCGCGCGAGGGCGCCACGGCGCGCGAGCCGGCGTCGCTCGACGGCGCGCTCTCGTCCGCGATCGCGGAGCACTACCTGCGGTCGGCGGAACCCGCGCGGTCGCTGCGCTACCTCGGCCCCGCGCTGACGTACCTCGAGAAGGCCTACCGGAACGACGCCGCGGCGCGGCTCGCGTCGCGGGCGCTCGGAGTCGAGGGTCTCCTCGCGGGCCGAGAGCGCTGCGGGGTCCTCATCCGGCTCGCGTCGCGGTTCGAGCTCGTCGGCCGGCGGGCCGAGGAGCGGCCCGTCCTCGACGAAGCGATCGCGCTTGCCGACGCAGCGGGCGACGCCGAGGCGCGGATCGAGGCTCGGACGCTGCTCGGGTGGCTCCTGCACTGCACCTCGCGCGGCGAAGAGGCGGAACGCGCGTACCTCGAAGCGATCGCGCTCGCGCGCGACGCAGGGGACCTCCACCAGGAGGGCGTCGCCTCGGGAAACCTCGGCCTCTCCTACCGGAGCCGCGGACGTCTCGACGATGCGCTGCGGTGCGGGGAGCGCTACCTGGCGATCGCCTTGGAGCGCGGCGACCTCCGCGGCGAAGCCCTGGCGCTCGGCAACGTGGGCCTCGCGCTCGTGAGCCAGGGGCGCACGGACGAGGCGCTCGCCCGCTTCGAGCGGCAGGCGGAGCTCGCGCGGAAGGTCGGCGACCGCCGCAGCGAGGCCGCCGCCGCCGGCAACATCGGGATCGTCTACCAGCAGCAGAATCGGCTCGGCGACGCGCACCGGCAGTGCGAGCGCGGCCTCGTCCTCCTCCGAGAGATCGGGGACCGCCGCGGCGAGTCGTCGAACGCGCTGCAAGTCGGCGTCACCTCGTTCATCGAGGGCCGTCTCGACGCCGCCCGGGGGCACTTCGAAGGATGCTTGTCGCTCTCGCGCGAGATCGGCGACCGGCGCACCGAGGGGCTGGCCCTCGCGAACCTGGGAGAGGTCCTCTCGAGCCTCGGCCGTCTCGGCGAAGCGCGAGCGCGCGTCGGCGAGGGCCTCGCGATCGCGGCCGAGGTCGGGGACCGCCGCGCAGCGGGCTACATGCTGGGCGGCGACGCCGACGTCGCCTGGAACCAGGGCCGCACGGACGACGCCGAGGCGCGCCTCAGCGAGGCGATGTCGATCTTCGACGACGTCGGCGACCGCGCCGGACAGGCGATGGTCCGCGCGAGTCTCGGCGCGCTCCTCGCGCGCACGGGCGACACCGTCGCCGCGCGCGGCATGCTGGACGCCGCCCGGGACGCGGCCATTGCGGCGGGTCATCCGTCGGCCGAGGCGCTGTCGCTCGTCCACCTGGCGACGCTTCCCGGCGGCGACGTCTCCGCCGCGGAGGCGGCCCTCGCGCGGCTCGCCCCGCTCCTCGACGCGAGGACGCGGATGGACGCGCGTCACGCCCTCTTCCGCACGACCGGACAGCGCGAGCACCTCGACGAGGCGAAGCGTCTCCTCGACGAACTCCTCGCCCTCAACCCGCCCGAGTGCCGCGACGCGATGCTCGCGAACGTCCGTCTCCACCGGGAGATCGCGGAGGCGGCGAAGCGGTAGGAACGGGTCCGCTACGACTTAGCCCGGACAATTCACGAGGGGTTCGCGCTCATCGGCGCGAAACGCAGCCGATCGCTGAAGTCGGGCCGGGCGCGACGAGCGTCCGAACCTCGACACATCTCTGCGGCGGAGGATTTCGGCGCCGAGGGCAAGGCGCG
>JANNHP010000305.1:0-1916 GCA_031404455.1 Planctomycetia bacterium | reverse complement strand
GCCTGCGTCTCCGCGCGCGACTGCGCGCCCGCGATCCCCGCGGATCTCCGCGCCGACACGATCCGGTTCGTCCTCGACACGAAGATGGTCGATCCCTCGCTGCTGTCGCAGGACGACCTCGCCCTCGGCCTCGGCGCCGGGCGCCCGTTCGCCGAACTCGACGAGCCGAGCCGCGCGCGCCTCTATCGCTGGGCCGACGGCTACGCGGACTGCATCAACGACCGCGTGGAGCGGCTCGACAAGTAGCTCGCGAGGGGACCATCAAGCCACGATCGGTCCGTGCACCACCTCGGTAGGGGCAATGTCGCCGGGCAGTACGAGTCCGTCCCGTGGACGGACTCGCGGCGCCCCCCGTGTCCGCCCAGGTGGTTCGGGGCCAGCGGTGCCTGAGTCGAAAGTGACGTCGGGCGGACACAGGGGTCCGCCCCTACCGAGATCAAGCGCAGCTTGCCGCCCCGTGGTGCCCGCGCCGTCACCGCCGCCCGGACCAGAGCGCCCACTCCAGCAGCAGGATCCCGAGTGCCGCGAGCAGCAGCGGGTCGCGCAGCAGCACGTTGCGGCGTGTCGGGCGCGCCGACGCCGCGAGCTTCGCGCCGCCGACGACGAGTTCCGCGCGCGGCGCCACGCGGATCTCGGGGCCGTCGAGGAGCGCGAACGCGCGGATCTGCTCGTCGCCCTCTGCGGGCTTCACGACGTAGACGCCCGACTCGCTCGTCCCGGCGAACGTCACGTGACCGCGCGCGTCGGGTTCGAGGTCGAACGCGGCTCCCGACGGAGTGACGACGCGGGCGGCGGTCATCGTGCCGAGGGCCATCGGCGATCCCGTCTCGGCGACGGGTTCCTCGCCCGCGCGCTCCGTCTTCCCGAGCAGGAAGTCGAGCGTGTTCGCGAGGAAGAGCGGCCACGAGAGCTTCAGCGGGAAGTTCGACTTCGCGGGCGAGAACGCGAGGACGACCACCTCGCGGCCCGGCACGGGCGTGAGGAGAGCGAGCGGTCCGCCCGTCGAATCGATGAGCACGCGCGAGCGTTCCGTCCCCGAGAGCTTCGTCGACTCGGTGACGAGCACGTCGTCGAACTGGCAGCGCGTGGTCGTCGGGTGCGTGCGGTCCCAGTCGATGACGATCGGGAACTCCTGCCTGGCACCGCGGACGATGCCGGAGCCGGGCGGAATCGCGTCCACGTAGAGTTGCGCCACGACGGGCGGCAGGTCCTTCGGTTCGACGCCGTCGTAGCAGACGAAGTCCACGGACGCGTCGCCCTTCGCGAACGTCGCGGCGGCGTCCTCCGGCGTCACCGTCACGAGGGCGAGACCCGGATGCAGGCGCTCGATCTTGTGCGGGTCGAGGTAGAGCGACGGCGACGACGTGACGAGGAGCCCGGTGCGCGGCACGAACGGTCGGACGATGAACGTGACGGAGTCGTCGGCGGCGAGGACGTCCTTGCCTTCCAGCGCCACCGTGTAGGTCTGCGGCGTCTTCTCGTCGGACTCCGGGATCTCGAAGAACGCGGTGGCGCCGCCGTCGGGCGCGAGCGTCAGCGCGCGGGCGTCCATCACCTCGCCGCCCTTCCTGAGCGCCACCGTGCGCTCGACGCTCTGCGTGTCGCCGTTCTCGACGTGGACGAACACCTGCGGCGCCTCGCCGGGAGTGCGCGAGATCTGCAGCGACGCGATGCCCTGGTTCGCGGCGCTCTTGCCGATCCGGACGAACGTGATCGGGTACGGCACGGACGGCAGGTCCTTCTCCACGACGCCGTCCGAGAGGAGCAGGATCTCGGTGTCGAAGCCCTTCGACGCCTGCGCGAACGACACCGCGAGCATCAGCGCGTCGGCGAGCTTCGTGGGCAGGTCGCGCGCGGAAAGTCCGTCGAGGACCGTCCCCAAGCGCGACTTGTCGCCGGTGAACGCGGCGACGACC
>JANNHP010000304.1:0-4856 GCA_031404455.1 Planctomycetia bacterium | reverse complement strand
CCGAGTTCGACGCCGACGTTGAAGAGCAGCAGCGCGAGCGGGATCTCCGGCCGCGGGATCCCGAGACTCGAGAGCGCGCTCGCGAAGCCGAAGCCGTGCAGCAGGCCGAACGCGAACGCGACGATCCACGGGTGGCGGATGGTGAAGCTCGTCTCGCCGCGGCGCGCCCGAACGATCTCGGGACCGAGGAAGAGGATCGACAGCGCGATCGACGCTTCGACCGGCGCGACGGGGGCACTCGCCCACCCGAGGGTCGCGATCGCGAGCGTGACGCTGTGCGCGAGGGTGAACGACGTGATCGTCTTCAGCAGCATGCCGCGGCCCGGCACGATCAGCAGGAGGCCGAGGACGAAGAGCAGGTGGTCGGCGGCGAGGACGATGTGCTCGACGCCGAGGCGCAGGTACTCGGCCGCGCCCCCACCGCCGCCACCGCCGCCACCGCCGCCGACGTCGAGCGTGAAGCGCGGTTCGTCGGCTCGCAGCACGCGCGTGATCGTGCGTCCGTCCTGCGTGACGACGCGGACGAGCACGTCCACGCGCGTCGTCTCGATTCCGTGCACGCCGATCTCCGAGCCGTCGGCGCCGGGCGCGTCGAACTCCATCGACCAGCGGCGGATCTCCGTGCCCGGCCGCCGTTCGACCAATGGAACCGACGACGGGTGGGCGTTCGCCGCGAACGTCGGGTGGATCGGGAGCACTCCCGTCGCGGCGATGGCCCCGAGGTCGATGCGGCATCCGCACGGCGCGGTGACGGCCTCGCCCTCGTGCTGACGCGCGGGCTGCGCGTGGGGCGTCTCCTCGCCGGCGAGCGGAGGGCCGTTCAGCGTCGGCACCTTCCACACCACGTCGAAACGGTCCTTCGACGTCTCGACGAGCTCGAGGTATCCGGGCCGCGTCTCGTGCGCGAACGCGGGCATCGCGCAGCAGAGCACGGCGATCAGCGCCACGATCGCGCGGCCGAGCGTCGCGGCGCTCATCGGTCGGACGCTCCTTCGGGGAGCGCGTGCTTCCGGATCGCCGCCTCGTCGACCGTCACCTTGAAGCGGCCCCGGATCGCCGCGTACGCGGCCGCGTTCGTCTCCGTGCGGCGGCGCTCTCCGTACTCGCGCAGGACGTCCGCGCGCGCCTCCTCGAACGGTCGCGCGCGTCCCGGCTCGCGCGCGCCGACGAGCACGGCGTGCAGCCCGTAGGCGGATTCGACCGGACCCTGCCACGATCCCGCGGACACCGTCGCGACCGCGTCGGCAAACTGCTTCCCGAACCGGTTCGCGACGTCGTCGAGCGGCGCCATCGAAAGCTCGCACTCGAGGAGGAAAGGGTCACCCGTCCGCGACGGGTCGGCACCGGGCTTCGAGAGCGCTGCGATCGCCGCCCGCACGTCGCCCTGCGTCTTCTCGCCGCGCCGCTCGCGGCTGAAGAAGACGTGCTCGAACGAGACGCGCCCCGGTCGCGCGAAGAGCGCCGGGTTCTCCGTGTGGAAGCGCCTGAGATCCTCCTCGGACGGCGCGCCGAGGCGCGCGACGTCCTCGGTGAGGAACTGCATCTTCTGGGCGAGCCGGCGGCGGATGACGGCGTCGTCCTGCGCGAGCCCGATCGCCTGCGCCTCGCGCGCGAGGATCTCCTCGCGGATCTCGTCCTCGACGGTGCCGAGAAGCTCCGTCTCGGTCGGCGCGCGCCGCCACTGCTGCTCGTAGAGCGCGCGCAGGCTCGCGATGCGCGCGGCGTCGATGACGATCTCGTCCGGCGCGGGCGCCGCAACGGACTCGGTCCGCCGCGCCCAGGCGTCGACCGCGAAGAGCGCCGCGCCGAGGGCGAGGAACTGGACGAGGGGTTCGCGCAGCAGCTTCGGCGTCATCGCGCGGTCCTCATCGCGGGCGGCGGTCCCCGCCCGTTCCGTTCACTTCGCCGACGGCGTGTACCAGATCGGCGACGTGTACGCGCGCTCGGTGAGCGTCATCGTCGTCCCCGGCAGCGGCTTCACGCCGAAGCGCTTCGCGTCGTAAGCGGTCCACCGCGGCGTGGGGATCTCGATGACGCGGGCGTAGTAGAAGGCGCGCAGCGACGGGTCGAAGTCCGGGTCCTTCCACACGGCGATCAGCTCGGGGGCGCCGATGGTGTTCGTCCACGTGGCGTTCTCGACGTCCACCGTGCTGCCGACCGACGGCAGCTTCCCGTCCGCGCCCGGCGTGCGTCCGCCGCTCCACGCGACGTCGTAGACCTTCTCGTGCGTCTCGCCCTTCGCGTCGAGCCATCCCTTGATGATCTGGATGCGGTCGAGGTTGCCGGAGAGTGGGTCTTTCATCGCGGCGGCGAGGAACGTCGGCGCCTTGCCGGACGGCGCGGCGTGCAGGTCACCGCCCATCGGAACGCCCTTCGAGTATCCGGCGAACGCGGGACTGCGCGACTCGGCGTCGGCCTTCTCGAAGTCCCAGCCGCCGAAGAACCGGACGACCATCCGCGAGCCGGTCGTCGCGTACGTCTCCTTGCGCTGCATCGCGTCCCAGATCGAGGCCCGCGTGTTCTCCTGGGCCCAGACGGCCGCGTACCCCGACGCGCAGACTTCCCAGTCCATGATCGTGACGCCGGTCTTCTTGTTGTGGAAGAACGGGGTCACGAGGCGCTCCGGGCCCGGCTCGCCGGAGCTGACCTTCCCGAAGAAGTTGTCCTCTTCGATGGTCGCGAGAGCCGTGTGCGCGTCCGTGCTGCCGACGAGGCCGAACTTGTAGGGGTTGACGCCGAGCTGCGATTCGAGCTTGAGTCCGTTGCGCAGCGCCGAGCGCGCGTACTCGAACTCGAGCATCGACTTCTCCTTCGCCACGCTCCCGTCGAGGTTGGCCTTGTCCCAGCGCTGGAAGTCGGCGAACTCGTCGTTGGGCGAGAGGAAGGGGTGCGTCTCGCCGTCGCCCTTCGTCTGCGTCGCCTCGTAGAGGCGCTCCCACTTCGAGGCGCCGTCGGCGTACTCGCGGTCGATGGGTTTCCCGGTGAACGACTCGATGATCGGGAACATCCGGCCGTTGCTCAGGTTGCCGTTGTGCGGGATGGCGAGCACGCTGCCGCCCGTCTTCGCCTCGTAGTCCGCCATCCACTTCCACAGGTGGCGCGGATTGTCGCTGCCCATCGGCGGGTACACGGTGAACGGCTCGACCATCGTCGCCTTGTCCGCGTTGTCCCGGAAGATCACGTTGCGGTGGAGGTTGTTGCCGCCGGTGTTCGACGTCCACTCGTAGGCGATGAACGCCGTGAAGCGGCCCGGCTCGTTGTAGGCCTCGGCTGCGTCGATCGTCTCCTTCCACGCCGCGCGATACGCGCGCGTGCCCGGCAGGTACATGAGGTCCTTCGGGAACTTGCCCTGCGAGAACGCGACGATGATCTCGATCGCCGCCTCCTGGCCCTTGCCCTCGTGGATCATGTCGTACCAGCGTTTGCCGGTCGGATCGGCGAGCACCTCGGGCTTGCCGGCGAGGAGGTCCGGGAAGAAGCCCATGTTGTCGGAGTGGTCTGCGACGCAGAGGAAGTCGAGCGGACGCGAGAGCTTCACCGGCTGACGGCTCGAGGCCTCCACCTGCTCGCCGCGCGCGAACCGGAGCGCGTCCCGCGGCGTCAGGCGGCAGCCGAACGCGCCCGCGTCGAACGAGAACCCGGTGTGCAGGTGCGTGTCGCCGAAGAACGGACGCGTCGGAAAGCTGCGGTCCGCGTACGGCGAGTACGGCCGCTTCTCGACGCCCTTGCCCGCCGAGTCCTTGTCCAGCGTGCCGGCGTCCCCGGTGTGCTCGTCCTGGGCGAACGCCCGTCCTGCGGCGAACGCTGTCGCTGCGAGGAACAACGCGAGCGACGTGCCCGAGCGCACTGCGGTGCTTTGTGCCATGGCGACTCGCCTCCTGGGCGCCCGGGGGCGCGACGTGAGCGAGGAATGCTACGAGCGGCGCCGCGCGTACGCCACGTCGAGTCCCACGACGCGGGCGCCGCGAATCGAGAGGGCCCGGAGACTCGCGCCTCCGGGCCCGTCGCGTCGTGAGTGCGGTTACTTGGCGGCCGGAGCCGGCTTCGTCTTCTCGAGCAGTTCCTTGAGGCGAGCCTCGAGGTCCGTGCCCTTCAGGAGACTCGCGAACGGCTTGAGCAGCGCCGACGCGGCCTTCATGTCGCCGGCGGCGATGAAGCCGTCGGCCTTGTCGAGGTCGGACTTCGCCGCGTCGAGGAGCTTCTCCTCGAGCTTCTTCGCCTCGTCCTTCAGCGCCTGCGGCTCCTTGGCGATCGACGCCTCGAGCTTCCTGTACTCGCCCAGCGCCTTCGCGGAGCCGCCCTTCGTCAGGGACTCCTCCACGGCCTTGACGCCCGCCTGGAACTTCAGGAGCGTCGAGCGCTTCATCGAAGGGCCGTGCTCCTTGTTGAGCGTGGCCTTCGCCTCCGCGACCGCATCCATCAGGCCGCCCGCTGCCGAGCCCTTCGTCAGCCCCTTCATCTTCTTCAGGGTGTGCGGATCGACGATCGCGATGTACGGGTTGAAGCCCGAGTCGTTGTACTGACCCGCCGGAGAGCTGTTGAGTGTGTTGAGGTGCTCCACCGACATCCCGGCGTACTCCTTCAGGTAGGTGACCGTCTTGCCGGTCTCGTCCTTCGCCTCGTAGGTCCCGGACTTCGCCTTCTGGCTCGCGTCCTTCATCCCCTTGTCGACTTCCTGGAGACAGAGGACCTCGACGGTGTTGTCTTCGGCGAACTCGATGTACTTCTCGTTCTGCAGCACGGACCCGTGCTGGCTCCAGCAGGGGGGTCAATACCAGCCGTGGCTGTGCACCACGATCGGCAGGTTGAGCTGCTTCGCCTCGGCGACCGCGGCCTCCCAGGTCTTCGGGCACTTG
>JANNHP010000303.1:0-12492 GCA_031404455.1 Planctomycetia bacterium | reverse complement strand
GCTGGTCGACGAACTCGTCGACGTGCGCCGTGCGGGCGGCGGCCTGGAAGGCCGCGTCGTCCGCATCGGGTCGGCCATAGAGGATGTTCTCGCGGATCGTCGCGTCGAACAGGAACGGCTCCTGCGTCACGACGGCCACCTGGTCGAGGAACGATTGTCGCTGGAGGTCGCGAAGGTCGATGCCGTCGAGCTTGATGGCGCCGGCGCTCGGATCGTAGAAGCGCACCAGGAGATCGGCGAGCGTCGTCTTGCCGGCCCCGGTCGGCCCGACGATCGCGACGACCTCCCCGCGCTCGGCGCGGAAGGACACGTCCCGGATCACCGGGGTCTCGCCGTCATAGGAGAAGGAGACCCGGTCGAACTCGATCGCGACGCGCAGCTCACTCGCGAGGCCGGCGTTCGGCCGATCGGCGGGCTCCTCCGTCTCGTCGAGGATCTCGAAGAAGCGCTCGGCAGACGCCAGGGATTCCATCAGCTCCGGCCAGCCCTTGGAGATGTCCCGGAGCGGCGCGTACGTGGTGGCGGCGACCATGATGTACGCCAACAAGCCGCCGATCGTGAGGCCCCAGGTCTGGTGCATCGTGAGGTATCCGCCCACGAAGATCACGGCGAGCGCGGTGCCGCTGTTGACCAGCTCGACCAGCGAATTCGACAACATGCTCTGCATCACGACCTTCATGTTGCGGGCCTGGAATCGCCGCGCGGATTTCATGAAGGCCTGGTTCTCGGTCTCTTCTCCCCGGAACGCCTTGATCACCTTGATGCCCGAGATGATGTTGGAGAGCCGCGAGGTGATCTCGGAGAGCTGCTCCTGTCTCCGGCGGGCTCTCTTTCGCACGCGGCCGGCGAAGAAGGTCATGATGCCGGCCATCACGGGCATGGTCACCACCGACAGCAGCGTCAGCTTCCATGAGATGAAGAACATCGTCCCGACAGCACCGATGATCGATACGACGTCCTGCATGAACGTGTTGAAGATGATCTTGTTCGCATGCTGCGCCTCCCCGGCGTCGAGCAGCGTACGCGTCAGCGTCTCGCCGGAATGGACCGATCGGTGTCGCGAGAGCGGGAGCCGCAAGAGCTTCGCGGCGAGGGCGGTGCGAACGTCGACCATCACGTTGCCGAGGACCTGCTTGGTCAGATAGCCGCGGCCGAAGACGGCGATCGGCGTCGCGAGGACGATGGCGACGGCGAACAGGCCGAGCTGCATGAAGAGGCCGAGGTCGGCGTTCGGAATCGCGTCGTCGAGCAGCGGCTTCAGCAGGTAGGCCCGGCCGTTGCGGCCGACCGTGTACAACGCGGAGAAAGCGAAGGTCAAGACGATCGTGCCGGCGTACGGTGTGACGTAGGAAATGGTCCTCAGCAGCAGGAACCACGGTTGCGCCGACACAGGGCGGGCGCGCGGGGTCGCCGGCTCGACCATCAGGTCGTCCGTCGGTTCACCGTTGGCCGTGGAGTCGACACCCTGCAACGATTTCTCCCGATCCATCCCGTGCTGGGGGGATCCCGAGCTGCCCGTGGTCATCCTTGTCATAGGAGGCGGGGAGCGCCTGCCTCGTGCAGCTCGCCCCGCGCGCTGTTCGCCGTGGCGCCGATCGCGTAGCCAAAGCGCTCGAGCGCGAGCCCGAAGCGTCGGCCCATCGCCTCGTTTCCGGCAGCACAACGCGAGACCACCGAACGTTCGCTGAGCGCATCCAAAGCCGTCGGTGCCTTCACGTTCGAGGCGAGATGGCGTTTCGCGGGATTGTCGCGCTTCGCCACATAGGGATTGTCCCGATCCGAGAGCTGGGCGCGCGTCTTCGTGCGGGGAAGGTCTCGCACACGGCGCTCCACCTCTTCGAGCGGCAGGCCGCCCAGCTCGGCCAGCTGCCGGGAGAATCGCTCGGGCGCCGCGGTCATCTCCTCGTAGGCGAGGACGTGAACCCGATCGCTTCCAAAGAGTGATTCATAGAGCGCGATCGTTCGATCGAAATCGGGATCTGCGTAGAAATCGTCCGGGCGATCGAGTCCGCCGCGGAGCCAGTCCGCGAGCTCCATCGACAATCCTTCGCGCAGGACGAGATCGGCAAAGGTCGAGAGCAGCCAGGCCCGCTGCTCGCGGATCGTGAAGAGGACGCACACACGAGCGTCGCCGAGGCTGTCGCGCAGGCGCTCCGCCGTCGCGGCTCGAAGCGCGCGAAATCCCGTCTCCCGCAGGACCCGCGTCTTTCCCACCGTCCGCCATCTCGACCCCGTCATGCCCTCGTGGGAGATGACGATCGAGCGGGCGCTGCGTCGGGCATCGCGGACGGCGTCGCGCACGCAATCGACGTGCTTGCGCTCGAAGCGATCGAGATCGTCGGATGCGATGTGGCGAAGGGCCTTCTTGACGCTTCGCGGGCTGTCGGGCTTGCCCAGATTGCAGACCCCGGGGAGCCCCGCAAAGACGTGGTCCTGGAGCGAAGTCGTGGCCGTCTTCGGGAAGCCCACATGCAGAAGGACGATCGGCTCGCTGTCGGGGATCAATTTGTCGGGGATCAATTTTCTCCACCCCTCGGCTTGGGGGCTGCTCGAGCCTGCGGATTCTGTCGAACCCGTCCCGGGAGGGCAACCTCGGCCGCAATCCGGCCATCTGGGCGACGGACCGGCCCCGCAAGAGGAAGGGGCCGTGGCGCCTGAGCGACTCCGCGAAGCAGATCTGTAAGGACAACGTGATCAAGGCCGCATGGCTGGCGAGGAAGATCAAGCCGACTCAGATCGGTGGCGCGTGGTTGTTCGCCCGGTGGCGGACGGGCCGGGACCGGATGCTGCTCGATCCCATCGTGGACGTGTGCGCCTCCAGATCGGGCGGTAAGGGCTGAGGTTGGCACCTCGAGGGAGACGTGCGGTCGCTGCACGGTGCCGTAGACTCCCGATGTTGCGTGACGACTCCGTCGGACAGCCGCGGATGCTCTGGGTGGTTGCCCACCCGACCCCGGCGACGTCGAGCCTGACGTCGGCGACGAATGCGACAGTCCGGCCCGTGCGCGCGAGACTGGGAGGCGCTTCTCGTCGAATTGGGGTGCAAGAGGTCGGCGCAGCGCAGCGATCCATGCCAACTGCGTCCCCCTGAGCGTCCCCCAAGTGCCCGGAGACCCCCGTCCATCGAGCCGTCGCGAGAGTGGACGCATGTGTCCGCCAACACGCCATTTAGGGCGATTCTCGACGTTCGTGTCGAGGAGCCTAACCCGATTATGAGTCCCCTGCTCTGACCGGCTGAGCTACGGGCCTACCGTGGACGAGGTCGCAGAGCGTAGCGACGTCCGGCCCGGGACCCAAGGCGGCGCTACTTCGTCGCGGGCGCGGGCGCTGGCGGCGCGGGCGTGGGCGCGGCGGCGGGCGTGGCGGCGGGCGCGGGCGACGCGGGCTCGCCCGGTTGGTCGCCGCCTGCGACGACGAGGAACGCGACGCGCACGAGTGCCAGGACGATGAGCGCCGCCCAGATCGCGCCCATCAGCTTGTCGTGGCTCGTCGCGGGACGCTTCTTCACCTGCTGGATGTGCCAGTAGAAGAGCCCGGACGCCACGCTGGCGACGACGACGGCGAGCACGACTCCGGTCACGTCCATGTCGTCCTCCTCTCTTGGTGCCGGCGCGGAGTGTAGGCCGGGACCGAGGGCGAGCGCGCGATCGAAGTCGAGGACGGCGGCGGGGAACTGACCGCCGCAGTCGCGCGGAGACCCGTCGCGCGCTACAGGTCGCGGACGGAGAACTGCCGCACGGTCGTCGAGTCGGCGTCGGGGCCGTCGCGCACGCCGCAGACGAGCGTGAGGCGCACGAGCACCTGCCGTCCGCCGGAGGGGCCGACGACCTTGACCTCGAAGCCGCTCGGGAAGGCCGGCTTCAGGATGTCGGTGCGGGCGAACGACGGCACGCGCAGCGCCGGGCTGTTCGGGGCGACCGACGCCTTCGTCGCGCCGATCATGCGGCGGGGCAGCGCGTCGGGCGGCGCGTCGATGACCGGCGAAGCGATCGGCGTGGCCGTGATCGAGCCGTCGGTGTTCAACTGGAAGAAGGCGGAGTCGATCGCGGCGCCCGCGACCCAGCAGCGCGTGATGCCCTGGGCGTGCAGCGCCTGCACGACGTCGGACCTGTCGAGGGCGACCGTGATCTGATCGAGGCTCGCCTTGTCCACGTACTGCCGGCTAGCGAACCGCACGAGGTCGATCCGGTCGGGCATCGCCTCCACGACCTTCTCCGGGAGCCGCGTCGGGTAGACGCCGAAGAAGCGCACGATGTCGACCCTGTAGCGGGCGCCGGTCGCCGTGAACTCCTGCGGCCGGTCCTCGCAGGCGAGGAGAAGCGCGTTGCCCGTGCGCGGGGCGCTCGCGCCGTCGAGCTCGAGGCGGCCGGCGGCGTCGATGACGGGGAGCCGCGCGTCGGCGAGCAGCGGCATGCCGGTCATGTCGATCGCGGCGAGGTAGGACCGGCCCTCGGCGTCGTCCTGGTAGACGCGGCGCGACGCGAGACCGGCGCCGCGCAGGTCGGCGATGAGGTTCGCCGAATACTGGGAGGCCCGGTCGCGCGCGGCGATGTAGACCTGCGCGCGCTGGCTGGTCGAGATGACCTCCTGCACCATCAGCATGACGCCGAGGAAGATGCCCGTGGCGATCGTCAGCTCGAGGAGCGACACGCCGCGGGACCGGCGGGGAGTCCGGGTGCTCATCGGTTGAGGTAGATCCTCTCTTCGTGGAAGCTGTAGTGGAGCTTCGCTGCGGTGCGGTACGCCTCGACGCGCACGCGGTAGGTGCCCCGCGGGAAGCCCGTGACGGGCGTGTTCCAGACGAACGACTCGTCGCCGCCCGCGACGGTGTCGGCGAAGCGCAGGCCGGGCGCCGGCAGCACGCCGAGCGTCGCGACCGAGTCGTCCTGCATGTGGCGCCAGGTGACTCCGTTGTCGGCGCTGTACACCAGCACGTACTCCACGTTCGAGTCGGCGCGGGCGTAGTTCACGGGGAACCGCGTCGTGTACGGGATGCCGTCCCAGCGGCGCCACTCCGTGTGCCAGGTGACGTCGATCGTCGTCGGGCCGTTGATCTCCGTCGTCGCCGTGGGCGACGTGATCACGATGCGCGGCGGGAGTCCGATCGGCGCGGGGAGAGCCGGGTCGCCTGCGGAGAGGAACCCGTGGATCAGCGTGAGCATCGCGAACCGCGCGATGAACGACGACCCCGACTCGGTCGTGCGGTCGATCCCGCTCACCACGACGAACGCCGAGTGCGGCAGTCCAGCCGTCGAGACCTCGACGAGGGCCGAGCCCGTGGCGCCGCTCGAGTGGCCGTAGTAGTTGCGGCGGATGGCGGCGGTCGCCCGCGGGTAGTCGCCGGTGTAGCTGAACTCGTCGCCGACGCCGCCCGTCGTGTTCGTGGCGAGCCGGAACGGACGGCTGATGGGGGCCGAGGCCGGAAGCGGGAAGTGGAAGTCGGTTCCGACCTCCGTGCCGCCGTCGGCGATGGCGCCGAAGGTGCCGTCCGCCGACTGGTGGTGGAAGGTGCTCGCCGCCGTGCCGATGTTGAAGAGCGACGTGCAGCCCTCGGCGCTGAGACGCCGCTGGACCGGGCGCAGCGTGGTGCCCGAGGGCAGGCTCACGGCGATCGCGTCGCGGGCGACCTGACGGTACGTCGTCGACGAAGACCCGGACGGCAGGTTGCCCTTGCGCGCGCCCGCGGTGGTGTCGGTGTCCTCGTTCGCCGGGACCTTCCACGACGTCGCCCATTCGCTGTCGGGGCAGAGCTCTCCGAGCCAGTTCTTCTCCCACCAGTAGGTCCCGGCCGCGTTCGAGCGGACGTACTTGACGCCCGTCCCCCAAGTGGCGGCGGCGTTGGTGATCGACTGCTCGTATCCCGCTCCGGAGCCGCCGTAGGGCTGGCCGTTGACCGGGATGCTGCTCGCGTAGCCGTTGGCCGAGTCGTAGCCGATCTCGTTGCCGAGGCCGACGTAGTAGTACGAGAAGCCGGTCAGCGTGGTGAAGAGCGACTCGGAGCGCTGGAGGCCCTCGCGCGTCAGCCGGAAGAAGCGAGGCAGGTCGATCTCGGACCGGCCGAGCCAGCCGTCGTTGGTCGTCGTGCCGTCGTTCTTCATCCGCGCCGCGTCGAAGCCGGGCCACGACGTGAACGCGTTGCTCGACGCGTTCTGCATGTCGTCGAAGTACCAGTTGTAGCCGTTGGGGAAGGACGTTCCGCCCGACTTCAGGTCGGCGTAAGGGCAGTGGCGCGCGTCGCCGAGGTACTGGTATCGCTCGGTGTAGGGGACGACTTCGGGCGACTCCGCCCACCACGTGTACGTGCGCGAGACGTTCTCGGGCTGGTGGCGCGACGCGGGCGGGAACATGATCCCCGTCGCGAAGGCGGCCGAGTCGGGGGCGGTGACGCTGCCGTCGCCGTGGCCGATGCGCGTCGTGACCGCGAGCCGGCGGTCCGCGCTGCCGAGCCGGTCGTAGGGGATGCGGACCGTCCAGCGCGCCGTGTTCTTCGAGACCACGGTCGAGTTCGCGAGGTTGACGGAGAAGTCGTTCGAGGCCTCCATCGAGCACGGGATGTACTCCATCCCGTAGAGGTAGCGCGTCGAGTCGAGTCCCTGGTTGCCCACGCGAGCGCTCGTGACCGGCGAGTTGTGCAGTTCGACGACCGTCGCGCCCGTGCCGGCGAGGGCCGTCGCGTTCCAGTAGACGCGGGCGTACATCTCGCCGGGATAGGCGAGCGCCCGCACGGTCGTCGCGCCGACGACCACGGGGCACGTGTCCGCCGCGTACGGGTCGCGCGTGCCGTCGACCGGGTTCAGGTCGAGTCCGCCGCGGATCCGGCCGATGCCGAGCGTCACGGCGCCGGCGCCCGTGCCGTTCACGTTGGCCGTGAGATCGATGCCGGGGATCTCGAGAAGGATCGGCGCGTCGAGACGCTCGGGGCTGACCGCGGGCGTCGTGCGGTAGCTGTAGACGCGCAGGCGCACGTCGTCGCTCGCGCCCGAGGCGAGCCGCGTGAAGCGGATCTTCTCCGGGTGCGTCACGACGCGGACGCCGGGACGGCCCTCCGGATCGCGCGCCGCGTCGCTGTAGTTGCGCACGGGCGGCAACGGCATCAGCTCGCCGTGGAGGTTCACGATGATCGCGTTGCGGTACGCCTCGGGGTCCGAGTTCATGCGCTCGAGGAGCAGGCGCCACGTCGGCTCGGAGTCCTTCTCCTGTCCGGCGGCGACGCGCGCGGCAAAGAGCGCCTCCTCCTCGGGGAGGCGGAGGCAGTGGTTGTGCTGGTCGGCGAGCGAGTACGGGAACGGGTTCGACGTGGCGTCGTAGCCGTTCCGGATGAGCCCGTCGACGTTGACGCGCGCCGCGACGTTCTCCGGCACGTAGTAGCGCTGCGACGCGCTGCCCGTCGGCATGAGGCCGGGGTAGAAGTAGGCGTAGGAGATCGGGTCGGTGGAGGGCGTCGCGTCGTTGAAGAAGGGCGTGTAGCCGGGGTTTCGCCCGTAGCCGAGCTTGGTGATCCAGTGCGTGCGGAACTTCAGGCCGGGGTTGCGGCCGACGAGGTCCTGCAGCGACGCCTCGACGAACGGGCGGATGGTGTCCATGTACACCCACCAGCCGGGCACGTTCTCGAGTGCCACGAAGTACACGTCGTACACCTGCGACGGCGGGGTCGTCTCCGCGACCGTGCGGATGACGGTGGAACAGTTGGCGATCTCGGCACCCGGCGGGAAGTCGGCGCCCGCGTTCAGGAAGACGCGCACCGTGACGACGCGCAGGTCGCGCTGGTCGACGCCCGGGAAGTGGCGCACGGTGATGCGCCGCGCGAAACGCCACTTCAGGTCCGACGTGCGGACGTTGCCCGAGATGGGGTCCGCCGGGTCGACGAAGAGCGTGGCGTTCGGGGCGGGCTGGTGGAGCGTCGTGAGCGAGTAGGAGAAGCCGGTGCCGTTGTCGAACTGGTCGAGCGTCGCGGCGTCGTTGCTCTCGCTCGCCTCGGCGAAGGCACGCAGTTCCTCGAGGATCGACTGCGCGCGGTCGCTCGCGAACTCGCGGTCGCGGTTGAGCGCCTCCTGGCGCCACTCGGTCAGGAGGAACATCACCGCGCTGGCCGAGACGATGGCGAGGATCCCGGCGGAGATCAGGACCTCGATCATGCTGAACCCGCGTTCGCCTACCGTGCGGCGCATCGCGGGCGTTGAACGGCGGGGAGTCATCGAACACCTCCGATGGCATCCGCGTCGAGGCGGTGCATCGCTTTCGAGATCCGGTAACGGCCGATCTGCTGCAGGAGACGGTCGATCACGCCGCGGTCATACACGAGCTCCGCGAAGTCCGCGGTGCCGGTGACGTTCGCGGTCCCGCCCACGACCACCGAGCCGCGCACCATCGACGGCGCCGACTGCGAGTAGTTGCCGGTCACGTAGACGAGGCCGGTGAAGTACGTGTTGGAGTTGGCGGCGATCGTGAGGTTCCCGTCGACGACGAGGATCCCCGTCCCGCGCAGCGGTCCCGCGCTCGTGACGGTGAGGTTGCCCTCGACGAACACGATGCCGTTCTCCGGGATCGGGTTCGGGAGGCGCTGCGTGCCGGGCTGCCGCACGTTCGCCACCGACTTCAGCTCGTCGGACGTCAGGCCGAACACGGCCGTGAAGCCCGCGGAGTATCCGGGAACGCCGCCGCTCGCGGGCGCGCCGGTGAGCTGTCCGGTGACGACGGGGTTGCCGGTGGTGGTGGGGAAGACCGCGCCCGCCGCCGTCGTGCCGTCCACGCGGCCGCGACTTCCCACGGTGACCCGGTCGCCGCGCGAACAGCAGATCGCCGCGGCGCCCGGCGGGACGAGCGAGAGCCGCCGGACCTCGGTGGCGACGAACGCCCCGGCGATCCGTTCGTTCGGGGGGAGGTTCCAGAGCACCGAGGGATCGACCTGCCGGTAGACGTAGCCGTGCGACTCGATGCTCCAGATCGTCCCGGCGCCCGCGAGGCCGCGGGCCGCGGTCGTGTCCGACACGCCTTCGCCCGGGTCCGCGCGTCCGTTGCCGTCGCGATCGACGAACCGCCTCACTTCGTACCGTCCCCAGTAACCGGGGCTGATCTGGAACTCACGGACGAGTCCGAGGCCCGGATCGTCGGTGTCGTTGACCGGCGGGGTCGCGGCGAGGTCGAGGCGCGGGGCGAAGGTCGTCACGGGCTGCGTCGCCTGCCGGCGGAACCACGCGTAGGCGTCGACGACTCCCGCCCGTGCGAGGTCGAGCGCCTGGCCGTGCGCGCGGAAGCGCGTCTGGGTGGCGACCGACGACGCGCGCAGGTTCTCCATCCCGACGAAGAGGAGCCCCGTGACGACGACCATCGCGAACAGCGCCCAGACGAGGAGCGAGCCTGATTGGTTTCTGCGCATGGGGATCTGCGAACTCCCGGACGTCCTCCGTATCGGCGGCGCGGATCCGCGGAAACGAGCGAGAAACGCTTGAGAAAGTTCATTCCCGAATCGGCCGGAAATGGGCCGAGTCGATCATCTTGAGGATCCCGAGGCGAGACGCGGGCCGCTCAGTCTGCGCCCGTAGCCTGGGTCCGCGCGGCGGCCGCGGATCGGGGGCGCTCGTCAGGCTGAAGCCAGGCTTGGCCGGGAATCGGCTACGAGTCGGCGAGGCGGCGCAGGTCGATGCGGTTGGCCTTGGTCTTCAGCACGAGGTAGTTGGTCGAGGTGCCGCCCTCGGCCTGGTCCCACCGGATCGCCTTCAGGCCGACCTTGAAGCGCGCCTCGGCACCCGGCAGGAGGCAGAGTGTGTCGCCCGCCTCCTTGAGCACGAGGAACCGGAACCGCTGGGTCGTGCCGAGCGGGCCGAAATAGGTGAAGACGGCTTCCTCGGCCGGGTTCTTCTGCGCGGTCTTCTCCTCGCGCTTGACGAGGAAGTCGTTCGGCTGCGGCATCGGAAGTTCTCCTGGGACGTGGGATCTTAGTGCCCGGTCCGGCGCACGCGGACCGATTGCGAGGGGGTGAGCTTGCGCGTCGCGGCGATCCAGACCGACATCGCGTGGGAGTCTCCCGACGCGAACCGCCTCGCGCTCGAGCCTCGCATCCGCGAAGCGGCGGCCCGCGGGGCGGCGCTCGTCGCGCTGCCCGAGATGTGGGCGACCGGCTTCTCGATGCGGCCCGAGGTCGCCTCGGAACCCGAGGGCGGGCCGTCCGAGCGGTTCCTCGCGGAGACGTCGCGCGCGACCGGCGCCACGGTCTGCGGGAGCGTCGCGCAGTCGCGGGCGGACTGGGGCCGCACGCGGAACGTGTTCCTCGCGGCGACGCCGGCGGGCGTGGTCCACCGGTACGCCAAGATCCACCCGTTCCGCTACGGCGGCGAATCCGAGCACTACGAGTCCGGCGAGTCGGTGACGACGTTCGCAGCGGACGGTGTCCGCGTCACCCCGCTCGTCTGCTACGACCTGCGGTTCCCCGAGCTCTGGGCGCTCGCGGCGCCCGCGACGGACCTCTTCGTCGTCGTCGCGAACTGGCCGCGGCCCCGGTCTGCGCACTGGCGCGCCCTCCTCGTCGCGCGCGCGATCGAGACGCAGGCGTACGTCCTCGGCGTCAACCGGGTCGGCGAGGGCGGGGGACTCGTCTACGACGGCGAGTCGGCACTCGTCTCGCCGCTCGGAGAACTCGTCGCGGACGCGTTCGCGCGGCCCGGTGAGGAACTCGTCCTCGAGGGCGACGTCGACGCGGCGCGCGTCGCCGAGGTGCGGGCGAAGTTCCCGTTCCTCTCGGACCGGCGGCCGGACGTCTACCGGAGGCTGCGCGGCGAGTCGTGAGCGGCGGGTTTGCCGAGGCTGCGGATTTCGCGATGTAACTTTCGGGGCTCTCGAACGGACCTGGTACGTGACGGGAGCGACCGGTCGACGTCTCCGGCACGCGCCGTCCTGGCCTCCGGCGACCCGCGGGAACGCGGTGCGGCCGCGCATTTCCAAGGGAGACGCGCGAGGTGGTGGCGGGGGAGGGCCCTTCGGGGTCGATTCGGGGCCGGTCGGCGGGGCCGCCGCTACGATGCCGCCGCAATGCACGAGTATCCGCTCTCCGGCGATCTCACCCACGAAGGCACCGTCACGGCGAACGCCGAAGTCGCCCCCGGCTCGTTCCGGCTCGAGATCCGCTGCCCCGAGGTCGCCGCCCGCACAAAGCCCGGCCAGTTCGTCATGCTGCGCCCGCGCCAGTGCCTCGATCCCTTCCTCTCTCGTGCCTTCAGCGTCTGCGACGTCGTCCACGACAACGGCCCAGCAGCCCCGCCGACGGGGATCGCCATCCTCCTCGTCGTCATCGGGCCGGGCACTCGCGCCCTCTCCGAGCGCCGGCCGGGCGAGCCGATCGGCGTTCTCGGCCCGCTCGGCCGCCCGTACGACCTCGGCTCGCCCGCGGAGCACATGATCCTCGTCGCCGGCGGGGTCGGTGCCGCGCCGTTCGCGATCGTCGCCCGCGCGCTGCGCGATCGGTCGAAGACGCAGCGCATCAGCTACGTCGTCGGCGGACGCGACCGCGACCACGTCTACCTCGCCGATGAGATCCGCGCCCTCGGCTGCGACGTGAAGATCGCCACCGACGACGGGAGCCTCGGTCACAAGGGATACGTCACCGACCTCGTCGAGCCGATGCTCGCGCCGGGCGTCCGCGTCCTCGCCTGCGGCCCGAACCCCATGTTCCGCTCGCTCGCGACGGTCGTGGAGCGCGCCCGAGGGCGCGGACTCGATTTCCCGTGCGAGGTCTCCACCGAGGAGACGATGCCGTGCGGCTTCGGCGCGTGCGCGTCGTGTGTCGTGCCGGTGCTCGACGCGTCGCGGCCCGAGGGCTATCGCTACGTGAAGAGCTGCATCGAGGGGCCCGTGTTCCCGGTGGAGGCGATCCGTTGGGATCTGATGCGTTCGATCCACTGAGCGCGATCGTGGCGGAGCTCGCCTCGGTCGCAGCCGACGTGGACCGCGCGGAGATGGAGCGCCTGCTCGATCTCATGCGCGGCAGCAAACGCGTGTTCGTCGCGGGCATCGGCCGCAGCGGACTCGTGGCGCGCGGCCTCGCCATGCGCCTCATGCACCTCGACTTCGACGTCTACGTCGTCGGCGAGACGACGACGCCGTCGATCAAGAAGGGCGACCTGCTCCTCTGCTGCACGCGTTACGGCAGGAGCCGCACGCTGAAGACGTACGTCGAGAAGGCGCACGAGGTCGGCGCGCGCGCGGCCGTCGTCACGATGACGGCGAAGAGCCCGCTCGCGAAGGGCGTCGACGATGTGTTCGTCATCCCGGTCGGCGCCGGCGGGAAGAGCCGTCAGCCGCTCGGGACGATCTTCGAGCAGAGTCTCCTCGTCTACTGCGACGCCCTCGTGATGCTGGCCATGCGCCGTCTCGGGATCACCGAGGCGGACATGGCGAAGCAGCACACCCAGCTCGAATGACGCGAGGCGCGTCATTCGAGGCAGTTTCGGATGGCGGGGAGACGAGGCAGGCGACGGCGGTAGCCGCGGACCGGCCGCG
>JANNHP010000302.1:0-11829 GCA_031404455.1 Planctomycetia bacterium | reverse complement strand
CCTGCGAGGAGCTGGGCGGTGCAGGCGCGTGTCAGCACTTCCTGCGCAACCCCGCCGGCGTCACCGACGACCCCTGCTGGTGCGACAAGTGCAGGAACGGCGGCACGGGCGAGCGCCACGACGGGCGCACGATGCCGTCGGGGTGGAACCCGGTGCTCTTCGAGTCGGGGGGCCTCGACGCCTACCTGAAGCGGCACTCGGTCGCGTGGGGCATCAACTGCAGCGATTGCGTTGACGGCGACAGGCCGTGGCCCGACGGCGGCGGCGGGAAGCAGGGGAGCCTCCCCGAGACGGACTGGTCCGGACGACCCGCGAAGGAAGCCGTGCTCGGGCGCCTCGAGAAGGAGTCGAAGCTCTTCAAGAAGCCCGGGAAGATCATCGTCGCCTACAACCGGCACTTCTACCTCGTCACCGACATCGACGGCCTGAAGGTCCGCACGCCGGGCGGCAGCGCGCGCATGATCACCACGCACGAGTGGGCGCACCTGATGATCGAGCGCCAGGAGTTCGCCCGCCGCGAATGGACGCGGAACATGGGCGAGCCGGTGATCAGCCGCCCGATCGCGACCTTCTACATGGAGAAGCAGCGCGACCAGGAGCGCATGGCGGCCGAGTACTTCGGCTCGGCGAACTCGAACGCGCTGCGCGGCAACGGCGACCGCGTCTGCGACGGGTTCTGCGGCAGCGGCTCCGGGTTCTCCCGCCAGAAGTACGGCGACGACAAGGACCTGCAGGTCCAGATGCGCCACCAGCTCTCGCACCTGCTCCTCGCGTGCTGGTCGACGCACGAGATCCGCGACAAGTCGATGCCGCAGTGGATGGACGAGGGCCTCGCGCACTGGCTCACGAAGACGCTCGACCGGTTCAAGGACGAGTGCACCGTCTGCCAGGGCGAAGGCGCGGGCGGTGGCGGCGGCGGACAGCGTGGCGTCGGCGGCGGCGGGATCGTGGCCTTCAGCGGGAAGGACTGGGACACGGACATCTTGAAGATGGCGCAGGCGCAGAAGCTCGACCCGATCGAGAAGCTGCTCGCCAAGCTCGTCATCCGCGAGCTCACCCCCGACGACCACAAACGCGCGTGGAGCTACATCGACCTCTGCCTGAAGGAGTGGCGCGAGCCCTTCGTGAAGACGATGGCCGCGCTGCGCCAGCAGAAGGACGTGCGCGAAGCCTTCATGTCGAACCTCGGCTGCACGCCCGAGGTCTTCGACGAGCGATGGCGCGAGCGCGTGAAGGGGCCGCGCAAGTCGATCGCGCCGACCGCGCTCGAAGCGGAGCCCGAGTCCGGCGACACGCCCGGCGCCCGCGACCGCCGCGCGCTCATCACCGAGCAGGACCTGAAGACGCTCGCCGCGAAGATCCGCCAGCTCGGCGTCCTCACAGACAAGAAGACCGTGCGCTGCGTCATCGACATCATGGCGCGCAACAACGATCTCATCCGCGAGACGGCGCTCGTCACGCTGCTGAAGACGACCGACATCGACTGCCAGGACGCCCTCGTCGAGTACGGCCTCGCCCACCCCGACGGCGTGGTCCGCGCGTACGTCGCGCGCATCTGCGGACGCCTCGGTCTCACGAACTCGCTCACGAAGCTCGAGGCGCAGCTCGACGACAAGAACTGGTACGCCCGCGCCGAGGCCGCGATCGCGTGCGCCTCGATGGGCGACGCGAAGGCCATGGCGGGCATGCGCAAGATGGCGGCCTCCGACCCGTCCGAACGCGCCCAGATCGGCGCGATCGACGCACTCGCGATGTTCAAGGAGGACGGACAGAACGCCGTCCCGGTCATCGCGAAGAAGCTCGATTCGTCGCAGTGGCAGATCCGGATCGCGGCGACGCAGGCGCTCGGCGAGATCGGCTCGATGGAGTCCGTCGAGGTCCTGATCACGCGCATGGAGAAGGAATCGGGCCGCCTGCGCGACGAGCTCTACGAGGCGCTGAAGAAGATCACGCGCGACGACCTCGGCCGCAACCCCGAAAACTGGCGCACGTGGTGGGAGCGCGAGAAGGTCAACGCGCCGAACGGCGTGCCGAAGCGACCGCCGCCGCCCGACGAGAAGAAGAAGCCGAAGGCCGCCGACCCGAACGACCCGCGTTCGACCTCGGCGAAGGCACCGCCCTACTTCGGCGTGGAGATCTACTCGAACCGCGTCGGCTTCGTCTTCGACACCTCCCAGTCGATGCTCACGCTCTTCACGCCCGACGCCTCCGCGGCGAAGGCGCTCTCCCGCGAATACACGGGCCGCGACAAGCTGACCATCTGCAAGGAGGAGATCGCGCAGGCGCTGCGGGGGCTCGACCCGCGCGCGCACTTCAACGTGGTCGCGTTCGGCACGCAGATCCGCGCGTTCAAGTCGAACCCGGTCCCGGCGAGCGGGGGGAACATCGAATCGGCTGTCGGCTTCCTCGCGTCGCTCCCGGGCGAGGGCGAGACGAACTACTACGACGCGCTCAAAGTCGCGCTCGACCTCGGCGACGAGCCCGACACGAACCCGAATCTCAAGGCCACGCCCGACACGATCACGTTCCTGACCGACGGCGTCCCGACGAAGGGCGACGTCATCGACGCCGACACCCTGCTCGAGTGGTACTCGGGGCTCAACCGCTACGCGCGGGTCAAGACCCACACGATCACGTTCGGCACCATCAACATCGACCGCGTGCTGCTGCAGGGGCTCGCCGAACGCAACGGCGGGAAGTTCACGCTCGTGCTGGAGGCGCCGCCCGGCAAGTAGCGGCTCTCCCGGCGTTCCGGGCGACGCGACCTTCAGTCGCGACGCATTCGCCGGAGCGGGCTACGCTCTCTTCGTCCGGGTCGTATCGGTCCTCGTCCGTCGCAAAGTGATCGCGGAGGTCGCCTTGAGCATGGAGTCCTCGCTCGCGCGGTGCGCTCTCGGGATCGCCACGTTCGCGGCGCTCCTCTTCGCGGCCCCGTTGCCCGACGCGTCCGCCTCAGCCGCGGACGAGGCCTTCCACGACTGCTCGTTCGCGAAGGACGGCCTCGGAAAAGGCGAGTGCCAGCACTTCCTGCGCAACCCCTCGGGCGCGAGCGACGACCCGTGCTGGTGCGACAAGTGCAGGACCGGCATCACCGGCCAGAAGCACGACGGCCACACGATGCCGCCCGGCTGGAACCCCGACCTCTTCGAGCGGGGCGGATTGGACTGCTATCTGAAGCGCCATGCCGTTGCGTGGGGCATCAACTGCAGCGCTTGCGTGCAGAGCGAGCGACCCTGGCCGGACGGGACGAACGAGAAGAACCCCGGGACCGCGCCGGCGAAGGACTTCCTCGGCCGTCCCGCGAGGGAGACGGTCCTCATCCGCCTCTCGAAGGAGGCGCGCCTCGTCAAGAAGCCCGAGGAGATGCTCGTCGCGTACAACCGCCACTTCTACGTCGTGACCGACGTCGAGGCGATCAAGGTGAGGATGCCGTCGGGCAGCTCGCGAGTGGCCACGCGCCACGAGTGGGCCCACCTCATGATCGAACGCGCCGAGTACGCGCGCCGCGAGTTCACGAGGAACCTCGGGCCGCTGATGACGGAGTCGCAGAGCGAGAAGATCACGGACCCGATCCCGAAGATCCCGATCGCGGTGATCTTCACGGACAAGCAGCGGGACTACGAGCGCCTGTCCGCGGCGTACTTCAAGGGCGCGGCCAACAAGGGCCTCGTCGGCGCGGGCGCCCTCGTCTGCGACGGGATGTGCCTCACGGGACTCGGGGGGTCGAAGGAGCTGATCGGCGACGACCACGAGCTCGTCGCCTGGATGCGGCACCGGCTCGGACACAACCTCATGTCGCTCTGGGGAAGCTGGCAGACCCGTCCGCGCTCCATGCCGGTCTGGATGTACGAGGGCGTGGCGCAGTGGCTGACGAAGTCGATCCCGCAGTTCGAGGACGACGCCATCATCTGCGTCGGCGAGGCGGCATCGACGAGCGCCGGCGGGCCGCCCGACTACGGCGAGAAGGACTGGGACAAGGACGTCGTGAAGTACGTGCAGACGGGCAAGCTCTCGATCGTCGAGCTGATGCTCGCCAAGAACGAGGTCGCGCAGCTCACGGAGGAGGACTTCAAGCGCTCCTGGAGCTACGTGGACCTGTGCCTGAAGGAGTGGCGCGAGCCGTTCGTGAAAGTGCTCCGCGACCTGCGCCAGGAGAAGGACGTGCGCGAGGCGTTCGTCGGAAACCTCGGCCTGACGCCCGAACAGTTCGACGAGCGCTGGCGGGATCGCATCCTCGCGCGGAGGAAGTCGATGGCGACCACCGCCGCCGACGCCGGCACCGACGCGAACGACACGCCGGGGTCCCGTGACCGCCGCGCGATCCGCGCCGAGACCGAGCCGAAGGTGCTCGCCGCGAAGATCCGGGAGCTCTCCGAGATCAAGGACGTGAAGACGATCCCCGTCGTCGTGGACACGCTCGCGCGCAACAACGACCTCATCCGCGAGACCTCGTTCGTCACGCTGCTGAAGACCAAGGACAAGGCGTGCCTCGAGGCGCTCGCGAACTCGGGTCTCGGCCACGCCGACGGGATCGTCCGCGCGTACACCGCGCGGCTCTGCGGACGCCTGAGGCTCACGGACGCGATTTCGCGTCTCAAGGTCCAGCTCGGCGACAGGAACTGGTACGCGCGAGCGGAGGCCGCCGTGGCGCTCGGCGTCATGAAGGACACGGGCGCGATGTCCGGCATGCGCAAGATGGTGGACTCGGACCCGGCCGAGAAGGCGCGCGTCGGCGCCATGGACGCCCTCGCGATGTTCGGCACCGACGCCGCGACCGCGGTGCCCGTCATCTCGAAGCAGCTCGGCCACGCGCAGTGGCAGATCCGCATCGCCGCGGCGCAGGCGCTCGGCGAGATCGGATCGATGGAGTCCGTCGACCCGCTGATCGTGCGCATGGAGCAGGAGAGCGGAAGGGTCCGCGACGACATCTACGCCGCGCTGAAGAGGATCACGCGCGACGACCTCGGCAGGAACCCGGAAAACTGGCGCAAGTGGTGGGACTCGGCGAAGGCGAGCAGTCCCGGAGGAGGACTTCCCGGACGCCCGGCGCTGCCCGACGAGACGAAGAAGCCGAAGGGCCCCGACCCGAACGACCCCCGCGCGACCCGCGACTCCGCTCCGGCTCCCTACTTCGGGGTCGAGATCTACAGCAACCGCGTCGCGTTCGTGCTCGACACGACCGAGACCATGCTCACCCTCTTCAATCCCGACCCGACGGGGCCGCAGGCGCTGGCGCGCGCGTACGTCGGCCGCGACAAGCTGACGATCTGCAAGGAGGAGATCGCGCAGGCGCTCGGGGGCCTCGACCCGCGCTCGCACTTCAACATCATCACGTTCGGGATGCAGATCCGGCCGTACAAGCAGAACCCCGTGCCGGCCAGCAAGGGCAACGTCGACGACGCGATCGGTTTCCTGCGTTCGCTCGCGGGCGCGGGCCGCACGAACTACTACGGCGCGCTGAAGGCGGCGCTCGACATCGGCGACGAGCCCGACACCGACGCCAACTTCCGCGCGACGCCCGACGTCGTCACCTTCCTGACCGACGGCATGCCGAACGAAGGCGACATCATCGACGCCGACACGCTCCTCGAGTGGTACACGGGCCTCAACCGCTACTCGCGCGTGAAGACACACACGATCACGTTCGGCCTCGTCAACACCGACGTCCCCCTTCTCCGCGGCATGGCCGACCGCAACTGGGGCAAGTTCACGATCGTGCCGGAGCTGAAGAGGAAGAAGTAGGTCTCCTTCGCGGGGGACTCGGAGAGGACGGTCGAGTCGCCGCCGGCCCCGCTGCGGCGGGCGGTGCGGACATGATCGACGGAGTCCGCTTCAGGGTCGCGGCGGCGACGGGAGCGGCCGAACACGGACCCGATTCGTCCGCGCGTCGAGGACGAGGATGCACCCGCGTTCGAGGTCCTTCTCGTGCTTTTTCGCGGCGGAAGCGATCCGCGACATCAGGACGGGGCTCAGGTCGTCCGCGCGACGGAGTTGGAGGACGCTCGGACTGTCCGCGCCCGTCGTCGCGAGCGCCGTCGCGATGCCGAGGTCCTGCGTCACGACGACGCAACCGTTCGCCTTGGCCCACGCGATCACGACGGGATCGACGTCCTGCGGATGGCCAACGTCCGGCCAGTGCAGCGCGTCGAGGCCGTGAGAGCGGAGCATCTCCGCCCGCATGGCGTCGAAGTTCATGTCGAGGAGGAGTCTCACGCGACCGGGATCGGCTCGCGGCGCTGCTCGACGAGTCCCGACGCGTAGGCGAGCGCTTGGCGAACGTCTGCGCGTTCCAGGAACGGATACGCCGCGAGGATCTCGTCCTCCGAGTGCCCGGCCGAGAACAGGCGCAGCACCTGTGCTGCGGTGAAACGGTGGTCGCGGATGCACGGCATGCCGCCCATCCGGTCCGGGTGAACTGTGAGCCGGGAGAAGCCGACGAGCGCGCGCCCCTTCGGGGGCTTGCGGCTCTTCTTCGGCGTCTCGCCGGTGCGCGGCTTCGGGGCCATGGTCGGTCTCCGGCCGGGAGTCTATCACTCGGCACGAGCCGCGGGTCGGTCGAGCTCGGGTGTGCGCGATGAGCCGGCACGCCGTGTCGCGACGGAGGGGCCGCGTTGCGCGGAGACGCCATCTCGACTTCGCGCGCGACAACTCCGGCGAGTGAACGCCGTACCGGGCTAGGTCCGCATCGAGCGCCACCCCGCGGGAGTCGGCGGTCTCGTTCGAGCAACCTCGCGCAACTCACGGGCAGCGCTGACAAGTCCCTGCGCCGCCGCCAGGGGCGTGGGGAACGCGCGATCAGGCAATGCGAACACGCAGTGCATCTGTCCGTCGTCGTCCGGCTCTCCGGTCCAATCGGCGTGAACATCGCCCTCGACGTACCAGAGTGTCGGGTCTCGATCGGACCCTGCGAGGTAGTCGCCTCGATCGATCTGCACGTTGACGTACGCCAGGTCGTCGCCCGTGCCACCGAGGACACTGCCGGACAGCGAGCGCTTCACGGGCGGTCCCGGGTACGTCGCGACCTCCAATCCGTGACTCTTCCATCTCGTGCTGCTCCGCGAGTTCAACTCCGCGGCGAGGGCCTCCAGTTCGGCGGTCACACTTGCGAGGGCGGCGAGCACCGTGGGGTCGGCGTCCCCGAACATGGCCGCTATCCCTGCGATCGGATCGTCAATTCGCGCCGTCGTCGCCATGTCCCGCATGCTGACACGCGGAGAGCGCAGGCGCGAGGCCATCCGTGACCCGGCGCTAGGAGGGTCGCGGGGCCTGGCGGGAGGTAGAACCGCCACACGAAGCTCCCCCTGACGACGCCTCGTCGGCGAATCCGTGGGCCGCATCGGCCCACATATCGAGACGCCAACGAGGATGCGAACTTCTGCCGGGAGGGAGGCCCGCCTTCGCGGGGGACTCGGAGACGAACGTGGCGCGAGGGCGGGCCCCGGCTACAGCGGGCGAATCCCTGACCCTCCGCCAAGCTGCGCTTGGCGGAGGGTCAGGGATTCGAACCCTGGGAGACCTTGCGGCCCCGCCGGTTTTCAAAACCGGTCCATTCGACCACTCTGGCAACCCTCCGCCGGGAGAGTGCGCGCATCTTCGGCGCGGGACGCTGCGGGCGTCAGCCTTCTTCCGGCGGCGGCGCGGCGAGCACCGACTCGATCACGCGCTCCTCGACGAAGATCGGCGCGTCGAGGTGGACGGCGAGCGCGATCGCGTCGCTCGGCCGGGCGTCGATCTCCATCGTCTCGCCCGAGGCGACGCGGCCGATCACGAGCTTCGCGTAGAAGGTGTTGTTCTTGAGATCCGAGATGATCACGCGCTCGAGGCGCGCGCCGAGCGACTGGATGAGCGACGCCATCAGATCGTGAGTCATCGGGCGAGGGGTCTTCCGGTCGCGGATGCGCCGGTCGATCGCGACCGCTTCGAAGATCCCGATCACGATCGGGAACTGGCGATCGCCATCCTTCTCCTTCAGGTGAAGGCTCTGCTGGTCGCTCGTCTCGCGGATGACGATCCGCGAGAGTTGCATCTCGATCATGGATCGAAGTCTAGCGCCGACCCGCAGAAACGGCTGACGGCCCGGCGCGCACCGTGGTCTTCTTGGCGACCGCATGGACCCCGTCAGAGTGCTCGAGAAGCGTGCGGGCATCGTCGAGTGCGAGCACCGCGTCCGCCTCGCGGTGTGGAAGAACGGGCGGCTCGCCCACGCGGCCGGCGACACCGACTCGCTCGTCTACCTGCGCTCGTCGGCGAAGCTCGTCCAGGCTCTCGCGTCGTGCCTGACCGGCGCGGCGGACAAGTTCGCCATGACCGACGCCGAGCTCGCGCTCGCCTGCGGCTCGCACGGCGGCGAGACCTTCCACGTGGAGACCGCCGCGGGGCTCCTGCGGAAGATCGGGCTCGGCCCCGAGCACCTGCAGTGCGGCGCGCACTCGCCGGTGTTCGAGCCCGCGGCGAGGGAGATCTGGGCGTCGGGCGGCAAGCCGACCGCGCTCCACAACAACTGCTCGGGCAAGCACTCGGCGATGCTCGCCGCGTGCGTCGCGTCGGGCTGGGAGACCGCGACCTACCTCGATCCCTCGCACCCGTTGCAGCAGATGAACCGGGCGAACGTCGCGGCCTTCGGCGGTCTCGCCCCGGCGGACGTCCGCGTCGGCGTCGACGGATGCAGCGCGCCGGTCTTCGCCGTCCCGCTCGCGGCGGCGGCGCGGATCTTCGCGAACCTGACGAACCGCAACGCGGCCGACGGACTCTCGGAGGCGCAGCGCGTCGCGGCGCGCCGCATCTGCGCCGCACTGCGCGAGAAGCCCGAGATGATCGGCGGCACGAAGCGCCTCGACAGCGACCTCATCCGCGCGACGGGCGGACGCGTCATCTCGAAGGTCGGCGCCGAGGGGCTCTGGTGCGCGGGCGTCCTCGGCGCGAACCTCGGGCTCGCGGTCAAGTGCGAAGACGGAACCGCCGCCGCCCCCTACTGGACGGGCGTCGCGGCACTGCGATCGCTCGGCCTCCTCTCGGACGCCGAGTGGGAGGCGATGGCCCCCCACCGCGACCTCGTCCGGCGCAACCATCGCAAGATCGAGGTCGGCGTCTCGGAGATCGACCCGCCGGGGGTCCTGGGCTGAACCGAGGAGGAACGTCATGGCGCCGAAGCGTGGGAAGAAGACGGGCCGGACGCGCCCCGGCGTGCCGAAGCGCTGGACGAGCATCCCGCCGCTGATGCCGCGCCCGAGCGACACCCACAAGGGCGCCTGCGGCCACGTGCTGATGCTCGCCGGCTCGTGGCGCTACCCGGGCGCCGCGGTCCTCGCCGCGCGCGCGGCGCTCCGGTCCGGTTGCGGGCTCGTCACGCTCGGGTGCCCGGAGAACGCGCGCCCCGCCATCGCCGCCCAACTCCTCTGCGAGATGAGCGTGCCGCTGCCCGATGCCGCGCCCGGCGTCTTCTCCCCCGACGCCGTCTCCGAGGCTCTCGACCTCGCCGAGCGCTGCCAGACGGTCGCGATCGGCCCAGGGCTCTCGCTCGAGTCCCCCGCCCAGGCGTTCGCGCGGGACATCGCGCTGCTCGCGCCCGTGCCCACCGTCATCGACGCCGACGGACTGAACGCGCTCGCGGACCATGTGGACGACCTCGCCCGCGCCGAGGCCCCGCGCGTGCTGACGCCGCACCCCGGCGAGGCCGCCCGCCTGCTCGGGATCAGCCCCGCCGAGGTCGGCGCCGACCGCGCCGGCTCGGTGATGCGCCTCGCGAAGAAGACCAGGGCCGTCGTCGTCCTGAAGGGCGCGGGCACGCTCGTCTCCGACGGCGAACGCCTCTACGAGAACCGGACCGGCAACCCCGGCATGGCGACCGCGGGTTCGGGCGACGTGCTGACCGGAGTCATCGCGTCGCTGCTCGCGCAGGGAATGTCCACGTTCGACGGCGCCGTCCTCGGCGTCCACCTCCACGGTCTCGCGGGCGACTTCGCGGCGGCCGATCTCGGCATGCACGGGATGATCGCGTCCGACATCCTCGACCGCCTGCCGCGGGCGTGCCTCGCCCACGAGAAGAGGACCGGGAATAGACTGAGACGGTGAGACCGCTCCTCGCGCCGGCGCTCCTCTTCTGCCTCGCCGCCGCCCTGGCGCGGGCCGGCGATCCGGACGTTCCCGCCTACGAGATGCCGGCGGGGATCGACGCGCCGGCGATCGACGCCCGGCGCGACGACGCCGCGCGCGCGGCGGCCGCCTCGATCCTCGATCCGGCGGCGCCCGCCGACGCCGACGACGCCGTGCGCCTCGTCGCGGGGCTCGGACGCGCCGCCCTCCCGCACGTGGTGCGGGGTCTCCCCGGCGCGAACTGGTGCGCGCGCGCGGCGCTCGTCGGGGCCGTCGCCGAGATGGACGAACCCGGCGCGACGCCGCTCCTCGTCGCGGCCTGCCGCGACCCGGCGTTCGCCGTGCGCGAGGCCGCGGTCGAGGGGCTCGGGAAGACCGGCGACGCATCGGGCGCAGCGGCGCTCGCCGAGCGCGCGGCGGAGTCCGAGCCCGCGTGGCGGGTGCGGGCCGCAGCGGCGCGCGCGATCCGCCGAGCGGTGCTGCGAGGAGTGATGGACCGCGCCAAGGGCGAGGCGTCGCTCGCGGGCCTGCTCGGGGACGCCGACGAGGACGTGCGCCGCGCGGCACTGCGGGAGCTCGGGCCGCTCGCGGCTCCCGGCGCGCTCGCAGCGATCCTCGGCATCTTCGAGGACCCGCTGACCCGATCGCCCGACCGCACGCTCGCCCTCGCGGCGCTCCGCGCGTACCGGTCGCCGTCGCCGGAACTCCTCGCCGCGCTGCGGCGCGGGTTCCTCGCGGGCGAGGACGAACGCGAGGCCGTGGAAGCGGGGCGCGCGCTGCTCGCGCTGCGCGGTGTGCTCGCCCTCTCGGACGACGAGATCTCGGGCACGGTCGTCCATCGTCTCCACGAGGCCGAGCACGTGGCGCTCCGCGACGGGCTCGCGCGGCTCGGACGGCCTGTCGCTCCGTGGCTGCGAGACCGCGCACTCGAGCTCGCGGCGCGCATCGCGGCGGGCCGGGAGACGAGCCACGGAGAGACGTCGTTCGACGAGATCCTCGACACGCTGATCCAGGTCGACGAGTCGTCGGGACTCGCCCTCGTGAAGGACCTCCTCGCCGGACCGGACGCGGGGACGCTCGATCGCGAGACCCGGCTCGCGGCGCTGCGCAAGGTGGAGTTCGTGTTCGCGCCGCGCCTGCGAGCCGAACTGCGCGCGCTCCTCGAAGCGAAGGCCGGGGCCGACCTTCGCCCGGAGGTGCTCAGGGCGATCGTGGCGTCGGGCGGCGACGACCTCGCGGCGATCCTCGACGCCGCTCTCGCGAGCGACCGGAGGAAGGTGCGCGCCGCGGCGCTGGAACTCCTCGATCGCAGGGCGGACCTCCCCGCGGGCGCGAACCTGCGCGCGATGGCGCTCGGCGCCGCCGACCCGAGGGAGCGCCGCGCCGCGATCGAAACGCTCTCGCGGCGCGAACCGGCCGAGGCGGCCCGGATCGCGGCCGGACTCCTCGGCGATCCGCTCGCCGATCTCCGCGCGAAGGCGATCGACGTGCTCTCGGCATCGCGCGAACCGGCCGACTTCGAACGCCTGCTCGCGCGGCTCGAGAAGGAGGACGGCTCCGACCCGCCCCCTTCGCCGCCGCAACCCGGTGAGACCGCGCCGGAGGGCACGACGCCCTCGGAGCGCTCGACGGGACTCGCGCACTCCCGGCGGCGTCTCGTCCGCGCGCTGCTGCTCGCGCTGCGCACGACGGGGGCCGATCGCGCGCGGCCGGTCCTCTTGCGCGTCGCCGAGTCCG
>JANNHP010000301.1:0-1796 GCA_031404455.1 Planctomycetia bacterium | reverse complement strand
GGAGTCCTCGCCGACCTCCTTCGCTTCACCGGCGCGATGCCGCGGGAGGATGATTTGACGATTTTGGTGCTGCGGGTGGCGCACCGTTCCCTGCTGACCGGGGCGGACACGGGGGTCCGCCCCTACCGAGAGATTGGGTTCGACATGTCGCGCATGGATGGCCCCGGAGCGCGTCACTCGGCGTCGAGCTTCACGGCCGTTTTCTCGCCGTCGCGGACGTCCACGGTCACGGTGCGCGGTTTCTGGCTGCCGGCCTCGTGGAGCGTCCACCGGCCGGCGGGCGCGTTGCGGATCGACTGGAAGCCGTCCACCCACTCGACCTCCGCGCTGAGACGGAGTTCGCCGGAGGGCGATTCGATCGTCGCGCGCGACGCGACGTTGTCTCCGTCGGCGACGTGGAACTCGATCGTGCCGCCGCGCGCGAGCCGGATCTCGGTTTCGCTCGCGGTGCGAGGATCGACGCGGACGAAGCCCCAGGCGAAGCCGTCACGATGCGCCGTGACCCAGCAGTGGTCGGCGTCGGGGAGCATCACCTCGAAGCGGCCGGCCGCGTCGGTGGCCGTCTGGCCTTGGTCGGGACTGCGGAACCTGGAACTGCCGTACACGTCCATCGCCACGGCGGCGAGCGGTTCGCCATCGGGGCCGACGACGCGGCCGCGCAACGCACGGGGCGGATCGATCCCGTCGCAGACGACGCGCTCTCTCGTGTCGGCCTTCACGTCGAAGTGCCGGATCCACCAGCGCTCGGCTCCCGCCGTCCGCGCGTCCGGGAACAGTTCCGCGACGTACCTCCCCGGCCGCACCGAGCCCGTGACGTACGACGGCCTCGCCACGGACAGCCGATCGTTCGTGAGCGAGTCGAGGCCGGGGCCGACGATCCACAGATGAAGCGCACCGCGTTCGAGGGCGCGGGCATCCGACCCGGTGACCTCGATCGAACCTCGCTCAGGTGTCGTCTCCTCGCTCGGCTTGTCGATCTTCGCGATCTCCACCGGACGGACGACCACGTCCGCTTGCGCACCCGCGCCCGGGAGCGTCGACGCTCGCACGACGCCCTTCGCCGTGACGACACCGCGCTCCGACACCTCAGCGCGTAACGCCACCTCGGTTCCCGGCGGAACCGGAACGCTCCACGACCCCGTACCGTCGTGGTTCGCGAGCCACCATCGGGCTTTCCCCGGAACGTGCACGGCGACATTTGCGGCCGGAACGACGGATCCGTCCTCACGGACCGCGCGCGCGCCGATCCACGACCACCGGGTGTCGAGCACCACGCGCACGTCCTCGTCCGGATGCTCCGGATCGACGTCGAGGAACACGACGCCCGATGCGGCCTGATCGTCGACGCGGCAGCCCGGCAGCGTCCCCCACTCCGCGTAGATCCCGTCTGAGCCTTCGAGGAGATCGACCTCGAACCGCCCGTCCGCGCCCGTCGTCCCGGCGTGCACGACCAACGCACCCTCCGCGGGCGTGCCGTCCGGCTGGACGACGACGCCGCGGACGCGCACGACGCGCCGGATGGTGACGACGAGGTCCTCGCGCCCCGGCCACGTCGTCCAGTGCTCGACCGCGAAGCCCGGCGCGTACACCTGGGCCGTCGAGTACTTCGCTTCGAGCCCGTCGAGACGGAACGCGCCGTCCTTCCCCGTCAGCGTGCTCGCGCCGCCGAACTCGACGCGCGCGCCTTCGACCGGACGGCCCTTCGGATCGACGACGCGCCCGGCGAGCGTCCGCGTCGCGACGTACGGCCGTTGCTCGGGCGGCAGCACGGCGGGCGCCTCCGACGCGGGCGTCTC
>JANNHP010000300.1:0-3246 GCA_031404455.1 Planctomycetia bacterium | reverse complement strand
GCCGCGAGCGCGCGGTCGATGTGCTCGGTCGTGTGCGCGGCCGAGATCTGCACGCGGATGCGGGCCTTGTCCTTCGGCACGACGGGGAAGAAGAAGCCGATGACGTAGATGCCCTCGGCGAGGAGGTCGTCGGCCATCGCGGTCGCGAGCTTCGCGTCGCCGAGCATCACCGGGACGATCGGATGGACGCCGGGACGGATCGCAAGGCCCGCCTTCGTCATGCCCTCGCGGAAGCGCTTCGTGTTCGCCTCCAGTCGGTCGCGCAGTTCGGTCGTGGACGAGAGCATGTCGATGCACGCGGTCGCCGCGGCGACGATCGGCGGCGGCAGCGTGTTGCTGAAGAGGTACGGCCGCGAGCGCTGGCGCAGGAGGTCGACGATCTCCTGCCGCCCCGACGTGTACCCGCCCGAGGCGCCGCCGAGCGCCTTGCCGAGCGTGCCCGTGTAGACGTCCACCCGCGACATCACGCCGCAGTGCTCCGCGGTGCCGCGGCCGGTCTTCCCGACGAAGCCCGTCGCGTGGCTGTCGTCCACCATGAGCATCGCGTTGTGCTTGTCGCAGAGGTCCGCGATCTCGCGCAGCGGGGCGAAGTCGCCGTCCATCGAGAAGACGCCGTCGGTCGCGACCATGCGCAGGCGCTTCGCCTTCGTGGCCACGAGCTTCGACTCGAGGTCGGCCAAGTCCATGTGCTCGAAGGGGTGACGCTCCGCCTTGCAGAGACGGATGCCGTCGATGATCGAAGCGTGGTTCAGCTTGTCGCTGAGGATCGCGTCCTCGGCGCCGAGCAGCGTCTCGAAGAGTCCGCCGTTCGCGTCGAAGCAGGACGAGTAGAGGATCGAATCGTCGGTGCCGAGGAACTTCGAGATCCTCGCTTCGAGCGCCTTGTGCGAGTCCTGGGTGCCGCAGATGAAGCGCACGGAACTGAGTCCGTAGCCGCGTTCGTCGAGCGCGCGGCGCGCGGCCGCGAGGAGCGTCGGGTGGTTGCCGAGGCCGAGGTAGTTGTTCGCGCAGAAGTTCAGCACGCGGCGCGGCGGACTGCCGGGCATCGTCACTTCGATGTCCGCACCCTGCGCCGACGTGATCGTGCGCTCCTTCTTCCAGAGCCCGGACTCGCGGATCTCGGTGAGGACCTTCTCGTAGTGCTCGCGCGCGGCGCCGTACATGCTTCGCCTCCTGGAGGAACCTGGAGGCGAAGTTAGCGGATGCGAAGGCCGCTGCCTCGTCCTCGTGGCGGACGGACCCCTCGAACCCCAAGTTCAGGATTCCTCAAGGTCTCCCGCGGAGAAGCTCAGCATCTCACGCCTCGACGAACGGCCGTTTGCGGCGGCCCGGAGGGAGCCCAGCTTGATTCGTCGCCTCGTCCGGCAGACGGCGTTCGCGTTCGCGCTGCTCGCCGCGTCCGGAGCCGGCGCGCGCGCCGCCGCGGAGTCGGCGGACGCGCAGCGCGTGCAGGCGGTCATCGATCTCTTGAAGGCGGGCGACGTGCCGGGTGCCGTCGCGAAGCTCGGCGACGGCGCGCAGGTCGATGTTCTCGTGACCCAGCCCGACCTCGTCCACGTGCTCTGCGACCGCGCGTTCCGCTACGACGCGCCGAGGGCCGACGCCGCGGCGCGCCGCACGCTGTCCGCGCGCCTCGTCGCGCTGGCGACGGCCGCGTCTGCCGCCGCGCCGGACGACGATCGCACCCGCTGGGCGCTCGCCGAGGCGATCGTCCTGCGCGAACGGACCGGACCGCGCACCGGCGCTGCGGCCTGGACCGAAGCAGCCAGTCTCCTGGAGAAGGTGCACGCGGCGCACCCGGCCGACGGGCTCCCGCTCAGCTACGCGGTCTCGTTCCTCGTCGAGGGCGCCTGCACGGACGCGGACGCGACGATGCCGCTCTCGAACCGCTCGGAGGCGCTCGCGAAGAAGGCGATGGAGTCGCAGAAGGACTCGCCGACGCTCGCGCTGACGATCGGCTCGACGCAGTTCTGGGCCGCGCGCACGCTCGTCCCGTCGAACAAGAAGTACGCCCGCGCGCAGTTGAGGGCCGCCCTCGACACGCTGAAGCCGTTCGCGGCGAAGAAGCCGCCCGCGGTCGAGATCGCCACGCTGTTCAACGACGCCCTCGCGTTCGGCACCGTGAACGGCTTCCAGATGCAGGAGCGCTTCGTCATGTCGCCGAGGACGACGCTCGACGGCACGCTCGTCTTCGACCTGCCGAACTCGTCGCGCTGGTCCGTCGCGACCGTCGCCGCGACGGAGGAACAGCCCGCGTACGACTACGTCAACGAAGTGGACGCCGAGGGCAACCGCCTGCGGCAGGTGCTCTTCCGCCGCTACGCCTGGAACCAGCAGTTCACGTTCGAGGGCACGGTCCCGTGCGGCGGCGACAACGTGAAGAGCATCGCGCACGGACTGCAGGAGCAGTCGGCGGCGCGCGTCTTCGCGGCGGGCGCCGCGACGCCCGCTCCGGCGCGCAGACCCTTTTGCAAGGAGTTCGACGGCTTCTCGTTCGAGGTGAAGGGGAAGACCGCGGGCGAGAAGGGCGAACCGCTGCACCTCTACGGCTTCGTCGTCCGCGGGGGCGACCAGGCCTGCTACGCGGCGCTCGTCTACGTCTACGGGAAGGACGACTCCGCGGGCCCGTTGATCGAGGCGCTGGTGTCGAGCCTGCGCGAGCCCGAGCGGTGAGCCGATGCGGCTCACCGATTCGAGCTTCAGATTTGAGCAACATCTGGTGACTAGGCTCCCGGTCGTACCGATGGGAGGGCGTCCTGCGGGGCGCCCACCCGAGACGAAGGAGACGATGCTCATGATGCGAACGACCTCGTCGCGCCGACGCGGCTTCCTGCTCGTCGCGACGTTCGCGCTGGCGATGGCGGCGGGATCGGCGCGGACCTCGTACGCCGGCGTCGTCGCGACGGCGGGACACGCGCGGATCACGCTCGGCGCCACGGACACGCCCGCCGCGGGCTTCCCCGCGCGCGACGACTCCGGCCGCGATCCGCCGCCGCCTCCGCCGCCCCCGCCGCCGCCTCCGGGCTGCAGGGATCCGGCGCCGCCGCCTCCTCCCCCTCCGCCGCGAGACCCGCCCCCCGGCGATCCGCCCCAGCGTGATCCGCCGCCGCGAGACCCACCCCCCGGCGATCCGCCGCCGCGCGATCCTCCCCCCCGCGATCCTCCCCCGGGCGATCCGCCGCAGGACCCGCCTCCTCCTCCCCCGCCTCCGCGAGCGGGCGATCCACCCCCTCCGCCGCCGCCGCC
>JANNHP010000299.1:0-8496 GCA_031404455.1 Planctomycetia bacterium | reverse complement strand
GCCACTGCCAGCACGCAGGGCAGCGTCATGAACCCGCCCGTCCTCTCGGGTGCGTTCCGCACGTTCAACGCGAACAGCGAGGTCTCCCGCTCGGGTTACCTCTTCCACATGATCCTCCCCGGAGCCGCCGGCATCGGCGTCATGGAGACCTCGACGGGCGCGCTCGCCGCGGCTCTCGACCCGGACCTCGCCGAGACGAGCTGGTGCTGCTACGCATGGCCGGCGAGCTACTCGACCTCCGGCAACCGTTCGTTCTTCGTCAACCAGACCGGCGACATCGTCGGCTGCGACAACCCGCTCTACTCGGGCACGGGCGACTTCACCCTGACGAACGCGGGCGCGGCGTTCCGCACCGGCGGCGCCTTGGCGAACATCACGGGCCTCGTGGCCGTGGGTACGCGCGGCCGTGACAACATCCTCTGGAAGCAGATCAACTAACGAAGCCTCCGCAAGGAGAGTTTCGAGGAACGCGCCGCGGCAACGCGGCGCGTTCCGATTCCGGGACCCTCGGGCGCGCCGTCGCCGCGAGGCGGGCGGGGAGGAGCCGGACGGACCGCGGGCTCCACTTTCGGGCTCAAGGAGACGATGTAGCCCGAGGAAGGACACGCGAGTTCCCGAGTGGCGAAGGTCTCCATCATCATCCCGGCCAAGAACGAGGCCGCGTCCCTCCCGGGCGTGCTCGAGCGGCTCGCCGCGGTGTTCGCCGAGCGCCCGGCCGACCAGCACGAGATCGTGGTCGTCGACGACGGCAGCACCGACGCCACGGGCGAGGTCGCCTCGAAGGCGGGCGCCCGGGTCGTGCGGCACCCGTACTCGATGGGCAACGGAGCCGCGGTGAAGGCGGGCATGCGCGCCGCGCGCGGCGACGTCTTCGTCATGATGGACGCCGACGGACAGCACGCGCCCGAAGACGTGCCGATGCTCGTCGACTCGCTCGTCGGCTACGCGATGGTCGTCGGCGCGCGGACGCGGGGCACCGGAACCGGCGCGCACCGCGGGCTCGCGAACCACGTCTACAACGCGCTCGCGAGCTACGTCGTCAACCGCAAGGTGGAGGACCTGACGAGCGGGTTCCGCGCGATGGCGGCGGACCACGCGCGCCGGTTCATCTATCTCCTGCCCAACACGTTCAGCTACCCGACGACGATCACGCTCGCGTTCTTCCGGGCCGGACTCCCGGTTCGCTACGTCCCGATCGCGGCGAAGGCGCGCGTGGGCAGGAGCCACATCCGGATCGTGCGCGACGGCGTGAGGTTCCTGCTGATCATCCTTCGCATCGCGACCATCTTCAGCCCTCTGAAGGTGTTCCTGCCCGTCAGCGTCGCCCTCTTCCTCCTCGGACTCGGTCGCTGGGTCCACACGTTCTTCTTCCTGGACGGCCGCTTCACCGGCGGCAGTCAGCTCCTCCTCGTCACCTCGCTCATCGTGTTCACGCTCGCGCTCATCTCGGAGCAGGTCGCGGCGCTCCGCTTCGACCGTTCCGAGCGGGAGAGCTGAGCGTGCGTATCCTTTGGTTCGGCTCGTACGCCACGGGCTCGGGATACCCGCGGAGCGCGACGCTCATCGCCGGCCTGCGCGAGCTCGGCCACGACGTCGCGGAGGTTCACGTCCCGCTCTTCGGGGGCGCGAGCGACCGCGTCGCCGCCGGCGGCGGGGGGACCGCGCGGACGGCCTGGCGCCAGGCGATCGCAGCGGTGCGCCTCGCGGCGCGGTACTTCAAGGCGGGCGAGCACGACGCCGTGGTCGTCGGCTCCGGCGGGGTCGTGGACGCGGCACTGCTGCGTTTCCTCCAGAACTTCGACCGCCTCCCGCTCGCGGTGGACGAGTTCATCCCGCTCTACGACACCGTCGTCCGCGACCGCGGTCTCGCCGCGCCGGACTCGCCGCGCGCGCGCCTTCTCCTGCGCGCCGAGCGGATGTCGGCGCGCCTCGCGGACGTCGTGCTGTCGGACACCTCCGCGCAGGCGGACCTCCTCGCTTCGGATCTCGGGATCGACCGCGCGAAAATCGCCATCGTGCCGGTGGCGCAGCCCGATCCCGGGCCGCCCGCGCCGCTGCCCGGAGGCGGACCGCTCCGCGTGCTGCTCGTCGCGACCTACATCCCGCTTCACGGGGTCGAGACGGTCGTCGCCGCCGCGTCGCACCTCGCCGACGCGGGCGTGGTCATCCGCATCGTCGGGACGGGCCAGGGATTCGACGCGATCGCGCCGCGCGCGGCCGGAGTTCCGGGGCTGGAACTCGTGCCGAGGTTCGTCGCCGAGGACGAGGTGTGCGCGATGCTCGCGGCGTCGCACGTGGGGCTCGGAGTGTTCGGCGAGACGGAGAAGGCCGCGCGCGTGGTGCCGCTCAAGGCGGCGATGGTGCTCTCGTGCGGGCGCGCTCTCGTCACCCGCGATGGTCCCGCGGCGGGCGAGGCGCTCGGCGACGCGGCGTTGCTCGTGACGCCGGGGAACCCGGAGGCGCTCGCCGCGGCGCTCGTCCGTCTGCGCAACGACCGCGCGGAGCTCGAACGGCTCGCCGCGCGCGGACGCAGCCTCTACGAGGAGAGATTCACGCCGCGCGCTGCCGCGGCGCGGCTGGTCGCGGCGCTCGAAACGGTCGCGCGGCGGGGCTGATCCCGGCCTGCTCCCCGCAAGTTCGCGCCGGGCTCGGACCGATGGAACGGATAGGGAACACGAGGTGAGATCCGACGTGAAGGTCGCGCTCGCTGCTGTGACGGGAACCCGGGGCGGGCCGCGAACGTACGCGATCTCGCTGCTCAGGGCGCTCGTCGGTCTCGCGACCGGCGACGAGTACGTGCTCGTCTCCGAGGAGAAGGACGCCGTTCCCGGGCTGACCGGCGTCTCCCGCATCCATGTGCCCGTGCCGGTGAAGGTCGCGCGTCCGATCGTCGAGGCCATCGCGGTGCCGTGGAAGATGCGCCTCGCGGGCTGCGACGTCTTCCACGGCACGAAGCAGACGCTCCCGGCGGGCGTTCCCGGCGCGCGGGTCGTCACCGTTCACGACCTCGCGCCGATGATCCTCCCCGGCACCTTCCCGCGCGGCGCCGGCGCGTGGCTCCGGCGCAGCACGGCGGTGGCGGTGAAGCGCGCGCACCTCGTCATCGCTCCGTCGGAGACGACCGCACGCGACCTCCGCCAGATCCTCGGTACTCCCGCGGAGCGGATACGGGTCGTGTCCGAGGGCGTGGACCCGCGATTCCGGGGTCCGTGGGATCCGGAGGCGATCGCCGCGATGCGGCAGCGGTTCGGGCTCCCGGCCGAGTACCTCGCGTCGATCGGGACGATCCAGCCGCGCAAGAACGTCGACGTGATCCTCGACGCGCTCGACCTCCTCGCCTCGCGCGGGCGCGAGTTCCCGCCGCTCGTCCTCGCCGGCCGCGCGGGATGGATGTCCGAGGACGTCCTCAGCCGCGCGAAGGCGTCGCCCCGCGTGATCCACCTCGGCGACGTGCCCGATGAGGACCTGCCGCTCGTCTACGCCGGGGCGCGGCTCTTCGTCTCTCCGTCGTCGTACGAGGGATTTGGACTTGCCGTCGCGGAAGCGATGGCGGCGGGGGTCGCGGTGATCGCCGGCTCGGGCAGCGCCTCCGACGACGTCGTCGGCGGCGCGGGCGTGCTCGTGCCGCCGCGCGACGTCGACGCCCTCGCGGAGGCGATCGACTCCCTTCTCGGCGACGACACGTGGCGCGCGGCGATGGCCGAGGCGGGCCGGGAACGCGCGGCCGGTTTCACGTGGGAGTCGGCGGCGCGCGCGACGCGGGCCGTGTATCTCGAAGCGCTGGAGGCGAGCCGGTGACGGCGCGACCGCTCCCGGCGTGGATCCGCGACCACCGGCTCGTCGCGGGGCTCCTCTTCCTCGCGACGCTCGTCGCGTACCTCCCCGCGATGTCGGGTTCGTTCCACTTCGACGACATGCACAGCATCGTGCTGAACCAGGGCGTCCGCGACGTCTCGAACATCCCGAGGTTCTTCGTCGAACCTCAACTCTGGAGTTCCGAGCCGGGCAACTGCATGTACCGGCCCGTGCTGCTCGTGACGTACGCGATCGACCATCAGGTCTGGGGCTACAACGCCGCCGGCTGGCTCCTGACGAACGCGCTCGTCCACGCCGCGGTCGCGATCCTCGTCTTCCGCTTGGCGCTCCGCCTCGGGCTCGGCGAACTCGCGGCGATGTTCGCGGGCGCCGTCTTCGCGCTGCACCCGGCTCTCTCCGAGACGCAGAACTACGTCTCGAGCCGCTCCGAGAGCGTCGCGGCGCTCGTGATGCTCGTCGCGCTGCACGTGTACCTGACGGCGCGCGTCGCTGCGGGTGGACGGCGGATCGCACTCCTCGGCGCGAGCGCGGGCATCGGCGCGCTGGCGGTCCTGACGAAGGAGACGACGGCCGGGTTCTGTCTCGCCGTGCTCTGGTTCGAGGCGGTCGCCGTGCGCGGTCACGCGGGCGGGCGCGCGGCGCGGGCTTTCGTCGCGCTCGTCGTCCTCGCGGCGGGCCTCGGCGTCGCGCTGCTCGTCCGGCGCGAGATGCTCGGTCACGCGGTCGCGGAATTGAACCTCGTCGCCACCGCACCCGGCGTGGACGCCCAGGTCGGCGGGGGACGATCGGTCCTCGGCAACCTGCTCGTGCAGTCGCGCGTCGTCGTCCTCTACCTGCAGACGCTCGTGCGTCCGGTCGAGCTCAACGTGGACCACGACGTCGCCGTCCGCGCGCCGATGGCGGCGGTCGTCGCTGCGTGCGCCGTCCACTTCGCGGTCGCGGCCGCGGCACTGCGCGCAGCGTGGCGGGGGGCTCGTCTCTTCCCGCTGTGCGTCGGCTGGTTCTGGATCTTCCTCGCGCCGAGCGTCGTCGTCCCGCTGAACGTGGTGATGAACGAGCACCGGCTCTACCTGCCGATGATCGCCGTCGCGCTCCTCGCCGGGGCGTCGCTGGCGCGCGTCGCGGAACTCCTTGCCGCGCGGACAGGCTCTTTCGCGCGCGGGATGGCGATCGCCGCGGCGCCGCTCGCGTGCTTCGTCCCGCTCGTGGTGGATCGTTCGCTGGAATGGCGCACCGACGAGTCGCTCTGGACCGTCGCGGTCGAGCGCGCGCCGCACTCCGCGCGCGCCCACATGCACCTCGGCGCCGTCTGGCACGAGCAGGCGAATGGCACGTTCGAGCGCGACGAACGCGTCCGTCTGCTCGAGAAGGCTCTCGCGGAGTACGCGAAGTCGGACGCCCTGCACCCCGGCTGGGCGGACCTCCAGCTCGACCTCGGCAACGCCTGGTTCACGCGCGGCGAGGCCCTCCACGATCCAGCGGACTTCGAGAAGGCGCTCGCTGCGTACGACCGCTTCGCGGACATCGTCGGCGCGAAGGCGCACCGGCCGCGCCTGCTCCGCTCCGCGGCGCTCGCGCAGCTCGGCCGGTTCGACGAGTCGATCGCGCTGGTCGAAGGCGTGAAGGATGAGAACCGGGACGACAGCCCGATGTACGACACGCTGATCGCCCGGATCCTCCGCAAGAAGGGAGACAAGGCGGGCGCCGCCGCGGCGATGGAGCGCGTGATCGCGAGGACGGAGCCGAAGAACGAGGTCGACGGTCTCCTCGACCTCGGGTGGTGGTACTTCGAGGACGGCGACCACGACCGGGCCGCGGGCTACCTCGGCCGGGCGTGGAACGTCGCGAACGTGTCGCGCGACATGCGCCCGCCGCTCTACATGGCGCGTTTCCTCGTGCTGCTGCGGCAGCCGGGCGCGGAGAAGTTCCTGCGCGACGCGATGGCGCTCGGATGGAAGGCGCCGCTCGCGGAGGCGCGCTGGGTGGCCGGCGGCGCGACTCCCGGCGTCTTCAGGGGGACGGTTGGGGCGCCGGGGGCTGCGCCGCCGCCGCGATAGCGGGGTCGCCGCGCAGGTGGAGCGTGCGCGTCGGGAACGGGATCTCGATCCCCTCGGCGGCGAGGCGTTCGTAGAAGCGGTGGTAGAGCTCGGTCATGAGCGGCACGCGCCCGGCCCACTGGTGGAGCCGGACGGAAACGGTGAAGTTCACGCCGGATTCGCCGAACGCCCTGAGCGACACGCCCGCCGGCTCCGGCACGACGCCCGCGACCTCGCTCCCGGCCTTCGCCACGACGTCCTCGAGGATCGTCTGCACGCGGCGCGTGTCGGACCCGTACGCGACCGAGATCTCGAACGGCTGGACGAAGCTGCGGTCCGCGAAGTCGAAGTTCGTGACGATCGCGCCGGCGATGGTGCCGTTGGGGATGATGATCGTGTTGTTGTCGGCGTTGCGGAGCTTCGTCGAGCGCAGGCCGATCTCGAGCACGGTGCCGCGCGCGTTCTTGTCGATCTCGACGAAGTCGCCCGCGCGGATCGGCTGGTCGAGGACGATCTGCACGCCCGCGATGACGTTCTTCAGCGTGTCCTGGAGCGCGAGGCCGACCGCGAGCGCCGGCACCGACGCGGCGGCGAGCAGCGAGGAGATCTGAGCGCCGCCGACCTCCGCCGCCACGAGGCACGTAAGGGGCACCGTCGCCACCTTGATCCCGAACTTCACCGGCGGTCCGATGGGCCGCCTCGCCTCGTCGCTCGCGACCCAGGCGTCCACCATCTTCAGCACGAGACGCGCGATGCAGAACCCGAGCACGAGGACCGTGAGGATGGAGAGCGATCTCGTCACCCACTGGCCGGACTGGGTCAGCTCCGATTCGCCCTTCGCGTTCTCGATCCGGAGCAGCACGTTCGCGCCGACGTGGAGCCCGCCGAGGACGAAGAGCGGGCGCAGGACGCTCGGCAGCCCCGCGGCCAGGGCGTCGTCCACCTTCGTCTCGGTGCGCGACGTGATCCGCTTGAGGAGGTACACGGCCATCCGCTCGAGGACGAACGCGACGATCACCACGATCACCACGAACGCCGGCACCGCCACGGCGGGGGGGTACTTGGCGAAGAGCCGGTCCGCGAGCGTGACCTGGTACGTCTCTTGCGCGAGGAGGAGGTGGAAGTCCATCGCGCAAAGCTACGGAAGCGGGGGGACAGGCGGCCGCTCGCGCGACGCGCTGCTACTTGGCCGTCCGCACCTCGATCACCTCGTCGCCGAGGACGAGCACCACGCCGCCGAGTTGCAGCCACGGCGCGATCTCCGGATGCGCGCGGGTCAGCTCGAAGTACGCGTCGGAGAACGCCTCGATCGTGCGCCGCGCCTTCCTGAGGTCCACGTCGAGGTCGAACCAGACGCCGCCGCGCGCGACGAACGTGCGGCCGGCGAGGTGACGCACGAGCCGCCGCGTCGCGGCGTCGTCCTTCGCGTCCTTGTCGCCCTCGAACTTCGTCAGGTCGAGCGTCTCGCGCGTGAGGCCGACCGCGCCGGCGCCGCTGTCCTTCGACTTCGCATCGCCGGCCCTCCCGGCGGCTGCGCCGACCGCGGAACGCGCGGCCTCCTCCTCCGGCGTGTCCGCCGGCGGCGCACCTGCGGCGCTCGTGTCGGCGCCACCGCCGCTCTCGGATCCGCCGCCTCCGCCGCCTCCGCCGCCGCGGGGCACGAGACCGAGACCGGGCGTCGCCGGCGCCGGCGTCGCGCCGGTCGAGGTGTCCCGCCGCCTCGTCTCGTCCTCGACGATCAGGTAGCTCGTGTACGGAGTGACGATGCCGAAGCGCTTCGCGAGTTTCACCGTCTCGTCGCGCACCTCCGACGTCTCGCCGGAGAGCCGCATCTGGTCGAGGAGGAAACCCACGCGCCGCACGGCCCAGAGCCGCGGCAGGAACTCGTGCCGCGCTTCGGTCTCGGGGAATCGGACCTCCTCGACGATCTCGCGCGCCTCGCCGCGGACGTTGCCGGAGAGACGGATCACCGCGTTGCCCGGCTTCGCGTACCGCCCGGTGACGAGGATCTCGCCGCCGTGGAAGAGATCCGGCAGCCGCCGCGGGTGGATCGCCGTGGTCTCGACGCCGTCGATCTTCAGCACGAGGTCGGTCATCGCGGGCTTCGCGAGCTTGCCGTAGAGGTTCGAGACCTTCTCCTCGATGCTCTCGGTCTGCGCCACGTAGTCGCGCGAGCCGCGGTTGTCCTCGGCGAGACGGTCGAGGAGCTTCGTGTTGACGTCGTCTCCGACGCCGAACACGAAAAGGCGCGCCGTTCCCGAGCGTTCCGCGGCGTTCTTCAGGATCTTGTCGACGTCGGTCTGTCCGATCGTCGGCAGGCCGTCGGTGACGAAGAGGACGAGCGCCGGCCGCGCGTCCTTGCCCGCGGCGAGCGGGAGCATCCCGAAGCCGGTGCGGAGCGCGTCGTCGATCGCCGTGCCGCCCGCGGCCTCGATCGAATCCACGAACTTCTCGGCGGCCGCGCGGTTCTCGGGCGTCGCGTCGATCACGGCGTCGCGGAAGGGCCGCGGCTCGGTCGAGAACGGCACGATCGAGAATCGGTCGCCGTCTCCGAGACTGCGCAGGCAGAAGCGGAGCGCTCCCTTCGCCTGCTCGATCTTCGGGCCGGCCATGCTTCCGGACGTGTCGACGACGAAGACGACGT
>JANNHP010000298.1:0-16437 GCA_031404455.1 Planctomycetia bacterium | reverse complement strand
ACGTTCGTGATGCCGAGCTGGTCGAACTCGCGCAGGAGCTGTTCCTCGGCGCCGTGGCCGAGTCCGAGCATCGTCACCACCGACGCCACACCGAACACCACGCCGAGTGCCGTGAGGAAACTGCGCAGCGGATAGCGCACGAGGTTGCGCGCGGCGTAGTTCGCGAACTCGAGAGAGCGCGCCAAGGGGATCAATCGACCACGCGCCCGTCGCGCACTTGGATCGTGCGATCGGCCCGCTTCGCGATCTCGGGATCGTGCGTGACCATGAGGATTGTGCGGCCCTCCGCGTGGATGCCGCGCAGGAGCTCGAGCACGTTCGCGCCGTTCGTCGAGTCCAGGTTGCCCGTCGGCTCGTCGGCGAGGAGCAGAGGCGGGTCGAGGACGAGCGCCCGCGCGATCGCCGCGCGCTGCTGCTCTCCTCCCGAGAGCTGCGACGGACGGTGCGTGAGACGGTGGCCGAGGCCGACGCGCTCGAGCGCGGCGTTCGCGCGAGCGTGACGTTCGCTCCGCGCGAGCCCCGCGTAGAAGAGCGGCACCTCCGCGTTCTCGAGGATCGTGAGCTGCGGGATGAGCTGGAACGACTGGAACACGAAACCGATCTTCGAGAGGCGGACGGCCGAGATCCGGTCGTCGGAGAGCGTGAGCACGTCCACGCCGTCGAGGAAGTAGTCGCCCTCGCCGGGACGGTCGAGGCAGCCGAGGATCGCCAGCAGCGTGGACTTCCCGGACCCCGACGAGCCCATGATCGCCACGTACTCGCCGCGCCGGACCGCGAGGTCCACGCCCTTCAGCACCTCCACGCGCGCCTCGCCCTGACCGTACCAGCGCCGGATGCCCGTCGCTTCGACGACGAGATCGTTCACGGCTTTCCGCGGGACGGCTTCGCGGCGTCGGGCTTCGGCGCGGGCGCGTCGATGGGCGCCGCGGCCGGTGCGCCGTCCTGCGCTTCGGGGTTGTAGAGGAGGAGTTCGTCGCCCTCCGAGACGCCGCTCTTCGCGACCGAGAACTGCGCGTTGCCGTCCTCGATCTCCACCTCGACTCGCGAGCTCGTCGTGCCGCTCCTGCGGAAGACGTAGAACTTCCCGCGCTGCGCGAAGACCGCCTGCGCCGGGATCGCGAGCACGCCCTTCTTCTCGCCGATCTCGATCTCCACGCGCGCGGTGAGGCCTGGCTTCAGCTTGAGCACGGAGATGTCGCCGCGCAGCGCGATGTCCACGTTGAAGCGCTTGCTGTCCTCGCCCCAGCGGCGGCCGCCGCCCTGCGCCGCGACGGGCGCCACCTTCACGACTTCGCCCTCGATCGGCGTCTCGTTCGAGCTCTCGACGACGACGAACGCCTTCTGCCCGGTCTTCACGCGGGAGATGTCGGCCTCGTGGATCGAGACGACGGCCTGCATCTCCGTGAGATCCGGGAGCGTGAGGAACGGCTGGCCGGAATAGACCATTTCGCCGACCTTGATCTCGCGCTCGTCCCACGGGTTCCTCGCGTCGCCGAAGATCACGAGCCCCGGCCCCGGCGCGCGGATGGTCATCTTCGAGAGCACCGTCTTCGCGGTGTCGAGGCTCGCCTGGACGTTCGACATCTCGGACTTCTGACGTTCCAGCGCTGCGCGCTTCTGCGCCTCGCGGGCCTTCGCGCGCTCCACCGCGCGGCCGACCTCCAGGTCCGAGTTGTGGAGGTCCGCCTGCTTCTGCTCGCGGTCCTTCGGCGCGGAGTAGATGAGGAACTGGTCCATGTCGAGCTTCGCGAGGAGCACCTCGCTCTCGGCCTTGACCTTCTTGATGCGCTCCTCCTCGACCTGCTCCGACGTGACGAAGCCCTCTTTCAGGAGCTCCGGCATCTCCTGGTAGCGACGCGTCGCGCGCTCGAGCTCCGACTTCGATTCCTCCACGCGGACCTCGCGCTTCGTCTTCTCCTGCACGAACTCGCCCTTCTCGAAGCGGTCGAGCTCGAGCTGCGCGAGGTGGTGCTTCAGCTTCGCGTCGCGGATGTCGGCCTCGTTCTGGCTGAGCTGGATCGAGAGCTCGCCCTCGGCCGCCGCGACCTCGCCCTGGAGCTGGATCACACGGTTCGAGAGGTCGGTGACCTCCTTCGTGATCTCCGTGCGATCGAGCTCGCAGAGGATGTCGCCCTCCTTCACCTGCGTGCCCTCCTCGACGAGCGACATGATCTTCGCCTGCCCCGGGATCTCGGGACGGACGAGGAGCTGGTTCGCGGCCTTGAGCGTGCCCTTCTCCGACACCGTCGCGCGCAGGTCGCGCTTCTCGACCTTGAACGTGGCGATGTCGGCGACCTGCGCCGTCTTGGCGGGGTCGGAGCAGCCGCCGCCTGCGACTACCGCTGCGAAGATGACGAGCAGATTCACCACGGAGACACGGAGACACGGAGGCGTCGTCGCCCTGCCCAGTCCTCGGAACTCTCCCCTCTCGTAGACCAGGAAGGCGGTGACGTCGGGTCGGGCGAACGTCGACGCCCTCTCCGTGTCTCCGTGTCTCCGTGGTGCACTCGTTCGTCCGTTCATTCGTGCCAGATCCCTTCTGCGTCGAGGTAGAGCACGCCGAGGTTGCGCAGGAGCTGGATCCGCGCGGTCTCAGCGGTCGCCTGCTCGCGGACCAGGCGGTCGCGGGCGTCGACGAGGTTCGTCATGGCGTCGGTGAGGTCGCGGTTGCTGATCTCGCCGCGCTCGAACCTCATGCGTGCGACCTTGACGTTCTTCTCCTCGCTCGCGGCGATCTGCACCTGGATCTCGAGGCTCGCCTCGGCCGACCGCAGGCTCCTGAGCGCCTGCCGCACGTCGAGGATGACGTTGTCCTCGGTCGTCGCGAGGTTGCGCCGCGCGCGGTTCAGCTCGATGTGCGTCGCGCGGAGAGCTCCGCGCTCGCGGACGCGGTCGAGCGGCAGCACGAGCGAGAGGCCGAGCGAGTACGAGTCGCGGGCCAGTGCCGAGTCGACGTGCCGCGAGTCGTCGAGCGAGGCGCTCCGGCCGACGGCCTCCACGCTGAGATCCGGCAGGAGGTTCCGCTCGGCGATCCGGACGCGGCGCTCGGCGTCGTCCACCGTGTCGCGCGCGGTCATGAGGTCGAGACGGTTCAGCAGCGCCACGTCGATCGCGCGGCGCAGCTCGATGCCCGCGGGGCGCGGCTCGGGGATCTCCTCGGCGACGTCGAGCTTCGTCGTCGCGTCGACGCCGAGCGTCAGCTTGAAGCGGTCGATCTGGAACTCGTACGCCTGCTTCGCGTCGACGAGGTCGTTCTCGGCGACGAGGTACTCGCGCGCGGCGCGGAACTTGTCCACCTCGCTCACGCGCCCGAGCTCGAAGAGACGGTCCGACCGCCGCTTCACGAAGTCGAAGTTCGAGAGCGAGAGCTCGCGGTTGCGGATCACCTGCTTCTGCGTGACGAGTCCGTAGAACTGCCGCTGCACCTCGAGCGCGAGGTCCTGGCGCGAGAGCTCGAAGTCGCGGACGTCGTAGAGCGACTGCCGCTCGGCGGTCGTCAGGAACTCGTGCGACGACTCGTACCCGGCTCCGCGCAGGAGCGGCTGGCTGATCCGTCCGACGACGGCGCTGCCCGCGCGCGTGTCCGAGGTGTCGCCGAGACCGTGGGTGTGCTGCGCGTCGCCGGTCACGGACGCCGTGGCGCCCGTGCCGAGGAGCGTCGTCGCCGAGAGCGTGCCGGCGTTGGTGCGCACCTTCTCCGCGCGGTCGTCTCCGGTGAGGATCGAGCTGACGGACCCGGCGAGCCGCGGACCGACGGCGTTCTGGGCGTCGAGGAGAGAGAGCGCCGCGAGCGTGAGACCCTCGCGGCTCGTCATGAGGTCGCGGTTCTTGGCCCCCGCGATCCTGAGCGCGTCCGTCAGCGAGAGGACCGGCGGCACCTCGACCTGGGGCTCGGGCTTCGGCGCGGGCTTCGCGTCGGACTTCTTCTTCGCCTCCGCCCGCTCGCGGTCCACGCGGGCCGAGAGATCGGTGAGGATCTCGCCCGTCTGGCGCTCGGAGAGGTCGAGTTGAGCCGATGCGCAGCCTGCGACCGCGGCGCAGAACGCCGAAGCCTTCAGAATCGACGAGATCGACCTCCCTCGCATGGGCCCGACGATTGGACGCACACCGGCACCGCTCCGCGCAGCGGAATCCGAGGCCGCGGCTACTTCGTCGGCCCGGACGCCGCGCGGATCTCCTCGATCGCCTGCTTCGCCGCGGTCACCACCATGGCGTCCGGGTCCTTCGACATCCGCTCGAGCGCAGGGAGGGCGTCCTTCGCACCGGGGCCGATCGCGCCGAGGGCCACGGCGGCCGAGATGCGCGTGCGGGGGTCCTCGCTCGACAGGTGCGGAACGATCGCAGCGACGGACCCCGCCGCCTTCGGACCGAGCAGACGCAACGCGGCAAGGACGTCGGAGAGGCGCTCGCCCCTCGACGCCATCGCGATCAGCCTCTCCAGCGCCTTCGCCGCAGCGGTCGCGTCGAGCGCGGCCAGGGCGAACGCGACGCTCGGCGGGGAGCCGTCGCCGTCGAATGCGCGAGCCAGCGCAGCGACGGAGCGATCACGCACCCCTGCCGCGACGACGGCCTCCACCGCGACGCCCGCGATGTACGGATCGGCATCGGGTGCGGCGATCACGAGGACGAGCGCATCGGCGACGCGGTCGGAGCCCTTGCCGAGCCTCCCGAGGGATTCGATCGAGTGACGTCTCACCCACCGGTCCTCGTCGCGGATCGCCGAGAGGAGCGAGCCGATCACTGCATCCGACGACGTGCCGATCAGACCGAGCGAGTAGCAGGCGGCGCTTCGGACTTGGGGGTCGTCGTGGCGCACGCACTCGAGCATCCCCGGTACCGCGATCGCGGCCTTCGGTCCGAGCCAGCCGAGCGACTGCACCGCAGCGGCCTTGACCTCTGGCTCACGGCCGTTCATCGCGGCGATGAGCGGCGGCAGCACCTCGGCGGCGTGCGTCGGATAGCGGCCGAGTCCAGCCGCCGCCGCCGCGCGCGGACCCGCGGCTCGCTGCGTCTCGAGCACGCGCCGGAAGACCGGGATCCACTCCACAGGCGGGTCGTCGCCCTCGATAGCCGCGAACGTGTCGAGCGCGTGCACCGCCCAGCTTCGGACCTCCTCGTCGCGGTCGTCGATCGACTTCAGGACACCCGCGATGATCATGGGATACGTCCACTCCTTGTTCTTCGGCCAGTCGCCGTAGGCCTGCAGCGCAGCGAGCCGCACCGACGCGCGGTCGGACGCGAACGCCATCGCCGGGTCGATGGTCGCAATCGCGTGCGCGGCGCCCTTCCGCACGTCCTCGACGGGATCGCCGGCGGCCTTCGCGAGCGCTTCGAGAGCCGGCTTGCCCGCCGCGCCCGCGTTCGAGAGGCACCACGCGGCCTTCGCGCGGACGACCTCGTCCGCCGACGCGAGCGCCTTCGTCAGTTCGGGGACGACGTCGGCGGCGAGCGGAGCGAGACGCCAGAGGAGCGACGCCGCCTCGCGACGCACTTCCTGTCGCTCGTCGAACATCTCCGACGCGAGATCCGCGGCAGCGGACCTCACCGCGTCCGGACCGAGTTTGTCGAGCGCCTTCGCCGACGTCGTCCGCACGTACGGGTCGGCGTCGCGGATCGCTTTCACGAGCGACGACGCGGCGCTCTTCGCGTCGGGGCCCATCTTGAAGAGCGCGTACGCGGCCTTCTGCCGGAGCTTCACGTCCTCGGACGCGAGGTCCGACGTCCACTCGGCGGCGGACTTGCCTTCGTACTGCGCGACGGGCGGCGCCACGGGCGGCGCCGGGGCGTCGTCACCGGCGCGCGCGAACGCCGCCGAGGCGGCGACGAGGAGTGCGAGTCCGGCGATGAACCGCATGACCTGACCTCCGGTGAACAGCGCGCGAGGAGCGTCAGCGCCCGAGGACGAGCAGGACGCCCTTGATGAGAACATCGACCGAGGTGCGCGGCAGGCGTCCCACGCGTGGACCGAGGAACGACTTGTCGACGGTGAGGATGTTCGCGCACATGGCGACCGAGTCCTCTTCCAGCCCGGTCTCCGCCTTCTTCAGCGCCGCATTGCCATGCGCCGCCGCCCAACGCATGTTGGTCGTGAGCGGCACGCAGACGACGGTGCGGAATGCCGTGCGGTTGATCTGGTCACCCTGCACGACCACGACCGGACGACGGAATCCGGGCTCCGAACCGACCGGCTCCGGTAGGTCCGCCCACACGACGTCGCCCTGCGAGATCACCACTCGACCCGCTTGAGCATCCGGCGCGCGTTCTCCGCCATGTCGGGCGGCAGGCTGGTGTCCACCTCGGCGGCCAGCCGGTCGTATGACGCGGAGATCGCATCGTCGAGGTTCCGCGCAACGAACTCCTCGACCGCTCGGCTGTAGAGCTGGCTCCTCGACATGCGCAGCTTCTTCGCCAGCTTGTCGGCCTTCTTGAACACCGGGTCGGGGACGGAGATCGCGGTCTTCATACCCGGAGTATGACCGCGGTATGTCCGACCGGCAAGGCGCTACTTCTTCTTCGACTCGAGCTTCTCGACGCGGTCCTTCAGCTTCCGGTTCTCGTCCTCGGCCTTCGCGAAGTCGTCGCGGAGCTTCTTCACGTCGTCGCCGCGGTCCTTGCCCGTGGCGATGGCGGCGGCCGCCACCTTGCACGTGCGCTTCACGCGGCCGTCGAGGTCGCGCGCGGCCTGCGCGTGGAGGACGCCGATCGACCGGTCCTCGCGGCGATCGGCGAGCACACCCGCCGCGGTGAGCTGCGAGCGGAGCGCGGCGTTCTGGACGAGGTCCTCGAGACGCTCGCGGATGGCGTCCTTGTCGGAGTCCTTGTCGCGGCCGAGCTTCGCGAGCGCATTCGCCGCGCCTGCGCGGATCGCGTCGATGCGGCTCGGTCCCGCCTCGGCGAGGAGGACCGGCACGGCGCGGTCGTCGCCGAGCGCTCCGAGGCCCGTGATCGCGCCCCGCTTCGCGAGGTCGTTCCAGCACTTGCGGTCGAACTGCGCCAGCAGGCGCTCGTAAGCGCCGGCGACGCGCGTGCGGCCGAGCGAGACTGCGGCCTCGTAGAGCACGCCCGGCGACTTCTCGGCCTTGCCGAGCATCGTCGTCAGGGCGGCAGCGGCCATCTCGTCGCCGCGGAAGGCGCCGAGCGCCCCCGCCACGGCGCGGCGGACGCGCGGATCGGTCTCGTGCGACGCCGTGACGAGCGCGTCGCGCGCTTTCGCGGTCTTGATGCGACCGAGTGCCCCGGCGGCCTCTGCGCGGACGAACCACAGCTTGTCGGCGTCGAGCGCCTTCGTGAGCGCCTTCACCGCGGCGGGCGTCCCGCCCTCGACGATCGAGCGCGCCGCGCGGACGCGCGTGGCGCCGTCCCGGTCCAGGGCGAGCGCGTGGATCCACGCCTCCTCGCTCTGCTCGACCTTGCCCGAGTGGAGGAGGTGGGCACCCGGATCGACCGCCACCCACTTCACCTTGCCGCGCACGGGGATCTCGAAGCTCTGCGTCGAGTCGGTCACCTCGAGCATGCGCTCCACGGCGCCCTTGTCGGTCTCGACGCGCACGCCGACCTTGAAGCGGAACTTCGGCGTCAGCTCGTCGACCTGCTGCTTCTGCTCGAACCGGACGGTGACCGTGTCCTTGTCGGGCTTCACCGAGACGGCGAGCTCCGGGTGTCCGCCCTTCAGCACCCACTGGTCGAAGAACCACTCGAGGTTGCGCCCCGTGACGTCCTCGATCGCGCGGCGCAGATCGTCGGTCAGCACGGAGCCCTTGCCGTGGCGCTCGAGGTACGTGCGGATGCAGTGCCAGAAGACGTCCTCGCCGAGCTCCTCGTGCAGCATGTGGAGGACGCAGGCACCCTTCTGGTAGAGGTGCCGGTCGAAGATCTCGATCGGGTCGTGGTAGCGCTTCCACACGATCGAACGGCGGTAGCTGCGGCCGTCCTCGTCGAGGTACGCCTCCTGCTCGCCCATGCGGTAGTACGCGACCTCGTCGTCGCCGCCCTGCGCGCGCTTCCACACCGTTTCCATGAACGTGGCGAAGCCCTCGTTCAGCCAGCCGTGCGACCAGTCGCGGCACGTCACCCAGTCGCCGAACCACTGGTGCGCGAGCTCGTGGGCGACGAGTCCGTCCATCCACTGCTCCTGTTCCGAGTGACGGTCGACGATCGCGGTGTCGGTCAGCGTCGTGGCGGACGTGTTCTCCATGCCGCCGAAGATGAAGTCCTGCACGAACACCTGCGCGTACTGCGGATACGGGTACGGCACACCGGTCTTCTGCGAGAAGAGCGTCATCATCCGCGGCGTGCGCGCGAGAGTGCGGCGCACGTCGGCCATGCGGCCCTCGGGCGACCAGTAGGTGACGGGGATGCCGCGCCACTTCGTCTCGAACACGTCGAACTTTCCGACGACGAGCGTCACGAGGTACGCGACGTGCGGCACGTCGAGGCGCCAGTGGAACGTCTCGGTCCCCTTCGCCGCGTTCTTCGAACGCTTGATCATCCTGCCGTTCGAGAGCGCCTTCATCCCGAGGGGGACGGTCGCGACGATCTCGGTCGTCTGCTTCTCGTTCGGGTAGTCGACGCACGGGAACCAGAAGCGCGAGTCCTCGTCCTGGCCCTGCGTCCACGCCTCGACGTACTTGTCGGGGCGGCTCTCGTCGGGCCCGATGAAGTAGAGGCCGCGGCGCGGGCTGCCCGAGTACGTGACGGCGATATCGAGGTCGCGGCCCTTCTTCGCCGGCGCAGGCAGGTCGATGACGAGCTTCCCGCCCTCCACGTGGTGCCGCGCGCGGCGGCCGTTCACCGTGGCGCGCGAGACCGTGAGCTCCGCGCAGTCGAACTCGACCGACTTCAATCCGTCCGAGAACGGCCGCACCGTGTGCGTCGCCGTGCCCGCGAGGCGCTTCTTCACCGGATCGACGTCGATGTCGAGGCGGATGTGGACGACGTCGAACGCGCGGTCGCGCGACCAGCGCGTCGGCGCACCCGGCATCGGGAACGCCTTCCATCCCGGCCCGGGTGCCGACTCGTGGACCGTCTCCACGTGCATCGAATGACGGCAGGCGAACTCGGAGAGACGACCGTGCATGGGAGAGTTCCTCGGTTGACCCTGTTGCGCTGTGGACGTGAGGGGCGGAAGGCGCGCTTCTACCACGCCCCTCGGCGCGGGCTCACGCTTCGGCGAAGCGCGCGAAGAGCGCGCGGTACTTCTCCGGGATCACCTGCGACGTGAACGTGCGCATGTCCACGCACGCGGTCGTGACCTTGGCCTCGGTGCAGAGGACGCCGTCCTTGGCTCTCTCCGCGCGGTAGCGCAGCGTCACGCTGCGGCTGCCGAGGCGCGCGCACGTGACGCGGATGCGCAGCACGTCGCCGAAACGCACGGGCGAGCGGTACTCCGCTTCCGTCTTCACCGAGGGGAACCCGACGTGCTCGCCGTCGATCACCTGCGGGTACGTCGTGCCGAGGACCTGCTCGAACATCTCCTCGAACGCGATGTGGAAGTAGTGGAAGAACCTCGGGTAGTAGACGATCCGCGCGTGGTCCACGTCGGCGAAGCGGACCTTCACCTCGACGACGAATTCAGCGCTCACTTCGCCGCCTCACGGAACGTCACGAGCACCTGCGCGATCTCGACGCGGTCGCCCGTCTTCGCGCGCACTTCGTCCACGACGACGTCGCGCGGCGCAAGGACGGCGAACTCCATCTTCATCGCCTCGACGACGACGAGCGTCTCGCCCGCGGCGAACTTCCGTCCCGGCTCCGCGGCGACCTGTCGGACGACGCCCGTCATCGGCGACGCGACGAACGGGTCGTTGCCGGTCTCAGCCTGCGCTTCGGAGTCCTGACGCGCCGCGACGACGGCGAGACGGAACACGCGCCCGCGGATCGCGACGTGGACGGTGTCCCCGTCGCGCAGCACCACCGCGCGTGCGCGTCCCGCCTCGTGCGTCACGACGAGGTCCGCGCCGCCGGGGAAAGCGCGGACGATCCGCGCGTCGGCCGAGATCGCGCGGCCGTCGACGTGGCCGTGGAGACGGCCCTTCTCGAGCGCGAGGTCGACGTCGTGCGTCGCGCCCGACGCGGAGTAGTGGCGGCGGATCGCGCGATTCACTTCGCGTCCTCCACCGAGCGCCACGGACCGAGCGACTCCCACGGCGAGACGGGCGCCGTCGCGGCCGAGTCCCTTCCCGCACCCTTCGCCGCAACGGCCGCGCCGCCGCCGAGCATCTCCCCCGCCGCCGCGGCGAGGAACACCTCGTCGGGCGTCTCGGCGGGCGGCTTCCATCCCGCGAGGTGGTCCGCGACGAACGACGTGGAGACGTCGCCGCTCCTGAACGCGGGGTGCCTCAGGATCGCGCGCAGGTACTCGACGTTCGTCACGGGGCCGAGGATGACGAGCTCGTCGAGGGCCGCGAGTGCGCGGTGGATCGCTCCGGACCTCGACGGCGCGTGGACGATGAGCTTTGCGATGAGCGAGTCGTAGTGCGTCGGGATCTCGTAGCCCGCGCGGATGCCGCAGTCCACGCGCACGCCCGGCCCCTGCGGGAGTTCGAGGTGCAGCACCTTCCCCGCCTGCGGCGCGAACTGGTTCGCCGGGTCCTCGGCGCAGATGCGGAGTTCCAGCGCGTGCCCGATCGGCTGGATCGGCTTCTGCATCGCCGCCAGCGCGCCGCCTGCCGCGGTGAAGAGCTGGAGTTGCAGGAGGTCGAGCCCCGTGACGAGTTCCGTCACGGGGTGCTCCACTTGCAGGCGGGTGTTCACCTCGAGGAAGTGGAACGAGCCGTCGGGCGCGAGGAGGAACTCGACGGTGCCCGCACCGACGTAGCCCGCCGCACGCGCGAGTTCGACGGCGCAGGCGCCCATCTTCTCGCGCAGCGCTGCATCGACGACGGTGCTCGGGCTCCACTCGACGATCTTCTGGTGCCGCCGCTGAATCGAGCATTCGCGTTCGCCGAGGTGCAGCACGTGGCCGTGCGCGTCGCCGAACACCTGGATCTCCACGTGGCGCGCGGGGTTGATGTAACGCTCGAGGAAGACGCGCCCCGACCCGAACGCCGCCGCGGCCTCGCGCGACGCGCTGTCGAGCGCCTCGCGCAACTTCGGCGGTTCCGTGACGACGCGCATCCCGCGCCCGCCGCCGCCCGCCGCGGCCTTGACGAGGAGCGGATAGCCGACGCGCGTGGCCTCGCGTTCGGTCGTCTCGACGTCGGCGAGGTCGCCCTCGTAGCCCGGCGCCATCGGGACGCCCGCGCGCCTGGCCAGTTCCTTCGCGCGCACCTTGTCGCCGAGCGCGTTCATCGACTCGGGCGGCGGTCCGATCCAGACGAAGCCCGCCGCGAGCACGCGCTGCGCGAACGCGGCGTTCTCGGCGAAGAAGCCGTAGCCCGGGTGGATCGCCTCCGCGCGCGTCTGCCGCGCGGCGGCGAGGACCTTGTCGGCGTTGAGGTAGCTGTCGGCCGCGGGGCCTTCGCCGAGGACCACACAGTGATCCGCCGCGAGCGCGTGCGGCGCGAACCGGTCCGGTTCGGAGGCGACGGCGATCGAGCGGAAGCCCGCTTCCTTCAGTCCGCGGATGATGCGGAGCGCGATCTCGCCACGGTTCGCGACGAGGACGGAACGGAAGGGGCGGTAGGGGGCGGGAGTCATGCCGGTACGGCCCGAATCGAAGATCGCGGACGGTGACAGGGTCTCGGTAGGGGCAATGGCGCCGGGACGTACGAATCCGTCCTACGGACGGATTCGCGGCGACCCCCGTGTCCGCCCCCCCGTGGACACGGGGAAGGCGCCATCGCCGATAACGACGTCGGGCGGACACGGGGGTCCGCCCCTACCGAGACGTTGGTGTATGTGTGCGTGTCGTGACGTGGCACTGCGCTCGCCGCGTTCACTGCGCCCACCGCGGCTTGCGCTTCTCGAGGAACGACTTCATCCCCTCCTGACCCTCTTCCGAGACGCGCGCCTCCGCGATTCGCTGCGCGGTGTAGTCCTTCACGTCCTCGAATCCGTCTTCCATGGCGCCCGCCATCGCGAGGCCGCCGACCACGTCCTCGACGAGTTCCTTGCAGCCTCGCACTGCGCCGGGCGCGCACTGGAGCACCTCGAAGGCCATGTCCTTCGTGGCGTTCTCGAGGTCCGCGGCGAGGACGACGCGGTGGACGAGCCCGATCGCGAGCGCCTGTTTCGCGTCCATGCGCGAGCCGGTGACGAACCATCGCCTCGCCTGGCCCGCGCCGATCTTCATCACCACGTAGGGCGAGATGACGGCGGGCAGGATGCCGAGCCGCGCCTCGGTGAAGCCGATCTGCGCGTCGTCCGCCGCGACAACGATGTCCGCCGCGCAGAGCAGTCCCGCGCCGCCGCCGAGCGCCCAGCCGTGGACCTTCGCGATGACGGCCTGCGGCGCGCAGTTGACGGCTTCGTAGAGGTCGGCGAGGCGCATCGCGTCGGCGGTGTTCTCCTCCACCGTCGCCGTGACCTGCTTCCTCATCCACTCGAGATCGGCGCCCGCGCAGAACGCCTTGCCCTCGCCCTCGATGACGATGACGCGGACGCTCGCGTCGTGCGTGAACCGCCCGAACGCTGCGGTCAGTTCGTCGATCATCTGCGCGTCGAAGGCGTTGCGGCGCTCCGGCCTGCAGAGGATCACCCGGGCGACGCCCGCATCGATCCGGACCATCACGCTCGGCGTCTCGTCGCTCATGGTGCGGCAACGCTAGCGCGGGCGGCGCGGCGGCGTCACGGAACGCCGACGACAGGGGGCGCGAGATCGAAGATCAGTACCTGTCCCGCATCGGGTCGACGCTCCACGCGTCCCAGATCTCGAACCACTTCGGCTGGACGTACGGGTTCAGCCGGTCGCCGAACTCGCGCGGCAGGCGGACGGAGTCGATGAGCGACACGACGTCGCCGAGGTCCCGGTAGCGAAGCTGGTGGCTGATCCCCGACGCGAGCTTCAGCTCGACGAGCTTCTCGGCGGTGACGTAGCGGATGCCGTTTTCCACGAAGACCGGTTCCTGCGAGGGATCGGGAAACGCGACGGGCTTTGGTTTCCCGTCGCCGGGGAATTCGCCCGCGAGGACGAGGTCGATGCGCACGCCGTTGAGCGTGTCGCGGAGGTTGCGCGACTTCTCGAACGGCGGGAGGAAGCCGCTTCCCACGAGAAGCTCGTGGATGCGCCTCCGCGCGTCGGCGGCCACGATCACGTCGACATCCGTCGTGACGCGTCTGTGCCCGTGAACGTTCAGCGCGAGGGCGCCGATCACCACATAGGAGATGCCCGCGTCGTCGAGCCGCGCCGCGAAACGATCCAACGTGCGATGCACCTCGCCGCGGCCGGCGAAGAACTCGTCCATCTCGCGGAAGCCCGAGTCCGACTTGCCGAGATGGCACGTCTCGAACGGTTCGGGCAGAGCCGGGTTGTAGCCCGGAAACACAGGTGCCTTCGCGATGTACATGTCCGGTCTCCTCGGACGGCGCGTCATGCCGCCCATACTAGGTCTCCCGAGACCCCGCGAAGGCGTCATCCGGATTCCGACGAGGGCCGCGTCACCCCGCGACGACCTCCAGCAGATGCCGGATCTCGTCGTCCACGTCGCGTTCCTCCGCGACGGTCTCGCGGATCTCGGCGCGGAGGCACTCTCGGTAGCGGGCGCGCAAGCGGTGGACGGCGACCTTCACCGCGCCCTCAGTCGTGCCGCGGAGGGCGGCGATCTCGGCGTACGGACGCGCGTCGCCCGCGCCGCCGACGTACGGGAGGAGGTCGGCGGCGTCGGCGCGCTCGGCCTTCACGCGGCCGAGGACGCGCGCCAGGAGTGCGAGCGCGAAGCGGCGCTCGTACTCGCGCTCGGGCGTCATCTCGTGCGACGGCTCCGTGGTGAAGCGCGACTCGCCGTCGTCGAAGTCGATGGAGAGCGTGGACACCCCCCCGCCGCGCTTCTGCGCCGACGTGCGCTCGTGCTCGTTCGCGGCGAAGCGCTGGAAGGCCGTGAGCAGGAACGCGCGGAACCGTCCGCGCTGCGGATCGGCGAGGGCGACCGAGCCGCGTTCGAGGAGCGTCGCGAAGAAGCCCTGCGTCAGGTCCTCGGCGGCGTGACGGTCTTGTCCGCGGCGCCGCGCGTAGGCGTACAGCGGGTACCAGTACGTCGAGCAGAGCGTCTCGAGCGCGCGCCGCGCGTCCTCGCCCGTCGGGCCGCCCGCCGCGACGACGATCGACCAGCGGGTGGTGGCGAAGTGTCGATCGCCCGCCGTCCCGCCGGTCACTCGATCTCGACCTTGCCGCGCGCGAAGAACCACTCGGAGAGACGGTTGTCGGTCGCCGGGCCCAAGCGACGCCGCGACAACGGGAAGCGGATCACCCTGCGACCGTCGGTCGCCGTGACGATCGCATTCCGGGCACCGCCACCGCTGAGGTCCGATGGAGTCGGCGCGATCGGCAGGTTGACGATCTCCGACGACGTGGTGATGTCGAACCGTACCCGCGTCAGCCTGAAACGCGGGAGGTCGACATCGATTCGCTCCTGCGTGCGGATCAGCAGGGGAAGTCCGAGGAGACCGTCGCGCGCCTCCGCGGCGAGCCGATCGTCGAGCATCGCTCGCATCGCGTTCCGGTCGGCGTCGTGATAGAGATCGCTCACGTCGTCCAACGTCGGAGCGGCGGGAAGTTCCTGCGCTCGCTCCCAGAGCTCACAGATCCGCGCGTCGTCGTCCGCCGGAATGGGGATCGGGGTGCCGTGCGCGGACTCGGCGACGTAGTCCTTCGGGCGCACGAGCGCTGGTTGCGAATCCGGCTCGTGCCCGGTTCGGTGCGTAAGGCCCGGAGTCAGGAGGTACGCGAGCGGCGCGCCGAGACAGCACGCGACGACCGGCAGGAACGTCCCGACCGCCGCCCACGCACGGCCGCGGAGCCGGTTCTCGCTCTGCTGGATGCGAGCCCAGGCGACGATGCTCGCGATCCACGCGGGGACGATGACGAGGGCGAGGACGATCCCGGCTTCGCGCGCGCGGATGAAGCTGCCCGCCCGGCTCGTCAGGAACGCGAACACGACGACCAGCGCGATCGCGACGGGGATGCCCAGCGCGCCGTAGACCGCCAGCTTGCTGAGCCGTCCGCCGCGCGCCTTCTCCGCGTCGCTGTCCCATCCCCAGCGCAGGTGCACATCCTTCCCGCCATCTTTCTCCACGCGGACCCCGTCCCGCCCGACCGTCACCTTCTTCGACCCGCCCTCGCCCCTCTTCTCGACGCGGACGACGACCCCGTCCGCGGTCGCCTCGACGTGCGTGCCGGCGCCACCCTTTTCGCCTCCGGCGGCGGCCGTCACGCGGCCGACATCGGTCTTCACTTCGTCCGCGCGCTGATACCGCGCCTCGCGCTCCTTCTCGAGAGTGCGCATCACGATCTCGTCGATGCGCGCGTCGATGTCGGACTTCTTCGACGGCACCGAGAACCGCCCGATCGGCAGTTCGCCGGTCAGCATCTCGTAGAAGACGACGCCGAGGCTGTAGATGTCGGCGCGGTGGTCCACGTCCTTCGGGCGCTCCCACTGCTCGGGCGCCATGTAATGCGGCGTTCCCATCACCTGGCCGGCGCCGGTGAGCGACGCCGCGGCGGCGTCGTGCTCCATCAGCTTCGCGAGGCCGAAGTCGGCGACCTTCACGCGGCCCGTCCTGTCGAGGAGCACATTCTCCGGCTTGATGTCGCGGTGGACGACGCCGTGCTCGTGCGCGGACTGGAGGGCGTCGCAGATCTGCGGGACGATCGCGAGCGCCTCTTTCGGCCCGATCTGCCCCGCGCGCATCGCCTGACGGATGTTGGCGCCGTCCACGAACTCCATCACCAGCCAGAAGAGGCCGTCGGTGCAGCCGAAGTCGTGGACGGCGACGATGTTCGGGTGCTGGAGCTTCGCGAGGGCGCGGGCCTCGCGTTGGAAGCGGTCGGCGAAGTTGCGGTCCGCGGCGAAGGACGCGGGCAGCACCTTCAGCGCGACGTCGCGGTCGAGCGCCTTGTGCCGCGCCCGGTAGACGACGCCCATCCCGCCGCGGCCGAGGAGGGCGCCGATCTCGAGTCCGGGGAACTTCGGCGCGAGCTCTTCGGGCGTCGGGACGCGGTCGGCGGACGGCGTCGCGGCGCCCGTGCCCGTCGCGAAGCCGGCCTGGAGAAGGCACTTCGGGCACGCCCCGCCGGTCGCGTCGGCGGGAAGCGGCGCTCCGCAGGTCGGGCAGGTCTTCGCGTCGGTCATGGCTCGGCTCCTTCGTCGAGGGGGTCGTCACCCATCGATTCAGGAACCGCCGCGGAAGGTTACAGCCCGTGCGTCAGTCGACGGGCGTCGCGTTCGGACTGCCCGTGTCGAACACGTTCCCGCCGCCGTCGATGAGCGCGAGGCCCGCGCTCGCCGCGACGTCGCGCCGGTTGCCGCGGAACGTGCACTCCGTGAACGTCACGTTCGCCGC
>JANNHP010000297.1:0-11265 GCA_031404455.1 Planctomycetia bacterium | reverse complement strand
ATATTAGCGGCATCGGCAGTGTGAATCATCAGGGCGACAAGTAAATTGCGCAAATGACAAAACAGGAGCAGCCTCATCGGCTGCTCCTGTTTTTATTTTGATCGTCCAGCAGGGAACGGTGTCCGCGTCGATTCCACGTTGGGCGGACACGGGGGTCCGCCCCTACCGAGAAGTCGGATCTGACCTGTCGCGCGGCGCTCTAGACGTCGAAGACAGCGACGACCGGCGCGTGGTCCGACGGACGCTCGAGCGCGCGAGGCTCCTTGTCCACGTCGCAGGCGGTGCAGAGTGCCGCGAGGGACTTCGTCGCGAGGATGTGGTCGATCCGCAGGCCCCAGTTGCGATCCCACGCCTTCAGCCGGTAGTCCCACCAGGTGAAGATGCCGCCCTCGGGGTGATGCTTCCTCAGGCAGTCCTCGAGTCCGAACGCGCGCAGGTCGGCGAGCGCCGAGCGCTCCTGATCGCTGAAGAGGACCTTGCCCTCCCAGCGCTCGGGCTTGTGCACGTCGATGGGCTGGGGCGCCACGTTCATGTCGCCGACGAGGACGAGCTTCGCCTTCGGGTCCTCCTGAGCGTCGAGCGCGGCGCGCAGGCGCGCGTACCAGCGGAGCTTGTACGCGTACTTGTCGGTGCCGACCTCCTCACCGTTCGGGCAGTAGCAGTCGATGACGCGGACGCCGCGGTACGTGGCGCGGAGGATGCGCCGCTGCGGGTCCTCCTCGGCGCCATCGGCGAAGCCGGCGACGACGTCCGTGAGCTCGCCCTTCGCGAGGATCGCGACGCCGTTGTACGTCTTCTGTCCCGACACGGCGCTCGTGTAGCCGAGCGCCGCGAACCGGTCGGAGGGGAAGCCCGCGGCCTCGGTCTTGATCTCCTGGAGGCAGATCACGTCGGGGGAATTCCGCGCGGACCAGTCGAGGACCTGATCCGCGCGGACCTTGATCGAGTTGACGTTCCAGGTGACGACTCTCACCGGGCTGCTACTTCCGGCGCGTGTACTTGCCGTCCATCTGCTTCACGTAGTCGGGCGAGTTGCCCATCTTGGCCCACATCTCGAACGTCATGTGGTCGGCGTCGTCGTTCGAGATCTTGAGGCGGGGTGTCATCTTGCCCATCGCGCCGCAGTCGTACGGCTCGCCGTCGTACGTGATCACCTTGCCGGTAGCGTCCGCCGTGCCCCACGTGATCATCGGCGTGCTGCCCATGACGTCCATCCAGATGCTGAAGTACTTCTGCTTCTCCTTGCTGTAGCCGGTGATGCCCATGCCCTCGAACGGCATGCCCATCCAGTCGGCCTTGTCCTCGGCCACGAGGAAGTGGCCGCCGAGGATCATGCGGCTCGTCGAGACGCCCTTCGTCTTCACCGGATCCTTGCCCGGCTGGTACATCGTCATGTCCGCGTCCCACGTGCCAGCCTGCTTGGCGAGCTCCTTGTGCTGGTCGGCGAGCGCCGCCATCTCCATCATCGCCTTCATCTGCTCTTCGTCGGACATCGCCTTCGGCGCGTCCTCCGACCAGCCGCGGCCCGCCACGAACGCCACCGCACCCACCACGAACGCCACCATCACGGTGTTGCTCCAGCTCATCGTCTGCCTCCCTCGCCTGAAATGGGACCTGGGTCGCGAAGCCTAAGCGAGCCCATTGGCTTCATCCAAGCCCTCGTTCGGGGGATTGCCCGATGACCCGCGTCGGCCGCGCCCGTTAGAGTCCGGCCATGAGCACCCCCGCCCACCTGATCCCCTCGCGCCGAGGACGCCCCGGCGACGACCCGATCTTCGCGCTGAACGCGGAGGCCAACGCGCGCAAGGCGAAGGGCGAGGCGATCGTCAATGCGACGCTCGGCGCCCTCCTCGACGACTCGGGCGCCCTCGCCGTCCTGCCGACGGCCGCGCGCGCGGTGCGCGAGGTGACCTCGGCCGAGTGGGCGCCGTACGCGCCGATCGCGGGGAGCGCGCCCTTCCTCAAGGCTGTGGTGGACGACATCGCGGGCGGGAAGAAGTCGATCGCCGCGCGCGCGGCCGCCGTCGCGACGCCGGGCGGGAGCGGCGCGCTCCGCCACGCGATCGCGTCGTTCCTGGAGCCGGGACAGTCGCTGCTCACGACCTCGTACTACTGGGGCCCCTACCAGACGATCGCCGACGAGCACGACCGCAAGGTCGCGACCTTCCGCATGTTCGACGACGCGGGCGCCTTCGACGTGGCGGCGCTCGACGCCGAGATGAAGCGTCTCGTGAAGTCCCAGCACCGCGTGCTCCTGATCCTGAACGACCCGTGCCACAACCCGACCGGGTACTCGATGAGCCGCGACGACTGGAAAGCCGTCGTCGAGGTCATCTCCCGCCACGCGTCGTCCGCGCCGGTCACCGTGCTGCTCGACGCGGCCTACTCGGCGTTCGGCCCGGAGCGCGGCATCGCTGGCCCGATCGCCGCGCTCGAGCCAATCTCCGACCGCGTGCTGACGCTCGTCGCGTGGACGGCGTCGAAGACGTTCACGCACTACGGTCTGCGCGTCGGCGCGCTCGTGGCTCTCGCGACCGATCCCGCCCAGCGCGATGACCTCGCGGCCGCGCTGACGTACGCATGCCGCGGCACGTGGTCGAACTGCAACCGCGGCGGCATGGCGGCGATCACCCGCCTCCTCACCGACGCCGACACGCGGACCGCGGCCGAGGCGGAACGCGCCGAACTCGTCAAGCTCCTCGACGCGCGCGTCGCGGCGTTCAACGAAGCCGCGAAGGCCTCAGGGCTGCGGTTCCCGCGCTACGACGGCGGGTTCTTCACGACCGTCTTCACGCCCGACGCGCCGGGAGTCGCCCGGCGGATGCGCGAAGAGGGCGTGTACGTCGTGCCCGTGGACGGCGCCGTCCGCGTCGGCCTCTGCAGCGTCCGCACGGCCGACGTGCCGCGCCTCGTCGAGACGACCGCCCGCGCGCTGCCGCCGCGCTGACCGGGCCGGCCGCTTCCGTCCCGATGTGAAACTCCCGCCGCAAGGGCAAGCGCGTACCCTCTGCGGCGTCACAGGAACCCCGATGATGCGCCTCGCCCGGATGCTCGTCCGCTGCGTGACCGCAGCCGCCGTCGCATGGACCGCCGCTTGCGGCGACGCCTCCGAGCGTCCGGGTCCGGACGGCGCCGCAGCGGCCGTCGTCGTCCGCGTCGGCCACTTCCCGAACGTCACGCACGCGCACGGTCTCGTCGCCCACGCCATGAGCCGCTCGGGCGACGGCTGGTTCGAGAAGCGGCTCGGTCCCGGCGTGAGTGTCCAGTGGTTCTCGTACAACGCCGGACCGAGCGAGATGGAAGCGCTTCTCGCCGATTCGATCGACCTCGGCTACGTCGGGCCGAACCCGGCGCTCAACGCCCACCTGAGGTCGAAGGGGACGGACATCCGCGTGCTGGCGGGCGCGACCCGCGGCGGCGCGGCGCTCGTCGTCCAGGGCGACGGGCGGATCGCGACTGCCGCGGACTTCAAGGGTCGCAGGGTCGCGACACCTCAGCTCGGCAACACGCAGGACGTCGCGTGCCGGGCGTGGCTGCGGTCCAACGGCTTCGCCGTCACCCAGACCGGCGGCGACGTCACCGTGCTGCCGACCCAGAACCCCGACCAGCTCGCGCTCTTCAAGACGGGCGACCTCGACGCGGTGTGGACGGTGGAGCCGTGGGTCTCGCGCCTGGAGCGCGAGGCGGGCGGGAAGGTCCTCGTCTCCGAGGACGATGCGATCACGACGGTGCTCGTCGCGAGCGAGCGGTTCGTGGCCGGGAAGCCGGACCTCGCACGGAAGTTCACGGCTGCGCACCGGGAGCTGACCGAGTGGATCGCGGCGCACCCGGAGGACGCGAAGCGCCTCGTCCGCGACGAGCTCAAGGCCCTGACGCGGCAGGAGATGCCGCCCGATCTCCTCGATCACTGCTGGCCGCGCATGCGTCTCGACGCCGCGATCGCCGTCTCCGACTTCGAGAAGTTCGTGAAGGCCGCGCAGTCCGTCGGATTCCTGAACGACGCCGGCGATCTCGGGCGCCTCGTGCAGGATCTCAAGTGACGGGCGCAGAGAGCGACAGCGCGAAGATCGCCGTGTCCGGCGTCTCGAAGTCGTTCCGTCAGGAACGGCGCGAGGTCCAGGCGCTCGCCGACGTCTCGCTCACCGTCGGCGAAGGCGAGTTCGTCTGCCTCGTCGGGCCGAGCGGGTGCGGCAAGTCGACGCTGCTCAACCTCGTCGCCGGTCTCGACTTCCCCGACACGGGCGAGGTGATGGTCGACGGCAAGCGCGTCGCGGGACCTGGCCGCGACCGGATGGTGATGTTCCAGGAGCCCGCACTCTTTCCGTGGCGCGACGTGCTCGGCAACGTGGAGTTCGGGCTCGAGCTGAAGCCCGGACTCGACCGCGCCGCGCGCCGCGACACCGCGACCCACTACCTGCGCATGGTCGGCCTCGACGACTTCCGCCACGCCTACGTCCACGAGCTCTCGGGCGGCATGAAGCAGCGCACGGCGCTCGCCCGCTCGCTCGCGCCGAACCCGAAGGTGCTGCTCATGGACGAGCCGTTCGCGGCACTCGACGCCCTGACGCGCGAACAGCTCTACCAGGACCTCCAGCGCATCTGGTCGGAGCGCAAGAAGACGATCGTCTTCGTCACGCACAACGTCCGCGAGGCCGTGTGCCTCGGCGACCGCGTGATCGTGTTCTCGCCGCACCCCGGACGGATCCGCGAGCAGTTCGTCGTGGACCTGCCGCGTCCGCGCGACCTGAACGGCGTCGAGCTGGCGCGCCTCTCGGGGGAGATCACGAGGGCGCTGAAATCGCACCTCGGCGGGAACGGGGCGGTCGCGTGAGGCGAGCGGCGATCGCGGCGGCGTTCTTCGCGGCGCTCGTCGCCATCTGGCACGCGCTCGCGGCGTCGGGCCGCTGGTCGCCGGTGCTCGTTCCCTCGCCGCTCGACGTCGCGCGCTACCTCGGGCGCGCCGCGGCAGACGGTTCGCTCCTCGACGCGACGCTCGTCACGCTGCGCAGGCTCGGCATCGGCTACCTGCTCGGCATCCTCCTCGGCATCCCGCTCGGCTGCCTCACGGCGCGCTTTCGCGCGTGCCGCGACACGATCGGCGTCGTCGCGCTCGGACTCCAGACGCTGCCGAGCGTCTGCTGGGTGCCGCTCGCGCTGCTCTGGTTCGGTCAGACGGAGCACGCGATGCTCTTCGTCGTGGTGATGGGCACCGTGTGGTCGATCCAGATCGCGACGGACGACGGGCTCCGCTCCATCCCGCCGATCTACGCCCGCGCGGCGCGGACGATGGGTTCGAGCGGTCTCCACACCGTGCTACGGGTGCTCGTTCCGGCTTCGCTCCCGGTCGTCGCCGTGGGGATGAAGCAGGGCTGGGCGTTCGCGTGGCGCTCGCTCATGGCGGCTGAGATCTACGTGACGATCCTGACGGGCTTCGGCCTCGGCTATCTCCTCCACTACGGCCGCGAGCTGCTCGCGATGGACCAGGTGCTCGGGATCATGCTCGTGATCGTGGTCGTCGGCCTCGTCGCCGACAAGGCGATCTTCGCGCCCGCCGAGCGGTGGATCCGCCGCCGCTGGGGCACGGGCAACTGACCGTGGCGCCCGAGGTCCGCCGCTCGGTGACGGTGCGCGTCGCCGACCCCGACGGTCTCCACGCGCGACCCTGCGCCCACATCGCCCGCGCCGCCCAGGCGTTCCGATGCCGCGTCGTCCTGTCGCACGGCGGCCGCGAGGGCGACGCGAAGAGCGTGCTCGAACTCCTCGGCCTCGCAGTGCTCAGGTCCGCCGACGTCGAACTGATCGCGACCGGGGCCGACGCCGACGCGTGCATCGCAGCGCTCGCGCCGCTCGTCGCGGGGAAGGCCTAATCCGCGAGAGTCTCGAGTTTCGTCGTCAGCTCGAGCCACTTCGGTTCGGCGGCGCCGACGTCGCGGTCGATGCGCGAGAGGCGCTGGTAGAGGTCGTGGTTCCTCACCGCGGGGTCGCGCTCGATCTCGGCGAGGACCTCGGCGCGCTCCTTGGCGAGCGCCGCCATGCGCACTTCCACCTCGCGGAGCGACTTCGCCGTCCGGTCGCGCTCGTTCTTCCTGCGTTTGCGCTCCGCGTGCGCGGCGGCGGCTGCTGCCGAGTCCGCGGCGCTCTTCGGCGCGGAGGACTTCTTCGTCGTCGTGGAGTCGCGAGCGCGCGCCTGCAACTGCTCGACGTAGTCCGCGTACGTGCCGGGGACGATGCGGACGCGGCCCTCGTGGACCTCGACGATCTGCGTCGCCACCATGTTCACGAACGTGCGGTCGTGGCTGACGAAGACGACCGTGCCCTCGAAGCGCCTGAGCGCGTCGCCGAGCGCCTCGACCGTCTCGAAGTCGAGGTGGTTCGTGGGTTCGTCGAGGACGAGCACCGGCCGCTTCGCGAGGAGCAGGCCCGCGAGGCAGAGGCGCGCGCGCTCGCCGCCCGAGAGCACCGAGACCGGCTTCTCGACGTCGTCGCCCTTGAAGAGGAGCGCACCCGCCATGTCGAGGACGTCCTGCCGCATCACGTCCTTCGCGGCGGCGACCTCGAGGTGCTGCCGGACGGTGTAGGCCGGGTGCAGCGACTGGTACACGTGCTGCGCGTAGTAGCTGATGTCCACGCCGTGCGAGCGCTTCACGACGCCCGCGAGCGGAGACAGGTCGCCGGCGAGCGTGCGGAGCAGCGTCGTCTTGCCCTGACCGTTGTCGCCGACGATCGCGACCTTGTCGCCGCGGTCGATGGCGACCGTCACGTCCGTCGCGATCACCTTGTCGCCGTAGCCGATCGACAGGTGCTCCCCCGCAACGGCGAGCCCCTTGCGCACCTCGACGCGCGGGATGTGGATGCGCACCGTCGAGAGCGGGTTCGCGATCTCGATCGGCTTCAGGCGCTCCATCTGCTTCATCTTGCTCTTGGCCTGTGTCGCCTTCGACGCCTTGGCGCCGAAGCGGTCCACGAACTTCTGGAGGTGCGCGCGCTGCGCCTCGACAGCCACGTTCGTCCGCCGCGCGACCTCCATCTGCTCCGCCTGCCAGCCGAAGAACTCCTCCACGTCGCCTGGGTAGAGCGTGAGCCCGCCGCGCTCGACGAGCAGCGTGTGCTCGCACGTGGACTTCAGGAACTCGCGGTCGTGCGACACCACGATCATTCCGCCGCGGAAGTCCGCGAGGAAGTCCTGGAGGAGGAGCACGGTCGTCAGGTCGAGGAAGTTCGTCGGCTCGTCGAGGATGAGGAAGTCCGGATCGCCGAGGAGCATCGCCGTCAGCTTCACGCGCGTGCGGTACCCGCCGGGCAGCACGCCCATGACCGTGGCGAGGTTCGCGGGAGTGAGGCCGAGCTTCGCCGCGACCTCGCCGCAGCGCCACGACTCGCGTCCGGTGTGGCGCTCGAGGAAGGATCCGGCCGTCTCGTCGAGCGTGAACGGATCGTGCTGCTCGAGGTAGCCGACCTTCAGCCAGTCGGTGCGCTGGATCTCGCCTCGGTCCGGTTCCTCCTGCTCGAGCATCAGGCGGCAGAGCGTGGACTTGCCCGCGCCGTTGCGGCCGATCACGCCGATCTTCTGGTCGCCGTGGATGGTGACCGTGGCGTTCTCGAGCACGGTCGTGGAGCCGTAGCGCTTCTCCACGTCCTTGACGAGGAAGGCGATCGCGCCGCTCACTGGCGGCACGCGAGCAGTCGGGAACTCTGGTCGCTCATGGCGAGGGGGTGAAGAGGGTACGCAGCGAACGCCGGAACGACGAGCCTCCGCGGACCGTCAAGAGGAGAAGAAGAGCAGCGACACGATCACGAACACCGGGACGAGGACCGCGAGGCTGTAACGCATGTAGCCGAAGAACGTGGGCATCCGGACGCCCGCCTGCTCCGCGATCGACCGCACGAGGAAGTTCGGGCCGTTGCCGATGTACGTGAGCGCTCCCATGAACACGGCGCCGCACGAGATCGCCGTGAGCGACGCCACGGACACGAATCCGGACTCGTGCGTGCCGCTCGCGAGCGTGACGAACGCGCCGCCCTGCGGGACGCTCTTCGCCGTCTCGAGGAACACGATGTACGTCGGCGCGTTGTCGAGGACGGCGGAGAGCCCGCCTGTCGCCCAGAAGAACGCCGCGGGCGTCCGGATGCCGAGAGCCTCCACGGTCCCCGGGTCGTCGAGGATCTCGAGCGGCACCTGCATCGTGACGAAGAGGCCGACGAAGATCGCGCCGACCTCGGCGATCGGGAAGAAGTCGAAACCGACGCGCTCGCGCAGTCCCGCCGGAGTGAACGTCCGGAGCCGGAAGCTGGCGAACGCGCAGGCGACGAGCACGACCTCGCGCAGGTGGACGGGCACGATCCACGACGTGCCGGCGAGCGGACGTCCCGGGACGAGCATCGCGACGCTCGCGACGACGATCGCGAGGAGCGCCAGGTTGCGAGCCCCGGCGACGCCGAGCGGCCGTCGCGTGCCGGTCGCCGCCGTCGCCGCCGTCGTCGGCGGAGCGGTCGCCGGGGCGGGGGCTGCCTCGCTCCGGTACGCCCGCCACTCCCACGCGCAGTACACCGAGAGCACGACTCCGTTGACGACGAGCCACTCCGGCCAGAGACCCAGCGTCCACGTGAACGGCACTCCGCGCAGGTACCCGAGGAAGAGCGGCGGGTCGCCGATCGGCAGGAGGAGTCCGCCGCAGTTGCAGACGCAGAAGATGAAGAAGACGACCGTGTGCACCACGTGCTTGCGGCCTGCGTTCGCCTTGAGCAGCGGACGCACGAGGAGCATCGCGGCGCCGGTCGTCCCCACGAAGCTCGCGATCAACGTCCCCGCCGCGAGGAACGCCACGTTGACGGCGGGGCGTCCGGGCAGATCGCCCGTCAGTTCGATGCCGCCCGCGACCGTGTAGAGCGCGAGGAGCATCACCATGAACGGCACGTACTCGCGGACGATGGCGTGGTCGAGGACCGAGAGGACCGAGTCCCACCCCGGCTCGCTCACGTGGAAGCCGCGCGCCGCGAAGTAGTACGCGAGGGTGACGAGCCCGAGGACGCCTGAGACCATCAGCTTGTTCCGGTTGGAGTGCCACCAGTGCTCCGTGCGGCGCAGGAGCGGCAGCACGGCGACGCACGCGAGGAGCAACGCGAACGGCGCCGCCCACGCGAGGTGCGGGGGACCGTCGGCGGCGAGGAGGAGGAGGAGTTCGGTATCCATCGGACTTCGGGCCGAGAGGCTACCCGTAGCCCGGGCGAGGAACCCGATCGGCTATCGGCTGAGCGCGCCGCCCGGCAGCGCGACGCGCAGTGCCTCCGGAAGGAGCGCGTCGGTCGCCGCGAACGCCGCGGCGAACATCGGCTTCGCGACCGACTTCAGGAACGGCCGGATCTCCCGCACGTCCTTGCGCTCGAAGCCTGACTTCGCCCCGTTCAACTCGGCGAGCGCCCGGTTGACGGCGCCCCGTGCGCGCTGCGCGGGCGACCGCTTCCCGATTTCGGGGATCGCGTCGATCTTCACGCGGGCCGCCTCGAGTGCGACGAGCGCGCGGTCGACGTGTCCCTGCGCGATGTCCACCTCGACGGTGCCCGCGACGGGATCGTCCACCGCGTAGGCCGCGTCGAGCACCGCGAGGGCCGCCTCGTAGCACGAGTTCAGTGCGTCCTGCTCGGGCGAGGGCGGAACCGGCGCAGCGCCATGGACCGGGATGCGGAAGTTCGTGAAGCCGAAACTCGCGCCCTTCTTCGCCCCGGACATCCCGATCGCCGCCTGGTGCGGGAGCGTGTTGCTGCCGAGCGAGCGCGTGCCCACGTTCGTGTACGCGGCGGCGGATCCAGCCTCCCTCGCGCGGTAGAACACGGTCGAACCGTCGGACTCGATCAGGAGGTCCACCTTCGTGGCGTTCGTCAGGAAGATCGTCCCGAACGTGAGTCCGCCGTGCGAGGAGGCCGACACCTGCAGGCCCAGCAGTCCGGCGCCCGCCCGGGTGGCGTAGAGGGCGTAGTACTGCGCGGCGACCGGCGTCGGCGCGCGCAGATCGACCTCGATCCCGAACGGTGCGCCCGACGAGGCCGCGAGCGCGTCCGGGTCGTAGATCCCGCAGGTCGCCTCGACGCGCCAGGCGCCGTGGAGGTCGAACGGCGGCCGTGCGAAGAAGCGCGCGCCGTCCTCGGTCGCCGTCGCCGTGAGGACGCTCTGACGGCCCCCGTCCACCTCGACGGCCGTCACCTTCACCCTCGACGAGCTGCCCGGCAGCTTTCCCGATCCGGGGGCGACGGAGCACGCCGTCAGCGCCGAGGCCGCGGCGGCCGCGAGCACGACTCCCAGCATCCGCGACGCCGGCATGGTGGACTCCCTCCGCTGCGAACCCGTCGGCGCTCCGGCAACCGGGTGCCGCAAGTCGATCCGCCACGACGCCCGGCCGCCGCCCGGCGGCGCGGAGCGCGAATCGTCGGACAGGAGCGCATCGGTCGCCGCGAGGGCCGCAGTGAAGGGCCTTCTTCGCGGCGGCCCCGGGGAACGAGGCGAACCGCCTCGCTCCGCTCGTTTCCCAGGCTGGAGGCGGCGCCCGGATTCGGACCGGGGATGATGGATTTGCAATCCGCTATTTCTGAGGCTGTGCCGACATCCGGGTGACTTCTCGGGTGACTTAGTGTAGGCTCCCGGCCTCGGGTGATTGGGCACCCCGGAACGCCCCGAGGGGCGAGGAGCGACGACGATGGCGAAGAAGCGGACGAAGCGCGACGAGGTCGAGACGCCCCCGAAGACGAGGACGCGACGCGCATGGGGCGGCACGATCTTCGTCCGGCCGGATCGCCCGGGCACGTTGTGGGCACGTTGGAAGGACTCCACCGGGAAGACGTGCGTTCGCAACACGAACACGTCGGACAAGGTCGAGGCCGAGCGGTTCCTCGCCGCCGAAACGGGCAAGGTCGCGGCCGACGAGGAACGCGGCGTCCGCGCCGTCGATCTCCGCACCTTCTGGGGCGAGGTCAAGGACGTGTTCCGCTCCCGACTCGCCGACGTGCAGTTCCCGAAGGTCGAGAGTCAGGTGCTCCGCGCCGCGAACAGCTTCGGCAACGTCCCCATGTACCGAATCGACCGCGCCGCCGTGGAGGCTCTGTTCGCCACGCTCCGCAAGGAAGGCGTGCGCGGCGCGGCCCCCGTCGGAGCGCCCGCCCATACCGGGCCGTTGCGCGATCTCTCCGTCTCGACGCTCACCCGCTACCGGGCGGCGCTCGCGAAGGTCTGGAGTGCGGCGATCGACCGGGGCGCGGCGAAGGACAACCCGTTCC
>JANNHP010000296.1:0-15018 GCA_031404455.1 Planctomycetia bacterium | reverse complement strand
CGGCGGCGTACGCGCTCGGCTACACGTTCGTCCTGCGCGTGGACCTCGCCCACCCGACGCCCGCGCCGCTGCCCGATCTCCGCGTCCAATGGGCCGGCTTCCCGCGCGCAGTCGACTTCGGCGGCGGCCGCTATCGCGTGACGGCGAAGCTGCGCATCAGGAATGCGTCGCGCCGCGACGCCGAGGCGGCGTTCGGCTACGTCGGGGTCGGCGCGCACGACATTCCGCTCGACGCGAACGGCGAGTACTCGCGCCCGTTCCGCATCCGCGGCCGGTCGTCGGTCGTCAAGCGGTTCACGTGGGAGGGCGGAGACACCTCGACGAACCTCGCCGGCGTGCGGCTCGGCATCCAGGTCTCGTGCGAGCTGCCCGATGCGAACTTCGCGGACAACACGGCGACGTCGCTGCCGATCACGCCGGTCTACGCGCCGCGCTGATCACGGGAACCGCAGGACGCCCGGACTCCTCGCCGTCCGCTCGAGTCACGTCCGCGTCGATCCGTCGTCGAGCCGCCTGATCGCAGCGCTCCTCGACGGGCTGCTAACCTCTCCGCGATGCCGACGCCGTCCCGCCCGCGCAACTTCGGACTCCCCGCCCTCGGCGTCGGCGTCGGACTGCGCAAGAAGCACGCGGACCGGATCGCGGCCGAGCGCCCAGCCATGCCGTGGTTCGAGTTCACGCCCGAGAACTACATGGACCGCGGCGGACGGTCGCGCGCGCAACTGATGTCCGTCGCGCCGCACTACCCGATGTCGTGCCACGGAGTCGGACTCGGCATCGGCTCGGTGGATCCGCTCGACTGGGACTACCTGCGCTCGCTGAAACGGATCATCCGCGAGACCGGGGCGCTCTGGGCGAGCGACCACCTGTGCTGGAACCGCGACGGCGGCCGTTCGTCGAACGACCTCCTGCCGCTGCCCTTCACCGGGGAGGCCGTGCGGCACACGGCGAAGCGCATCCGGCAGGTCCGCGAGTTCCTCGAACTGCCGTTCCTCGTCGAGAACGTGAGCGCCTACGCGATCCTTCCGGGCGCCGAGATGGACGAGGCCGAGTTCACGCGCGCGGTGATCGAGGAAGCCGACTGCGGACTCCTCCTCGACGTGAACAACTGCTACGTGAACTGGCGCAACCACGGCACGGACCCGAAGCACTTCTTCCGCACGGTGCCCGCGCACCGCGTCGGCCAGATGCACATGGCCGGACACGACGACCGCGGCGACGTGTGCGTGGACACACACGGCTCGCCCGTCCGCGACGAGGTGTGGGACCTCTTCCGCGACGCGCTGTCGCTCACGGGACCGACGTCGGTGCTCATCGAGTGGGACAACGACATCCCGGAGTGGGAACGCCTCGCCGCCGAGGCCGCGCGCGCTCAGGCGATCTACGATGACGTCGTCGGGAAACCGATCGCGACCGCCGGAGCCCGCACGTGACCGCCCCGCCGCGTCTCGAAGCCACGCTGCGCGCGTTCGCGGACCGTCTCTTCGTCACGGGCGGGATCGATCCGGGCGACGCCGCCATCGCGCTGCCCCCGGCGCGTCTCGCCCTCTACCGCGACCTCCTGCGCGGGAACTACCGCGGGATGCTGCGTTTCGCGCTGACGTACTCGTTCGCGCTGATGGACCGGGAACTCGCAGCCGCGGCCGGCGCGGACGGGCTCCCGACGGGCACCGACGCGATCGTCGCGCGGTTCCTCGAGGTGTCGCCGTCGCGGACGCACTCGAGCCGCGAGATCGCCGACCGCTTCCGCGCGTTCCTGCCGCGCGAGCACCCGAAGCTCGTCGCGCGGCGGCCGGATCTCGTCGACCTGATGACGCTGGAACGCGCGGAACTCGGCGCGATGTTCGCGACGGACGACCCGGGCCGCTGCCTCGACGCCGTCGAGATCGATGCACTCGCCGCGGGTTCGCTCGACGACCTCCTCGCGCTGACGGTCGTGCGCGCGCCGTCGGCGTCGATCGTGCGGACGCGGCACGCGGTCGTCGGTCTGCGCGCGGCGCTCGAACGCGGCGAGACTCCGGATCCGCCGCGCGCGACCGCGGAGACGTCGGCCGTGAGCCGCGGACGTCCGCCGCGTTTCGGGATCGAGTTCGCGGTCCTCGCGGACGATGCGGCGCTCGTTCTCGAATCGGCAGATCCGGGCGTGCCGATCGCCGCCGAGAGGCTCGCGGCGAACTGGTTCGCAGCGCTTCCCGAGCCCGCCCGGTCGCGCGACGACGCGTGGAAGGCGGGTGCCTTCGCCGGTGCGGCCATGCAGGCTCTGCGGGCCGGATTCCTCCGCGCGATCTGATGTTGGTCGGCGGCACCCGGCCCCGCTACCTTCTGCCCCTCGGACGCAGGACAACACCCTCAGGAGGACCGCAATGTCTTACGTGATCATCGGCAAGTGCCTCGGCGAGCGCTACGGCTCGTGCGTGGACGTGTGCCCGGTCGAGGCGATGCACTACGGCGACCACGAAGGTCAGCCGATGATGGTCATCCACCCGGAGACCTGCATCGACTGCGGCGCGTGCCTCCCGGAGTGTCCGATCGCGGCGATCGTCGACAGCGAGGACCAGGCGCCCGAGTGGGCCGAGTACAACAAGGCCGCCGCGGCCATGTGGCCCAACGCCTCCACGGCGAAGGACGGCTGGGAGCACCGCGACCCGTCCGAGCCCCCGCACAATCCGGAAAACGCGAAGAAGTAGCTGACGCGCCACGTCGTCACGGGCCCGACGGTTCCCCCGAACCGGCGGGCCCGTGCGATTCCGGGCGCGTGGCTCGGGCCGGAGCGTGCGTCATCGGATTGCGCACGATTCGATACCCTCTCTCGGTAGAGGCGGACCCCCGTGTCCGCCCCCGGTTGATCCCGGATCACCGCCCGAACCGGACGCGACGTTGGGCGGACACGGGGGTCCGCCCCTACCGAGAATCTGACCCAGGCCCGCTCGAACGAACCGATCCGTCACGAACCCAACTCTCCGGAGCACCCAACGTGAAGACCGCCCCGTTCCTCGTCGCCGCAGCCGTCGTCTCGCTCGCCGCGGGCCTCGCCCGCGCGGAAGACCCGACGTCGCCGAAGGCGCTCGTCGCGAAACTCCTCGCCGCGAAGACCGCGGCCGAGCGCAAGGCTGCGATCGACGAGATCGTCGCCGCAAAGCCCGACGCCGAGGCCGTGGCCGCGGCGCTCGCCGCGGGACGCTCGTACGCCGCCGACGCGCCGTCGGGCTGGCTCGAGAAGACGATCGTCGCGCCGGACGGCAGAGTGCGTCCGTACCTGCTCCACGTCCCGGCGAAGCGCGACCCGGCGAAGCGCCTGCGCATGGTCGTCGACCTGCACGGCGGCGTCTCCCGGCCCGAGCACCTCTCGTACGAGGACCTCGAGGAGATGAAGTTCGGCTGGGGGGACGAGGCCGAGAAGAGCGGCTGGATTTTGGCGCTCCCGACCGGCCAGACCGGCGCCGTGTGGTGGGACGCCGTCGGCTCCGGGATGGTGCTCGACATCGTGCGCGAGACGAAGCGCGCCTACGACGTGGACGACGACGCCGTGTTCGCCACCGGCTTCTCCGACGGCGGGTCCGGCTCGTGGTTCCTCGGCGTCGCGCACCCGACGCCGTTCGCCGGGTTCATCCCGCTGAACGGGCACGTCAGCGTCGCGGGCGCCTCCGGCACGCAGATCCACCTCCGCAACTTGATGAACCGTCCCGTCTACGCGGTCAACACCGACCTCGACTCGCTGTACCCGTCGGCAGGACTGAAGCCGATCATGGACGCGGTGACGGCGCTCGGCGCGCCGCTCGTCTGGCGCGACATCGCGGGCTTCCGCCACGAGCCGACGTACCTCGCGACGGAGCGTCCCGCGATCGTGGAGTGGATGAACGGTGCGCGCCGCGATCCCGCACCGAAAGTCATCTGGTGGGAGGGCGCCGACCGTTCGCCGTCGCGCGTGGACTGGCTGCGCGTCACGAAGGTCGCGGGCGGTTCCGGCAAGGAACCGTTCCCCGACGTCAACCCCAAACTGACGGAGACGCGCGTGCGGATCGGCGTCATGATCGACCAGGCGTTCGCGGGGCCGGGCGTGCGCGTGGAGAGCGCGGCCCAGGGTTCCGTCGCAGAAGAGATCGGACTCGCGAAGGGCGACGTGGTGGACGCGATCGACGGCTCCTTGGTGAAGGACTTCGCGGGTCTCCGCCGCATCCTCGGCGCGAAGAAGTTCGGCGACGACGTGGCGGTGAAATGGAAGCGCGGCGCGGAATCCATGGAGAAGAAGGCGACGATCCCCGCCGCGAAGTCGGAGCCCGCGTTCGACCGCAAGTCGCCGTGGGCCACGATCCGCGCCGAGGCGAAGGGCAACCGGATCGAGGTCTCGTGCCTCGGCATCGCGTCGTTCGACGTCCTCCTCTCGCCGCGCCTCGTGGACCTTTCGAAGCCGGTCGATGTGATCGTCAACGGCAAGTCCGCGTTCTCGGGTGTCGTGCAGACGGACCTGCGCTTCCTGCTGGAGCAGTGGGCGAGCGACGAGGACCGTTCGATCGTCTACCGCGCGCGGCTGAGCGTCAGCGGCGACGCGGCGCGCTGACGCTTCGCGCGTCACACGTCCGGCGTCATCGAGGTCAGTTCAGGTGCCCAGCGTCGGCCATCGTCGCGACCGCCTCCCGGGCGTTCCCGCCGGCGGGCTGGTGGGTCACCCGGGCGTCGAGTTCGATGACGATGTCGTAGAAGTCGCGGGGGTTCTGGACGAACGTTCGGAGAGTCTCCGTGTGCGACCACGACGTCGTTCCGGCCTCGCCCTCGTCGCGGTTCGCGTCGCCCCACGCCGGGAACGTGGTCTGCCTGATCGGCGTCGAGAACGCAGGGTGGCCGCCGTACACCACCAGGTTGAACGAGGATCCGACCGGCCCCGACGCGGTCCCCGACACCGTCAACTGGTACAGGTGGTACTGCGCGTCGTCCCCCACGTAGGAGACCGACGCTGAGGTGATCGACACCGCAGGCGCAGTCGAACCACCACCGCCACCACCACCGCCTCCTCCCCCGCCGCCACCGGTCGGCGGCTTCGGCGGGAGCGTCCCCTTGCAGTCGGTGGAGAAGAGCCGCCCCGCGCTCGACACACCGTCGCACCACGCGACGATCCGCGCGGCGCCGCAGCCGTCCTGCATCGTGACGAGGCCGGTGAGCGGATCGACCGTCGCGACGACGGTTCCGACGGGGTTGACGGCGTACCAGCGCACGCGCCCCGCGCAGTCGATCGGCTGCCCGTTCGCGTCGCGGAACGTGGCCGTCATCTGGCGCGTCGTGCCCGCGGCGAGGAACCCTGTGAGGCCGTCGGCGCCGAGATCGACCGTCGTCGCGACGACAGGCGCGAGCGCCGCGACGATGTCCGTCGTCCCGGGACCCGTCACGGTGACGTCGCCCGTCTCGGGCTCGTGGCCCGGCGAGTTCACGCACCAGCGGTAGTCGCCGGGCGGCGCGTCGAACTCGGTGACGCCGTCGACGTCGAGCGGCGCGACGATGCCGAGTCCCGGGTCCGAGAAGCTCACGAGTTCGAGCGATCCGCTCGTCAGCGGCAGGCCCACGCGGTCCGTCACCGCGGTGTTGATCGGGAACAGGTTCGCGTACGAGTCCACGGCGGGACCGATGTGCGCGTAGATGTCCTGGTCGAGGAAGTCGAGTGCCGGCGGAAGATGGAGGTCGAGTTTGTAGCGGGTGACGAGGTCGCGCCGCGTCGGCGAGGCACAGAACGAGTCGAGTCTCCAGCGGTCCACCACCTGCGACACCTTCGCGGCGGTCCCGAGGACCTCCACGGTTCCGAGGCACGCGGGAGACGCCGGACCGAGTGCGAGACACGCGAGTTCGGCCCGCGGGTCGCTCACGACCATGCCGACGATCTCGCCTTCGGCCAGGGCGTCGAGCGCTTCGAGATCCTTCTGCCACGCGTCCGCGCAGGTGACCGTCTCGCGCGAGACGATCCCGGAGGTCACGCTCGAGTTCAGCAGGTTGCCGCCGACGCCCCGCGCCGTCTCGACCGCCTGGAGGAGCGCCGCCTTCACGGCGGCCACGATGGTGGCGGATTCGTCCCCCGCCTCGAACGGCGTGTCGGGCGACGGCGGCACCGTGAGAGGTTTCGCGGGCGGGAGAGCCGTCGTCTCGATCGGAGCGATCACGCGCATCAGCGGATCAGCGTTCCCGCAGGGTCCGCGGACGGAGAGGTCCACCGGCGATGCAGGCCCCGACGCCTTCGCCGCGGACGCGGATCGCGGTCCCGAGAGGAGGATCCACTGCGGCGGGTAGCGGCCGAGCGGGTCGAGGACGGCGACGACGCCGCGGCTCTTCACCTTCTTGTCCGCCGCGAACGCGATCGCGAGTCCGGCGATCGGGTTCCCCGTCTTCTCGTCGCGCAGGCAGAGAGGCAGCGAGGTCTTGCCGACGCGGATCGTCACGTCGCCGAGATCCGTGGTCGTCGCCGACGCACCCGGCTTTGCGGGCGCGATGACGATCTGCGCCGAGACCGCGGCGGGCGAGTCGCCCGCGTCGCTCGTCGCCGTCCCCGAGAGTTCGACGGCGCCGCGGAGCGTCGCGACGTAGCCCAGCTTGAAGGTCGCGCGTCCCCCGGCGCGGATCGTCGCCGTGGCGGGCTTCGGCCAGCTCCGAAGCGCCGCTGCGCCCGTGCCCGTCACGTCGAGTCCCGACGGCCGGACGTTGGTGATCGTCGCCGTCCCAGTGTTCGAGACCACGAGCGACACGGTGAACTTCCCGCCTTCCTTCGACAGCGGCTTCGTCACGACGAACTCGATCGCGAGCGGCGCCGGAACCGCGACCGCCTCCGGGGCCGGCAGGAGGACCAGCGCGGCGACCGCGCCGAAGATCCATCTCGCGCACGCGGCAACCGGTCGTCGTGTCACTTCGAGCCTCCCGTGCGCTGTCGCTGGTGACGTTCCCGTCACGAGTCCAGAGCGCTCTTGCTGCTATCGGCATCCGTGGAGGCGCCGCTGAGGTGCGGCGCTCTACGGTGCGCGCCTGGGCAGTTCGCCCCATTGCGTTCCCATCGGAGCCCTGCGTAGCCTCCTCACGCCGGGCGCGGCGGTGCTCCGTGCCGGTGGTCGAGAGGCATGCGGGGCCGAGCCCCGCGGGAGGGTGGCCCATGGCTTCAGTTCGAATGCTGGGAGTCGCATTGGCGGCATCGACGTTGGCCGGCTGCGCCGGAATGGGCGGAGGCGGCGGCGGCAGCGGAAGGAACGTCCCGGCGGACGTCGTGTCGATCGCGCAGATGAACCGCACCGGCGGCGAGTTCGTCATCGAGATGATGGCGAACGGCGAGATCCTCGCGTGCGAGGCGTCGATCTCGCCGTCGGACGTGCCCGCCGTCTGCCGCCAGGCGGCCGACCGTGCGGCGCCGGGCGGCGAGGTCGTCGGCGCCGAGCGCGAGTGGGCGGGCGGCGTCTGGTACTGGGAGATCGTCAAGCAGGTCGGCGGGCGCCGGATCGAACTCCTGATGGACGACGCCGGCACCGTCCTCGGCCGCGAGGACTCGCTCCAGTCCGGCGAGTACCCGGCGATCGTGCTCGAGTCGGCGCTCAAGGCCGTTGGGAACGGGGAACTCGTCGTCGTCGAGCGCGTCACCGGCCCCGAGGCGATGACGGGCGAGAACTACCACGTGAAGATCCGGACCGGCGACGAGGTCCAGCGCGTCAGCGTCCGCGAGGACGGCTCGATCGTGCGCGTGATGCGCAAGATGAAGGCCGAGGTCCGCGTCCCGAGGTAGCGGTCGGCCGATCGGACGGCGAGAAGTCGAGATGCCCGGCGGCGCGGACGCGGGACGATCCGCGCCCGCGCCGGATCGCGAGTCAGCCGCTGTTGCGCTTGCCGAGCGACGATCCCTGGTGGCTGGCACCCTGCACCTGACGGCCGCCGGCCTCGTTCGTTCCGCCGGGGTTGCCCCCCTTGCGCTTCGACGAGCCCTCGGGGCTGATCCTCTCCAGCTTCGTGCCCGCTGTCGGCGCGCCCTCGCCGCCGCGCTTCGTCCCGGGCGAGTTCCGCTTCGCTTGTCTCGGCATGGTTCCCTGCTCCTTCCGGACCCTGAGGTCCTTCCCGCGCCGCGTCTCCCGCCTCGGCGGCGGGTCGCGGGCGCGCCGCTCCTCCGGTAAGAACGTCCGAGCCGCGCGCGGGAGTCCCGCCATCGCGGTGCGGCGCGGTGCCGTCGCGATCGCCTCCACGCCGACTCGATGCGATCATCCCCGTCCCCTTCATGACCGCCCCGCCCGTCCTCGACGTCGCCGCCGCGCGACGGCTCGCGCTCGTCCGCGCGGGACTCCTCGCCGCGCCGAAGGCCGCGCGGGCGCACCGCGACGCGGCGCACGCGGTCATCGACCGGTTCGGATACTTGCAACTCGACACCGTCTCGGTCGCGGGCGCGCGGAGCCACGCGCTCGTGCTGATGTCGCGCATCGAGCGGATGGACCCGGCGCTCGGCGAGGACCTGCTCGTGCCGGGCGCGCCGCTCTTCGAGTACTGGGGCCACGAGGCGTCGTGGATGCCGATGGAGGCGTGGCCGCTCTTCGAGTTCCGGCGCGAGGCGTGGCGGGCGCACATGGCGAAGGCGGATGTGCCGCAGTCGCGTCGCGACGCCGCGACGGCCTTGCTCCGCCGCGCGCGCGACGACGGACCGTTCCGCTCGTCCGACCTCGAGGGCGAGCGCGGCGTCGGCTGGTGGAACTGGAAGGAGTCGAAGCACGTCGCGGAACTCCTCTGGCGGACGGGCGACCTCGCCATCCGTGAGCGGCGCGGGTTCCAGCGCTCGTACGACCTCACGGAGCGCGTGATCCCCGACGACGTCCGCGCGCGCCGCGTCTCCCATCACGACGCGCACCGCGCGCTGATCCTGCGGGCGCTCGCCGGACACGGCTGGGCCGAGACGCGCACCATCGCGGACACGTGGCGCCTCCGGAAGACGCGCCCCGCGTTCAAGGCGGCGTTCGATTCGCTCGTCGATGACGGCAGCGTCGTCGCGTGCGATCTGCGCAACGACGACGCCGCGATCGCCGGCTGGATCCGTCCCGAGGACCTCGACCTCGCCGCGGAGTTGAAGCGCCTGCGTCCGCGCGCGGACCGCGGCGTGCTGCTCACGCCGTTCGACCCGCTGCTCTGGGACAGGAAGCGCGTCCGGCTCCTCTTCGGGTTCGAGCAGGTGCTCGAGATCTACAAGCCCGCGGCGATCCGGAGGTACGGCTACTTCTGCCTGCCGGTGCTCGCGGGCGAACGACTCGTCGCGCGCGTGGACGTGAAGGCGCACAGGAAGGACGGCGTGCTGCGCGTCGTCGCGTGTCACTTCGAGACGACGGGCCCGCGCGGGCGTGTCCCGGCCGCGGATCGAGAGGCGGCGCGTTCGGCGATCGCGCGCCACGCGGCGGCGCTCGGACTCGCCGTCGAGGGCGCCTAGCCGCGCAGGCCGCGCTACGATCGGCCGCGTGACGACGACCTCGGCCCGGCTCGAACGCCGCAGGAGCGCCGCCCCGCCGCGCGCCGACGGCTGCGTGGTTCGCTTCGCGTGGCTCTTCGTTTTCATCGGCGTGGCGATCGTGGCCCAACTCTGGAACGGCGGCCGGTACGCCGATGTGGCCCTGGCGGTCGGTCTCTCGTTCCTCGCCGCGGGCGTCGCAATCCTCGGGGCGTCGCGGCCGTGGGTCGCGGCGGCGCGGCCGCGTCGCGCGCTCTCGCAGCGGCCGATGACGGCGGGATGGACGGGAAGACGCGCGTTCGCGTATCTCGGCTCTTGGGTCGTCATCTTCCTCTCGCCGTGGATCGGCGCGACGGTCGGGACGATCGTGAGCCACGACGCCGGCTTCGTCACCGGGTTCGCCATGGTGACGGCGGGCATCGCGGGCCTCTTCATCTTCCGGAAGCCCAGCGCGTCCCGGTGGCGGCGGCGCCGAGACATGGATCCGCCGGCGAGCGCACCCGAGGGTCCGTGGACGAAGGACCACGCGTGGAACAAGGAAGGCGAGAAGCGGACGTTCCTCCACTTCCTCGCCACGCGGCGCATGTACTTCGGCCGCACGTGCCTCCTGACGGGCCTCCTCGTCCTGCCGATCCCCTCGTCGCTCGCGGCGAGTCCGTTCATCGTCGGCGTGAAGTTCGCTCTCGCGCTCGGCGGTTCCTGGTGGCTCTGGCGGATGGCGCGCGTGCTCTCGATGGGCAGCGTCTTCCTCGGGTTCCTGCGCTCCCCGTACCACCCCGGCGAACGCGCCGCGTTCACGTTCGGCGTCTCCGGCGGCGGCGTCGAGATCCGCAACGCAACGTTCGTGCTGCGCCACTTCGAGGAGAGCCGCGACGGCACGGGCCCGGGCGGCGGCCTGCCGCACTGCACGGCGTCCGTCGACGAGGCCGACCCGCCCGCGGACCGCGTGTTCGTCCCGGGCGTCGATCAGCGTCTCTTCTTCGACATCCCCGCGGCAGCGCCCGCCACGTCGATCTCCGCATGGCGTCCGTCGTACTGGGAGATGGAGATCCGCGGCGACACGCGCGAGGGACCGTGGGAGGAGCGCGTGCTCGTGCCGGTCTACGCGAACGTTCACTCGGCCCTGAGTTCGGCCTCCGATGCGTCCGCGTCGAGCGTTCCGCAGGACAGCTCGCGGAAGGTGTGATCGACGAGCCCGACGTAGGCCGCGCGATACGGCGCTGCGAGCAGACCGGTCGCGGTGAACCGCCCCTCGCGGTCGGTCGAGGTCTCGGAGGCGACCGGGCACGCTGACGTCCGCAGCACGATCTTCGTCTGCGCGAGCGGCTTCCCGTCGCGGCCGAGGAGACGTCCGGCGACGCGCCGGCCTTCTCGGAGTTCGATCCGCAGTCCTTCGGAACCGGCGTTCACCGCGGAGATCGTCGTCGGAGCGAACGTCCCGACCCACGCGACGACGTCCACGCGCGAGCCGGCGTCGAGCGAGCCGATCTCGAACTCGCCCGTCGCGCCCGACGTCGCGGAGCGCTCGGCGCCGCGCGGACCGTACGCGCGGACGTTGGCACCGGCCACCGGTGCGCCCGCAGCGTCCACGACGACGCCGCGCAACTTCGCGAAGCTGCCGAACGTCAGGCGAAGCCCGCGCGTGCCCGCCCGCACGTTCTCGCCCCCGGCGAGCGGGGCCGGATCGCGCAGGCCGCGGAAGCCGGGCTCGACGAGACGCCACGTGCTCCCCGGCGGCAGGCCGGTGATCTCGAACCGCCCGTCTCCGTCGGTCTCGTCGGCGAGCGGACCGGACGTGCGGCCGCGCGGGTCGGAGGGATCGGGCGGCATGCCGATCGACACCCACACACTGCGCGCGGGCTGACCCGACGCATCGACGACGACGCCCTCGATCGTCTCGCCGAGCGGCAGCATGACCACCACGTCGTCGCGCGGGGGACGCACGCCTTCGGTCCGGACGGAGAGCCACCTCACGCCGAACCACACGCCGACGTCGGCGAAACGCGTTCCCGCAGGCGGCGACGTCGAGACCGTGTAGGCGACTGGATCGAGGCCCTCGATCTCGAACGTGCCGTCGCCGCGCGTCGTGGCGTTCCCGAACGCCTTTCCGCTCGCGGGGTGCGCGTTCACCGTCGCGCGTGCCACGGGCGTGCCGTCAGCGCCGACGACGCGGCCCCGCAGGCGCAGTCCCGTGGCCAGCCGCTCGACGGTGAAGTCCACGCCGCGCGATCCCACTGCCACGCCGGGGCGATCGACGTTCGCGAACTTCTCCTGCGAGGACCACGGCCCGACGGACAAGTCGAACGCGCCCTCGGGGAGGGATCGGATCGTGTAGCGCCCGGCTTCGTCGGTCACGCCGATGCCGTACCAGATCCTTCGCTTGCCGCCCGCGTGCTGCGCGTCGTCCACCGAGCGCGTCGCGCTCACGCCGCCGCGCACGAGCGGCGCGCCGTCCGAGAACGTGACCGTGCCGGCGATCTCCGCGCCCGCCGTCAGTTCGACGACGAGTTCGCCCTGCGTCGGCACGTCGATCTCCGTCTCGGCCGCGATGAACCCGTCCTTCTGCACCCTCAGGAACTGCCTCCCGGGCGCGACGCCTTCGAGCGCGAACCCTCCGTCCGCCGCCGTCAGCGCCGCCACGACCTCGTAGCGCAACGGGGCGGCCGACTTCGAGAACTCGCTCGAGCGCTGCTTCGGCGTGAGGACGACCTCGGCCCCGGCGCAGGGCTCGCGCGATCCGCCGATCACGGCGCGTCCGGACACTCGCGCGCCGCGATCGAGCCGGATCTCCACGGTGAACGAACCGTCGGAAGTCCGCGTCGCCGGGACCGTGACGGTGCAGAGCCCCTCCGCCCCCGCGCGGACCATCACGCCCTCGGTCGCGAACACGGCGACGTCGAACGCGCCGTCGGCGTCCACGGGACGCGGCCGCGAGTTCCCCCACCACGGCTCCGGGCTTCCCGGCGAGAGGTTCGCCGCTTCGACCCACGCGCCGTGCAACTCGCCGGACCCCGCGGTCACGCGTCCCTTGAGTCGCGGGTACGGCTTCAGCCGGATCTCCGCGTCCTCGATCGCGCGCGACTGCGGGATCTCCGCGTCGAAACCGGCCCACCCGAGGTCCGGATGCTGCGCCGAGACCCACGCGCGACCGCGGATCGTCGATGCGACGACGCGGAACGCGCCGTCCGCGCCGCAGGTCACGCGATCGACGTTGATCCCCATGACCTGGCAACCCGCCGCGGGCGCGCCATCCGCCGTGACCACGCGTCCCGAGACGACGACGCCGCGCTCCATCGTCACGTCGCGGACGATCTCCCCCGTCTCGGGGATCGCGATCGTTCCCGCGACCTCCTGCCCGCTCCAGAACTGTCCCACAGAGTCGAACGACCAGTCCGTCTGCACGTGCGCGGCCGACGTCACCTGGACGAGCGCGAGGCCCCGCTCGATGCCGTCGACGACGTAGCGACCGTCGGCGTCCGTCGTCGCCTGCGCCGCCGCGGCGCGACGCCGGTGGACGAGGACGGACGCGCCGCGCAGTGGCACGCCGTCGGCCGTGACGCGGCCCGTGAGTTTCGCGCCGCGGCGCATCACGAGGTCGAGCGGCGTGTCGCCCGTGCGGCGCAGCCAGAGGCCCGGATCGGTGTACGGGACCTTCGTGCGGACGGGGTCGGGCACCTCGACGAAGCCGGCTTTGGCCACGTGGATTCCAGTGACGAGTTCCACGTCGATCACCGTGTCGAGCACGAACCGTCCGTCGGGCCCGCTCGTCGTTTCGACGATGCTGGACGGCGCGACCGCGGTGGCACGGACCCGCGCCCCGGGGATGGGCGCGGCCGATCCGGCCTCGCGCACGGCCCCGACGATGCGGCGTCCGGCGAGCCGGATCTCGACCGGGGCGCTCGCGGGCACCCGCACGGTCGCCGCGGTGACGAGCGGCGCGGCGCCGATCTGCACGCGCATCTCGTGCGTGCCGGGCGTGAGCGCGTCGAACGCGAACGCGCCGTCGGCGTCGCTCGTCGCGCGCGGCAGCGTCGTCATCACGTCCGGGTTCCCATACCCGGACTTCGGCTGCGCCCAGACGGTGACGCCCGCGACTCCCCGCCCGGCGCCGTCGATCACGCGCCCCGCGAGCGGCAGTCCCCGCCCGAGACGCAGCCGGACCGGACCCGCGACCTCGCCCGCGGCGAGCGGGACCGAGAGCGACGACCCGCGCAGGAACCCGCGTTTGACCGCCACGAACGTCCACGCGTCGGGTTCGAGACGGTCGAACCGCACGCGGCCGTCCGCGTCTGTGACGCCGTGCGCGTGCGGTTCCGGCACGTCGCGCCAGCCGAGCGTGTCGAACACGGGATCGCTGAAGGTGCGCGCCGGCGACCGGACGGCCTCGACGTCCACCCCCTCGACGGGACTCCCGTCGAACGTCAGCACGAGCACCTCCGCGGAGGCCGGCGCGGCGAGACGCAGGATGCCGACGTCGAGGACCTCACCCTCGCGGAGCGGCATCACGGTGCGCGCGACCTCCGCGAGCCTCTCGTGCCGGAAGCGCACGGCGCCGCGGAACCCGGCGGGGAGTCCGTCCAGCCGGAAACGCCCCACTTCGTCGGTGCGGACGGACTTCGCCGACCCCGACGGTCCGATCGTCACTGCGACACCCGGCGCGGGGCGCTCCGGCGACGCGAACCACACCTCGCCGCGCACCGACGCCGTTCCGGCCGGCACCTCGGGTGCAGGCGCCGGCGGCGGCGCGACCGGCGGCGCGGGCGCAGCGCTCGCGACCGAGGGCGGCGCGACGGGCGCAGCGTCCGCGACGACCGGGTCGTCTTCGGGCACGACCGTCCAGAACGCGGCCGCGCCGGCGAGAAGCAGGACGGCCGCCACGGCGATTCCCGTCTTCGTCGTCGTCTTCACGAGGACTCCCCCCTTCACCGCGAGCGGCGCGAGCGCCAACCCCCACGAGCGACGGTCACCGCCGTACTTCGCGTCGAGAAGCTCGCGCAGTTGCGCGAGTCCGCGCTTCAGCCGCGTCCGCACCGTCTCGACCGGGACCTCCATGCGCCGCGCGATCTCGCGCGGCGGCATGTCCTCGAAGAACCGCGCGAGCACGGTCGAGCGGTACGGCTCCGCTAGTCCGATGACGGCGTCCACCACGTGACGGTGCGCCTCGGCGCGGGCGACCATCTCCGCCGCCGACGGCATCGCCTCGGGACGCGCGACGGCCATCTCGCGCAGACGGCGGCGTCCCTCGCCGCGGTAGCCGCGCTTCGCCCAGTTCCGCACGACGGCGCCGAGCCATCCGCGCGGCGACGAACCGTCGTCGGGCGGACGCGTGACCGCGGCGAGCCACGCGTCCTGCGCCACGTCGTCGGCGCGGTTCGGGTCGGCGACGAGCGACGCCGCGAGGTTCCTCACCCACTCGCGCTCCGCGAGGAGCGCCTCGATCGACGTGGGCGGGTGGTTCGCGGTCATGCGTCAGGAGAGGATTCCCGCGGAGCGGGGAATCGGTTCAGGGTAGCGCGATTGGGGGTGCGCGGATCGACGACAGCGAAGCGAGACCTGCAAACTGTCTCGGTAGGGGCGGACCCCCG